>CAYZXK010000097.1:0-24303 GCA_964482395.1 uncultured Planctomycetales bacterium | reverse complement strand
GGGGAAGGTGGCGGCCAGGGGATGGCGCCGGGGGCCGCTTTGACGTTCGGACGTTCCCAGATTCCGGACCGCGCCGCCGCATGTTCCAGCGCAGTCGAAGCCCTCAAGATCGCGCTGAAAAATGCCGGCCTGCGCGACGGCATGCGGATTTCGACCCACCATCACTTCCGTAACGGCGATAAGGTGGCGGTTCCGCTCTTTCAGGCGGCGGCGGAGCTGGGCGTCAAGGACCTGGTCTGGTTTCCGTCCGCGTGTTTCCCTTGCCATGCTCCGCTGATCCCGCTGCTGGAATCTGGCGTAATCGATCGGATCGAGGGCAGCCTCAACGGGCCGCTGGGGGATTTTTGCTCGGCCGGGAAGATGCATGGCATGGGCGTGCTGCGATCTCACGGCGGGCGCTGGCAGGCAGTGCAGGATGGTGAGGTGCACATCGACATTGCGGTGCTGGCCGCGCCGACCTGCGATCCGTTCGGCAATGGCAACGGAACGACCGGTCCTTCAGCCTGCGGGGGTCTGGGGTTCGGCCTGGTGGACTCGCTGTACGCCGACCATGTGATCATGGTGACCGATAACCTGGTGCCGTTCCCCTGCGTCCCGTGGCAGATTCAGGGGAACAACGTCGATCAGGTGGTGGTGTTGGACACGATCGGGGACCCCAGCAAGATCGTCAGCGGCACCACCGAGCTGACCAAGAGCCCCGACCGACTGATGATCGCCGAGATGGCCGCCCAGTTTGTCCGCGACGTCGGGATCATGCGGGATGGCTTCTCGTTCCAGGCCGGGGCCGGGGGGACCACATTGGCTTTCGCAATCTACCTGCGGGAGTATATGAAACAGGCCGGCGTCAAGGCCCGGTTCATCCGCGGCGGCAGCACCCGCTACCTGGTCGAAATGCTCAACGAGGGCCTCACCGACTACATCCTCGACGGCCAGACCTTCGACTTGGACGGCGTCCGCTCGATGCGCGATAACCCGCGGCACGTGATGACCAGCCCCTTCACCAGCTACAACTGGCACGGCAAGGGGCACTTCGCCACCTTCGTCGATGTCGCCGTCCTGGGCGCGACCGAAGTCGATGTCGATTTCAATGCCAACGTCGTCACCCACTCTGACGGGCGGGTGCTGCACGGGATCGGCGGCTGGCAGAACTGCCTGGCCAGCCCGTGCGTGATCCTGCCCATCCCCGCGGTCCGCGACCGCATCCCGGTCATCGTGGACCGCGTGACCACCCTTTGCGGACCCGGCGAGCTGATCGATGTGATCGTCACCGAGCGCGGCATCGCCATCAACCCGCGCCGCCAGGACCTGCTCACCGCGATAAAAGAGTCTGGGTCCAGGCTGCCCATCCGTCCGATCCAGGAAATCAAGAAGGAAGTGGATGCGATGTGCGGCGGCCCGCCCGCGCCGCCGAAGTTCGGCGACCGGGTCGTTGCGGCGATCAAATGGGTCGACGGGACGGTTATCGACTGCGTGCGGGAGGTGGAGATCGTCGGGCCGGCGATCGCCGGCGGCGCTGACTAGCCGCGGCCGGGCATGATGGAACGCGGCCGACGAGCCGCCGAGCTTACTGCGAGGCGGGATAGGCGGCCTGAAAGGCCAGCAGGGCGTAAGCGGTGGTCAGCTCGGGCAGCCCCTCCATCCACCGGTCGGCGGCATTGACCCAGCTTCCATCCGGTCGCTGAATGTCGGCCAGCTTGTGGACCAGCTCAGATCGCCAGACATGCTCCCGGCCGGTCTGGTCGACAATCGCCGGCTCGCCCCAGGCCTGCAAAGCCCGCGCGAACACATGGTAGAAATAGAAGAGCCCTTCCTCGGACTGGGCCTGTGGGAAGTTCGGGTTGGAATCCAGTGTCCAATGCTGTTTAATCCAGCTCAGGGCGGCCTGGACCCGGGGATCATTACGACTCAAGCCGGCATACAGCATGCTCTTGAAGCCGGCGTAGGTCATCGAGCCGTAGCAGCGCAGCTCGGTGCGTCCGTCGATTTCGATCAGGCCGGCCTTGCTTTCGCCACCGTTGACCGGGCTGTAGATGAACCCCCCCTGCCGCGACCCTTTCGCAAACACCTGGTCGTTGTTTTCGCCGAGCATCTGGCAGCGTTGAATGAACGCCAGCGCCTTCCTGTAGACCGGGTGATCTGGCGGCAGGCCGCTGTCGTGCAGGGCCTCCAGCATCATCTGAGTGTTGGACAAATCCGGGCGCTTGCCCTGGCCGTAGCCGGCGCCGCCATACCAGGGATCGTCCAACGACTTGCCCTCGCCCTCATCCCACTGGTTGTCGATCAGGAACTTCTGCAAGGCGGCGATCTGCGGCCGGTAGGCCGGGTCGCCCAGAGCGGCCAGGGTGGCCAGGGCGACACTGCTTTCGTAGTTTTTCAGCAGGCCTTCGGCCGAGTAAATGCCTCCGTCCTCGCGCTGCGAGCGGAGCACGAACTCCAGCCCGCGTCGGACTGCCGGATGTTGCGGCCCGACGCCCGGCTCCTGAATCAGGGCCTTCAGCGCCAGGGCCGACACCCCCGGCCCGGTTTGCGAAGCCCAGCCGCCGTCGGCCTGCTGGGCCGATAAGAGGTACCTGGCGCCGGCTTCGCACAGCCGCCGGGCGGTGGCCTGCGCTTGGCGCTCCTTTTCAGCCCTGACTTGCGACTGGGTAGTCGACGGGTGGACTGGCCCCGGCAAGGACTGACCAGCCGCGCCCGCCGGCCCCGTTAATCCGACCGCCCCCGCCATAAACAGACAGGCCCAACCCGACCAGTCCCGGCGCCCAACGGTCGCGGCCGGCGAGCACCGCCCGCACCCGCGCTTCCCGCATCTTGAATAGTCGCTCTCCACAACTGCCCTCACTCAAAGCCCAGCTCTTCCAGCCGCTGCTCGTCCAGCCCGAAGTGATGCCCGATTTCGTGGAGTACGGTCGTCCCTATTTCTTCCACGAGTTCGTCCCAGGATTCGCACATTTCACACAGATTATCGCGGAAGATCAGGATTCGGTCGGGGACCGGCACCGGCGGCTGGGCTGGCCCTTTCTCCTCCAGGGGCACGCCGAGATACAGCCCCAGCAGGTCGTCCGGCACACCGTGTTCTTTCATCAGCTTGCGGTCGGGGCGGCCACGAACTTCGATGATGACGTTTTCCAGGTAGCGGCGGAACTCAGGCGGCAATGCCGCCAGGGCCTGCTCCACGGCCCGGTCGAAATCGCGGGCGGAAACTCGTATCATCCCGGCTGATGCACCTCTGCCAGCCAGTCAAGTCGGCCGTGGGTGCAGTATAGATGACCGGCGGTCGCCAGCCAACGGGAGTCGCCATGAGAGAGTCTGTAAGCTGCATCGGTGCTGCTGAACTGACGGCATCCACCAGTGACGGGACAGGGTTGGCGGTCAAGTCGGCGACTTGGCCTCCGGCAGTATGTGCGAGGACCGGATCGGCAGGCCGGGGCGGCGGCTACGTGGCTGTGATCGCGTGCGCGGCCTTCCTGCTGCTGGCCGGTTGCGGTCCGACCTCGTTCGTGGTTACGCCGGTGCCGGCCAAACAGGGGCTGACCGAGGAAGTCGTACTGAGCGAAAGCGTCTGGGCGACCCGGAAGATCGCGCTGGTCGATGTGGACGGGGTGTTGCAGAACACCCGCTCGGCCTCGCTGCTGGGGATTGCCGGCGAGAACCCGGTCTCGCTGCTGACCGAGAAGCTGGATAAGGCCGCCCGCGACCCCAACGTCAAGGCGGTCGTGCTGCGGATCAACTCCCCGGGCGGCGGGGTCACCGCCACCGACCTGATGTACGCCGAGCTGGGCCGATTCCGGCAGCGGACCGGCAAGCCCATCATCGCTGCGCTGCTGGACGTGGCAGCTTCCGGCGGCTACTACCTGGCCTGCGCGGCCGACCGGATCTACGCCCTGCCGACCACCGTCACCGGTAGCATCGGTGTGGTCATGATCGCCCCGGAAATCTCGGGCACGATGCTCAAGATCGGGCTGCGCATGAACGTCATCAAGAGCGGGGCCTTCAAGGACATGGGTTCGCCCTTCCGGGAGATGGACGAAGGCGAACGAGCGGTATTCCAGGGATTGATCGACGGAATGTACGAACGCTTCCTGGCGGTCGTGGGCCAGGCCCGCCGGAATGTGCCTCCGGAGCGGCTCCGGCAATTGGCCGACGGGCGAGTCTTCCTGGGACCAGAGGCCAAAGAATGCGGGCTGGTCGACGCGATCGGCACGCCGCACGATGCCATCATCGCGGCCAAGCAGGCCGCCGGGATTGGCGGATTGAAAGTAAAAGTGGTTCAGTACGGGCGTCCGCTGGCTTACCGGGCGAACATCTATTCTCACACTGACGGTGCCACGGGCCAGGTCAACCTGATCAACGTGGAGCTGCCGGATTGGCTGACTAATCCTTCGCCGCAATTGCTATACATGTGGGCCCCGGGCTGGTGAGTGCGGGTGAGGATCGTCATAATCGACAACTACGATTCGTTCACCTACAACCTGGTGCAGCGGATCGGCGGGCTGGAGCCGGGCCTGGAAATCCAGGTTTATCGGAACGACCGGATCAGCGTCGAACAGCTTGAGGCTCAACGACCGGAGCGGATCATCATCTCGCCCGGGCCGTGCACGCCGCTTCAGGGTGGGATCAGCAAGCAGGTGATCCGTCACTTTGCCGGTCGGGTGCCGCTGCTGGGCGTGTGCCTGGGGCACCAGTGCATCGGCTATGTGTACGGTGCCCGGATAGTTCGGGCCCGACGGCTCATGCACGGCAAGACCAGTCTGATTTGCCACGACGGGCAGGGCATTTTCAGGGGCCTGAGCAACCCGTTCGAGGCCGCCCGCTACCACTCGTTGGTCATCCAACCGGGCACGCTGCCGAAAGATTTCGTGGTTAGCGCGACTTGCCAGGATGACCCAACGGAGATCATGGCGATCCGCCACCGGCAGTGGCCCCTCGACGGCATCCAGTTTCACCCGGAGAGTTTTCTGACCCGCGAAGGCGATAAACTGCTTGCCAACTTCATGGGAATCGGTTAGCGATGGGGCATGCGACCCGCGGCCAGCAAGTCACGGTACCCGATCCGTCACGTCCCGACCATTTTGGCGTTGTCGATCGCTTGCTGGCTGGTGGGATGCGTCGGCGACAACGCGGCCGTGACGGTCGCCCCCAGCCACGACGAGCTACCGACGATTGCCGCCGCCGAGCCGAGCGTACCGATAACCGTCGCGGTGGAGAGGCCGGCCGCTCCAGCCGGGCCGCGGCTCGTTCCAATTCTGAAGGAGCCCGAGCTTACCCCCCAGGAGGCGGCGGCAATCGGTCAACCGGCGGTCGAATTCAAGTTCTTACCATACAACGAGTTGTGGCTACAGCCCGGCGCACCCATCGGCTCGTGGTGGGGTGGGGTCCGGACCGCCATGAGTGGCCGCGGTGGGCCTGCAAGCATTCGCGGAGCGGCGACCCGCGGCGTCGGCGTCGCTGGGTGGGGCGGCCCGGCGACTGCGGCGCATCCACTACCGGCTCAGATCGGCGGAGTACTGCCCGCCAAGCCTTCCCGATACCTGGCCAGGCCAGAGTCCGGCGTGATAGTGGGGACTGATCCAAGACCGAGCAGGGTCGGCCAACGCAAGTCCCGCCTGGAGCGCTGAGCAAAGGTGCCGGGCACGAGGGGTGTTCCGCAATCGGGTAGCCGTGCGCGGTTACGGAGATCCGTTTCTCGCCACCTCCAACCAGCCGCTTGGCGGGCGCAATCTCAGCCGTACTGCCATACGAAGAATACCTGCCGCGACAGTTGTGACCGTCACCGCCGCTGGGCATAATCTGTGGCCGCCAAAAGGGCGGATCGGTCGGCACCAGGCCGGCCGGGAAAGGGTGTGCATCTGACCGTTTCTGCACTTCTTCACGAGGGAGCGCCATGGCAAAGAAGAAGGCTACCCGACGCGGGACCAAGCGAGCCAAAGTCGTCAGGCGAAAAGCGACCAAGAAAGTTGCGAAGCGCTTGCGAGCGGCGCGCAAGTCGAAACGAGTGACGAAGGCCGCCAGGAAAAAAGTTGCCCGGAAGGTCAAACGCGCGGCCAGGGCGCCGGCCAAGAGAGCCGCGACGGGCCTGCGCAAGCGGGTCGCTCGCCCCAGGCCGCAACTGCCGCCCCAGCCGGTCGCGCCGCCGGTGACGCCGCCTCCGGTCGTCGAGGCCGAGCCGATCACGCCGCCCGCGTCGCAACCGCAAGGCGCTCCCCAGTCAGAGTTCGACAGCCCAGACACATCGTCGGGTCCTACCGTGGATGCGGAAGCAGTGCCCCTGGGCAGGGCTCCGCCGATGCCGAGGTTGCAGGTCGGCGACGCAGCCCCCGACTTCTCGCTGCCGGACGAAATGGGGCGAACCCACAGCCTGTCAGACTACCGCGGACGGCGCGTGGTGCTGTACTTCTACCCCAGGGACGACAGTCCGGGCTGCACGGTTGAGGCGTGTGGCTTTCGCGACCGGCTTGGCGAGTTTGCCGACTGCGACGCCGTGGTTCTAGGCGTTTCGCCGGATTCGGTGGAGAGTCACCGGAGTTTCGCACTTAAGTATGGGCTGACTTTTCCGCTGCTTTCCGACGACGGTCACCAGGTGGCCGAGCGTTACGGGGTGTGGGTGGAGAAACGCCGGCAGGGAACGATTTCCGCAGGCGTTGCTCGGACGACGTTTCTGATCGACCCGCACGGGCGTGTCGAGCACTGTTTTCAGAATGTGCGGCCGGAGGGCCACGAGCGCGAAGTGCTGGCACGTTTGACAGCCCGCTGAAAGGCGAACTAGGCGGGGTCGCGGATGGGTTGGCGGCTGGCAGGCCCGATATTTCCACCGACGCGGGCGCGGTTTCTCAGGGCGCTGCCAGGAGCACTCAGCCGGTGGAGATCACCACCGGTGCTGAGCGCGTGAGGCGGTAATCGGCGTGGCTGAGCACTTTGCCGATCGCCTGGCCGTGGCTGTGCAGGCGCGGGCGACGCCGGCCGTGGTCGGAATCGACCCCGTCCTGGAGTACCTGCCCCAGGAACTTCAGCCGGCTGATCGGCGATTGTCAACTTCGGTCGCGGCCATCGAGTCCTTCTCACGTCGGATAATCGAGCTGGTGGCGCGGCGGGTGCCGGCAGTGAAAATCAATGCCGGCTTCTTCGAGGCTTTCTATGGCGAAGGGCTGAGTGCGTACTACCGCATGGTGGCCCACGCACACCGGTGCGGTCTACTGGTAATCGGCGATATCAAGCGTGGCGACATCGGCTCGACCGCTCAGCTCTACGCCCGCGGTCACCTGGCCAGGCCGTCACTGGAGGACGTGCCGGCCGAATGCATCCCCGATGCGGTGACCGTGGCGGGCTACCTCGGCGAAAACGCCGTAAGACCGTTCATCGAGCTGGCTCGGGAGGAAGGGAAAGGCGTGTATGTGCTGGTCCGACCATCCGAGCCCGGTGCCGATCAGGTCCACGAGTTCGGCCAGGAGCTTCGTTTCTATCAGCATTTGGCGGAGTTGGTTCGCCGCTGGGGTGATCAGCCTGGCCTGATCGGCAACTGCGGCCTGTCGTGCGTGGGAGCGGTCGTGGCGCCGAAGGATCCGGCCAGCACGGCGGCGCTGCGGGCCGCTCTGCCGCGCACGCCGTGGCTGGTACCGGGCTACGGTGCCCAGGGGGCGACGGCGGAGAGTTGCGGTCCGTGCTTTCTGCCCGGCGGACGTGGGGCGGTCATCAACGCCTCCCGCTCGGTGATCTATGCGTTTCGTCAGCCGGCCTATCTGGCCCGTTTCGGGCAGGATTGGCAAGCCGCAGTTGCGGCCGCCTGCGACGCGGTTGCCGACGATTTGCGACCACTCCTGACCCGGCCCGAAGCGGGATAACGGCCGATACCGGCGCCGACCCAGACCGTGGTTGGTCAGAAGTCCAGTCCCAGATCGAGCCAGGCGGCCGAATGGGTCAAGGCCCCGACGGAAATGCGGTCGACGCCGGTGGCGGCGATCTCGCCGATATTTTCCAGGGTGACCCCTCCGCTGGCCTCCAGGGCCAGCTTCCCGGCCAATCCCAGGCGGTTGCGATAATCGACGGCGGCCCGCAATTGCTCTGGAGTGAAGTTGTCCAGGAGGACGGCATTTACGTCCGGCACGCGGCAGACCTCGGCCATTTGCTCGAGGTTGTCCACCTCGACTTCCACAAAATCGGGCCTCAACGTCAGCCGGCCGAGTACCTCCGAAATGAAGCTCGCCAAGCGATCGGTTGGGATGCCGGCCAAGTGGTTGTCTTTAAGAAGCACTGCGTCGTAGAGGCCGTGCCGATGGTTGGTGCCGCCGCCGCAGCGGACCGCGTACTTGTCCAGCTCGCGCCAGCCGGGCAAGGTCTTGCGGGTGTCAAAAACAGCGACCTCGGGGTTTGCCCGGCGAGCCAGTTCGACGAAGCGGCGGGTTAGGGTGGCGACCCCGCTAAGGCGCCCCAAAAAGTTGAGCAACGTGCGTTCGCAGGCCAGGACGACGATCCTCGGGCCCCGGACCACCGCGACGCAAGTGCCGGCGGAAACGTGGTCCGCGTCTTTGAAGTCGGCCTGGCCGGCGCCGGCCGGCAGAAAGTGGATCGGCCGGCCCAGACGCTTGGCGAAAGCCCGGCACACCAGCGGCCCCAGCTCCAGCCCGCAAACCACGCCGCGCTGACGGGCAACTATTCGTCCGGTAATCTCGGCGGCGCTTTCCGGAAGCAAAGCCGAGGTTATGTCGCCGGCCCGACCAAGGTCTTCCTTGCAGGCGATATCAACCAGTCGGATGGTTTGCGGAGACCACTTCATGCGATCAGTTCGACGAACCCGGCGCCGGAAACAGGAGCATTCCTCGAGGGGGCCCACTGCGGGGGACGATCCGCCGGCCGGGCAACCATTCGCACGCGATGGACGCATCGTACGGAGCGATCCACTCGAACTCAACGCCGGGCCTGAAGTGCCCGTCTGCGATATTCGTCGGCGTACAGCTTCCAGACCCGCCGATGATCGAAATGTTCCGCGACCCAGCGTCGGCCGGCCTGGCCCATACGACGACGCAGTTCGGGATCGCCGGCCAGTTTCAATATGCAGTCCCGTAGCGTGGCCACGTCGCCAACTGGAAACTGAAGGCCGGTCTGACCGGCGACCATGCCGTCGCGGCAGCCAGTCGCATCGCTGGCGATGGTCGGCAGGCCCATGGCGGCCGCCTCCAAGAGCACGGTGGGCATGCCCTCGCGGTGGCTGGGCAAAACCAACACGTCCATGGCTGCGTAATAGGGCACCGGGTCGGTCTGCCAGCCCACATGGCGAACCATCGGGCTGTTGGCCACAAACTGGATGACCTCGGCCGGCGGACGCTCTCGAGCCTCGTAGTCGCCAACCAGTAGCAGCACGAGATTGGGCATCGACTTGCTGGCCTGGCGGAACGCGGTCACCAGCTCGACGACACCTTTGGGGCGGGTAAGGCGGCCCCCGTACCCCACCACGACCTGGTCCGGTCCGATAGCCAAGCCAGTCCGTACCGAGCAGCCCAAATGACGACGGGCAGGCGAGAACTGCTCCAGGTCCACTCCTCCGAAGCTCCCGCTGCCCAGCACCATGATCCGGTCGTCACGGCATACCCGGTCAGCCCGAGCCCGGTGACGGACCGATGGTGAAACGCTGATGGTAACGTCCGCCAAGTGGCAAGGAACGATGGTCGACAGGCGCAGCAGGTGAAAAAGCAGGCCGCGAGTGTTCTCGTAAGCCAGGCCGTGCAGCATGTGGATGGTGCATTGGACGCGGGCCAACCACGCCGCCAGCGAACCGATCAGGGCCGATTTGGGAAACCCCACCTCCACCAAATCGAACCGTTCGCGTCGCAGGAGCCGCCAGATCCGCCACAAGGCGTGCAAGTCCTTCCATGGCGTAATGGCCCGCGTCAGTGGCGCGGTATACAAGCGGACGCCCCGAGCCCGGATGGCATCGTCCCGGTCGGAAGGTGAACATACTACGGTGACGTCGAAGCCCTGCTCGCGCAGGTATTCCAGGCGCCCGCGATAGATCACCTCGATCGAGGACGGCGCAGCGACAATGATGCACAGGCGCAGGCGGGTCGGCTCAGCGGCCGGCTCGGCCGGCGTCGGCTGGCCAACGGTAGAGACTTCGCGCTGGAGCATGGCATTCAAACTACCCGACTCGCGGAGCTGGTGGAATCGGGTCGGGGGTTATTCGGCCCGGCTTTGCCCATGGGTAGCCCGGGGGGCGCGCGGATTGGGGTCCGCGCTGCACCAGTGCCTGGAGAACCAAGGCCGGCATGTCCTGCGGCGGGGCGGTCACGGCCACAGCCCCCATTTCGACTGCCGCCTTGGGCATTCCGTAGACCACGCACGAGGCCTGATCCTGGGCCATGGTTATCGCTCCGGCCTGGCGCATTTTCAACAGGCCCCGGGCCCCGTCCTCACCCATGCCGGTCAGCAAGATGCCGACGCCTCGCGCACCGGCCGCCGTAGCCACCGAGTCCATCAGTACATCGACGCTAGGACAGTGGCAGTTCACCAAACGCTGGTCCGTGTAGCGGACACACCACTGGCGGCCGGCCCGTCGAACGACCAGATGCGTATCGCCGCGGGCAATGACCGCCTGACCGGGCCGCACTACCTGCCCCTCCTCAGCTTCACGGACCTGGATGGCACTGAGGCTGTTCAACCGCCCGGCAAAGGAACCGGTGAAACCCGCGGGCATGTGCTGCACCATGACCGTGGGAGGCCAGTCCGCGGGCACCCGTCGAAGCAGGGTCTCGATGGCGTTGGTGCCGCCGGTGGAGGCCCCGATGGCGACCAGGTAGTCGCCCGGCTCGAGTCCAGCCGCACGGAAGGAGGAAAGCCGAGCCGCCCCTTGGGGTCTCAGTGGCACCGGTCGAGCCATACAGGCCGCGAGGCGGATTTTCGCGGCCAGTCCGGAAGCGAAGGCTCGGAGGAGGTCCTGGGTCCCATGGTCCGGCTTGCGCACCGCCTCCAGCGCACCGCGTTGCATGGCCTGGATGGCCCGTGCGGCCTGGTCGGCGGAGGCGGACACGATGACCGGGACCGGGTAGTAGGCTCGCAACTTGGACAGCAGCTCCAGGGGGCTGGCCTGCCGCAGTCCAAGATCCAAGACGATGACTTCGGGATGGAATTGCAGAAGCTGGGCGCGCAACTGGCCCAGCTCGCCCTCGATACAGACCGCGTGTATATCCCCGGCCTGCTCCAGTTCCGCGGTCAGGCTTCGGGCCCACGGCCCGCAGTCGTCCACGATCAGGGCGCGAATCGGGCCGGACGGCCGGGCGGTCATGAGCCGGGTCTCCGGTAAACGGTCGGCTGCACATACTGGAGCGAGTGCTGGAGGCCATGCAGACTCTCGGAGTGTCCGACTATCAGATACCCTCCGGGTCGGAGATGGGCGGTGAACTTCGCGATCACACGTTCCTGGGTCAGCCGGTCGAAGTAAATCATCACGTTCCGGCAAAAGATGTAATGGAACCCGTGCGTGAACGGGAACCGTTCCGCCATCAGGTTGAGGTAGGAGAAGGTGATGTGTTTTTTCAGTCGCGGAATGACCTCGACGGATGTCGGGCCGTTGGCTGGGCTGCGAATGAAGTAACGCTGTCGGAAACCGGCCGGCACGGTTCCCAGCCGGTGGACCTCATACAGTCCGGCTCTGGCCCGTTCCAGCATGCGGGTGGAGATGTCGGTGGCCAGGATTTTCCACTCCAGCTTGGAGCCGACCACGTCATCCACGGTCATGGCGATCGAGTACGGTTCTTCGCCGCTGGAGCAGCCCGCGCTCCAGATGCGCAGGGGCTGGTTGGCGGCGCACCAGCGCCGGTCTTCCAACCTGGCTTTCAGGGACTGGGCCAGGAAATCGAAATGCTGGCGCTCCCGAAACAAATGGGTCGTGTTGGTGGAGACGGCATCGATCAGGGCGCTGAGCTCCCGTCCGGTGGGGTCGTTTCGCACGAACTCGTAGTAGGCCCGGTAGGAGGTGAACCGACCGCTGCGCAAGCGTTTGCCCAGCCGGGCTCGAAGCAGTTGCTGCTTGTGCGGGCCCAGGTTGATTCCGCTCCGGGCGTAGATCAGAGCCCGCAGCAGCTCGTACTCCTTGGGAGTCAGCTCGATTTCCGCATGCACCCACGCCGGCGCTGTTTGGTCGGCCATGGTCCCGTCCCGCTCCTGGGCTACTCTTGCTCATGCAGGCAGAGCAACGGCTCTCCTTCGACCGATAATTGGCAGGCATCCGAGGCCTGGGGGTGGATCGGCGGCGACTGGAAACACTCCCGCACGGTGGGAATGGCCAGATTCAAGACCATCTGCCGGCCGTACCAGCGGGTGATGAGTTGCCCGCACAGAACGTTCATGAACTCGCGGACCGCGTCCGGAGCCCGAATCTGGGCCTCGTCCTGCTGGGCTTCGATTCCCAGCAGGTTGGCGGCCAGCCGGGCGGCCAGCTCCCGGGTGCACCAGCAGCGCAACCGGCCGGAAACCGGTCCCCGATAAGCGATCTCCCCTTGCAGCCAGGTGGTCCCCGGCCACTGCTCGGGGGGCTGTTCATCAGTGAGCATGAAGGCCAGCTCGCCGAGTACCTCGGTCACCACACTGCCCAGATCAGGCCGGGTGTGGGCTAGGGCTGGGTTGCTTGCGTTCATCTTTTTTTCCTGTCGGGGTAGATTCGTCGGGCGGCAGCGCGCTCAGGTCGACATCGCAACTGGGCAGGACGGTAACCGATCCCGTCCGCTGATTCACCGCCACGATTTCAGTAGCGTCGTTGACCTTCCGAAGCTCGATCCTGACCGGTCCATGCAACGGATGAGCGATCCGGGTCTGAAGTCCGTTAAAGATGATCCGGGTTCCGGGCTGAGCGATTTCGCTGATCACGATGTGCGGCGCGCCGCGCGGAGCACCATCTTCCATCAGCTTGGTCACCTGGGCACGCAGCTCTTCGGCCTGGGTCTCGATCTCGTCCGCCTTGCACAGTAGCTCGGTGGCTCGTTCGCGCTGGGCGGGTCCCAGCCGCTTGAGGTTGGCCATCAGAGGCTGCACGGTCTGGCGGATGTGGGCGGCGGACTGGGCCAGAACCTCGATCTGCTGGCCGAGTTGGGCAGCCCGACGCAGGGTGTTCACGTGCCGGCCGACGGCAATATTGGTGGAGACATAAGCCTCGCTCCCGATCACGCGAACCACGATGCCTTCCCGCGCGTAGACGTCACCCCCGATGATGGTTCCGTGCTCGCCGATCAGGCGACCCTCCACGTGCACGCGGCTGTTGAGAATCTCGGTCTTGAAGCGAAGGTCGCCGCCGGTTCGGACCCGGGCCTCGTTGATCAGGTGGGTAGTAAGGCTGCCGCCGACCTGCACCAGGACCTGACGGCCTTGTCCGAAGATTCCGCCTCCGACCATGAGGTTCTCACCCACCTCCACCTGGGCCGCTTCGATAACCCGGTCCACGTGGAGGGACTTGGTGGTTCGCACCTTGAAATTGGTCCGCACGGTGCCATGGACCTTGACGTCCACGCAGGCATCCACACTGCCGGAGTTGAAATCGACATCCCCGGTGATAACCAGCAGGTCTTCAACTCGAACTTGCCCGCCCTGTACCTGCACCCGCCCAGCCCGTTCGGCCACGACCAAATCTGAGCCGTCGCCGGCCAGCCGCGCTCCGGGACCGAGTTTCAGCGGCAAGCCCTTGGGTTTGCGGGGCGGACGTGGGTGGCCGAAGACATCTACCCCGGGCTGCCCGTCCTTGGGCGCGACCAGCCGCCCCAAAGTCGCACCGGCCGCGACGGTCAAAATCCGGCTGCGCGCGAAGTAGTCGACTCGCTCGGCATCGCCGGGTTGGTTCTGGGAAGCGGCCAGCTCGGGTGCCCATTCCAGAAAGCCATCCTCGGCCTCCACCGGTGCCCGGCCCTCCGCGATCAAGAACTCACCCGCCAGTTCCGGCGGCACCTGGGTTCCGGGTGTGAATCCGGCGCAGAGTTCCACCCACTGTTCGGCCCGCTGACGCACCGTGTCAGTTATCGCGACCCGGGCCTGGTCGATTGCCGCCAGGACCTCATCCACCGTCGGCGGGATGAACCCGGTAGAAGGAGGCTCCCGGAGCCGGATCCAGGCTGACAGCCGATCGTCAGCCACCGTGACCGTTACACGCCGGGGGGGGTTGTGACGGTTATCGGGCACGCTCTGCTTTCCGACAGGCTAAAGTCCCAGTCGGGCGACGACACCACGGATGCAGTATCGGATACCTGTAAGCTAGTATTGGATATGCGCAGGAGAAGTTGTCGGCAAAAACCCGGGCCGCAGCGGCCGGCGAGCGGTTATCGGGCCCAGGCGCCTCTGGTTACCGGCCGAAGCCTAGCCCAGCCCGGCCTCCAGAAGGTCCATCAGACGCAGCAGACCGATCGGCTTGCCACCCTGGTCGGTGACCACCAGGCTGGTGATTTGGGCCTGACGCATTATCCGCAGGCAGTCCACGGCCAGGTGTGAGGGGCCGACGCTGGAAACGGGAACTGGAGGGGCGGCCGAAGGTCGGCGGCTCTTGGAATGGGCCGCCCGAGCAGTAAGCGTTCGGGGGTTGCTCACCCGCTCGAAGACCCGCCGCAAGTCGCCATCGGTGAAGGTGCCTAGCAGGCGGCCATCGGGTTCGACGATCAGGGCCAATCCCAACTGCTTGCGGGTCATTTCCATGATCAGTTGATCGAAAGACTGGTCGGCACCCACGACTGGCAGGGCGTCGCCGGCATGCATCAGATCCCCGGCTCGCAGCAGCAGCCGGCGCCCCAAGGGGCCCTCGGGGTGGTACTGGGCGAAATCCTCGGCGCTGAAGCCCCGCTTGTGAAGCAGAGCCATGGCCAGGGCGTCACCGGCAGCCAGCATCATCACGCAACTGGTCGTGGGCGCCAGGGCCAGCGGGCCTGCTTCCGGGACGTCGGGAAGCCGGATCAGATGTTGGCAAAGCTCGCCAAGCCGACCCCCGTCGTTCTGCGTAATTCCGATCACCGGTCCACCCAGCCGACGGAAATGAGCCACAAACCGGAGCATCTCGTCGGTGTTGCCGCTGCGTGACAAAGCGATCAGGCAGTGACCGGGAGTAACGATGCCCAGGTCGCCGTGCAAAGCCTCCACCGGGTGCATGAAGGTGGCTGGGGTGCCCGTACTGGTCAGCGATGCCGCGATCTTCTGGGCGATGTTCCCACTTTTGCCCAGGCCGCTGACAATAATCGGCGGAGTGGCCCGGAGCACGGTCTCCAGCAGCCGCTCGAAGTCCTCCCCGAAACTGGAACTCAGTCGGCGCAGAGCCTCGGCTTCGTCGGCTACTACTTGTCGGGCGATGTCCAGCGGGGTAATCATGGGCTCGCGTGATTCAACCTTCCGATCACCGATCGGTCGCGTCAACCACTCCTTGCAGTCCCGCCCGACCCGGTCGGCAGCGGCGATCGCGATCTAACGCTCCGCCGACTCGTCCGCGGTAGGCGCGATCGGAGGCGGCTCGGACCCCTCCAGGGCGGCCAGTTTTCGACGCACATCGGCCAGCAGGCGGACTTCCCGGGCTGGCTGGTCCGGCCGCTGCTCCTTTTCCAGCAGGTCAGCCGCGGTTTGCCAAGCCTGACGCGCGGCCTGCGCATCGCCCAGCCGGTACTGGGCATCACCCAGGTGGTCATAAACCACCGGGTCCTGTCCCGACTGAAGCCGCACAGCCCGAGCCAGGTAAAGCTGAGCCGGGCCAAACTCGCCCCGCTTGTAGTACACCCAACCGAGGCTGTCCAGATAGGCCGCATTGAGCGGCTCGGCGGCCACCGCCAGCTTGATCATCGCCAGGGCCCGGTCCAACCGTTCCCCGCGATCCGCCCAAGTGTAACCCAGGTTGTTGTTCAGCTCCGCATCCTGAGGCTCGGCGGCCAGCAATTCCTCAAGCAGGGGGACTTGCTCATCCAGGCGGTCGGCCGCGCCGAGCACGTAGCTCTTGAGCCGGAGCAACCTGATCCGCCCCTCGCGGTCCCCGCTAGGCAGGTCCGCCAGCCAACGGTCGCAATAGGCCAAGGCGTCATCGTACTGTCCGGCTTCGGCCAGTAGCGCGACGATTTCCTGTCGCACCTGGCTTCGCAGGTCGGCATCAGCGCGAACGAATCCCTCTTCCAGCAGGCCGGTCAGCCGGGCGACCGCCTGATCGACGCGACCGGCGGCGGCGGCAGCCCGAGCCTGCCAGGAGTAGGCTCGCATGACCTCCGAAATGGTCCTGGGCACCAATTCACCGATGACCTCCAGGGCCTCCTCCCCACGACGGGCCGCGACCAGGACTTCGATAAGCCACTCCAGCATCTGCCGATGCCCGGGCTGCTCGGTGAGCCAGGCCCGCACCCGCGGCTCGGCGGCCTCATACCGCTCGGTCCGCAGGGCGACCCAGACGTATTCCGAACGCCGCTCGAGCAACTCGTCCAGTTGCCCGGTCAGTTCGCGTTCCAGATTCTCGGCCTGGGCCTGGGCGTCGGCATCCTCCGGATGCTCCTTAAGATGCTGGCGAACCGACTCCAGCCGCTGGCGGGTCTCATCGGTCCGCCGGGTAATCGGCTCGAGCCGCAGGGCCGCCAGCTCCAGGGCGGCATCCTTCTGTCCCGCCGCCAGCAGGACCCGCAACTTGGCCCGAACCCACTCGTCCGCCTGGGGCTCATCCTGGATCCACTGGTCCACGGTCCGGATGGCCTGGTCAAACTGGCCGAATTCCAGGTCCGCCGCCAGCAGTCGATTGCGCAGCTCCTCACGCTGCTGACGGGACATGTCCAGCCCGAGCATGCGTTTCATAACCGCCTTCGCCGCCTGCGGCTGAAAATCGGCCAAGTAGGCCTCCGACAGCAAACGAAGAGCGTTTTGCCGACGCGGGTACCGTTGCACTAGTTGCTCGAGCACTCTGATGGCCGCTTCATTTTCCAGTCGTCGCAGATGAACCCGGGCCAGGAGGTACGCCAGGCGCTCGTCGTCCGGTGCGTAAATTTGGACCCGTTCCAGAATCGGCAGGGCCTCGTCGGCCCGGTCGTTAAGATAAAGACCCGCTGCCAGCTTGAGGCCGGTGGTCGCATCGTCAGGATGCTCATCGAATTGTCGGGCCAGCTCGGCCAGGTGCTCGGCCTGCATGGGAGCGCCGGCAAACCGCAATGCGGTCCGCATCCGCCGCAGCGCGTCTTCCGAAAGATCGGCTCCCTCGGCCTGCCTAAGGCATTCCCGGGCGATCTCCAGCTTGCCGGACTCAAGGTAGCTGTCGATCAATTCCTCGACCGCCCGGCCCAGGCTCCGGTCCATCGACCAGGCCTGCTGAAAGTAGCGTTGAGCGGCTAACTGGTTGCCGAGCCGGCGGTGGTGTCGGGCCAGGGCCAGGACATAGCTCACTTCGTCCGGCCGACCCTCCATAGCCGCCTTATAGGCCTGTTCGGCCTCCTCGTGCCGGTCAAGGCCGGCGTACGCCTCACCGACCAGGAAGTGCGCCGCCGGCAGGTTGGGGACGGTCGCCAGGGCCTGGTTCGCCTGCTCCAGAGCTTCCTCCCACCGACAGCGGTTCAGCAACAAGTGGGCCCAAGCCAGGCGAGCCAGGACGAAGTCCGGACGCTTCTCCAGCGCGGTCTGGAACAGGCGCTCGGCCAGCTCGGTCTGTCCGGCCGCGGCGGCCGTGGCCGCGAGGACCGTGCAGGCAGCGAAATCGCAGTCCGGTCGAACGGTGCGCTCGCCGATCAGTCGCAGGAGTTCGTCAGTGGCCTCGAAGCTGCGCATCCAGGTCGCGAGCCGGTCGGGCGGCATCTCAGTCGTGCCGGTCGCGCTGCTCGCGGGGATCTGAGCGCTGTGGCGGACGAACTCGATCAGCGAATCCAGGGCGGCCGCCAAGTCTCCGGACTCCTTCAGCGCGCCGGCCAAGGCCCAGGCCAGATTGGGATCGGTCGGCCGGGCCGCAGCCAGGGCCCGCCAAAGGCGGATCGACTGAGCATACTGGCCGGCCGCGTCCAGCCGCTGTCCGAGCTGCCGGCTCAATTCCAACCCCTGTCCGCGGGCTACGTCCTCAGCCAGTTCAGATACCCACTGGTCCAGTTGACCGGCCTGCCCGGCCGCCTCTATCGCCAAGGTCAGTAGCGAAAGCCGCGGCTGCTCGACCTGGGCTGATTGAGAAGTGGTGCCACGAACTTCCGCAGTCAGCCGGTCACGGCAGAAATTGAATGCCGCTCCGGCCTGGCCGGCCTCCAGCAGAGTCCGAACGTAGAGCCGCTCCAGGTATGGGTCGCCCGGCCAGGTGGACAACGCCCATTGCATGGTCCGACCCAGTTCCTCTTTGCGACCCAGCCGGCCCAGCAATTCCACTCGCTGTTGCAGCCCGCCGTAGGGGTGCTGCTTGAGGATCCCGGCTACCTCCGGACGGCGCTGAAGCTCCGGGCACGCCTCCCAGACGGCTCGATCAAAATGCTCCAGGGCTTGTACGGCGGCCAGCCAGTAGCCGCCTTCCGCCAGACCGCTGCCCAGTTCGTACCAGGCCAGGCTGGCCGACAGCTCGTCCGAGTCGCTGGACCCCGCCAGCGTCGCGCTGCGGAAACACGCGATCGCCTCCTCCAACCTCCCCTGCTCACGGTGCAAGCGTCCCAGAAGGAGCAGCGCCTCCCTGCCCGTCGGGCGCAGCAGAATCGCCCGCTCGACGGCCAAGCGGGCTTCGCCCCCACGTCCAACCTCGCGTTTGGCGTGCGCCAGAAGCAGAAGGACGTCGTAAGAAAGTCCGTCCGGCAGATTCAACGCCGCATCCAGCTCGGCGATCGCAGCCTGATATCGTTGGGCCGCGAGATGCTGGCGGGCCGCCGCCAGACGCTCCCGCAGCGCCGCGGACGGTTCCGGCTCCGGTTTGGTTTGCGGCGCCGGCGGATAGGCCGGCTGGATCCTGGTCAGTGGCAAGTTGGCCCGGTCAGGCCCCGATTCGACCTGCCCGCCGACGACCTGCGAAGCGCTGCCGCGCGGCCGCTCGCAAATCCCCGCCTCCGGGCCCGGGCCACGACCGCCCGTCACCGGCCAGCCCGCCAGCCCGCAGCCGGCAGAAAGCTGCCCAACCAGCAGTAGCACGGGGACCATCCAAGCGGTCAGCATTGCCTGCTCCCCAGTTCCAGCCACAAGCGCGCCACCCGGGCCCCGGCTGTCCGCAACGCCCGAGAGTGGCGGACAATCGAGATCTTATCGGGCAATCCAATCCTCGTCACGACGGCGTCGACCAACCGATTTGCGCCCGCCACTCCGGCCGCGCTGCCGGCCGAAGAAGCGATCGATCGCTTTCCCCGCGAAGACCGGACCAAGCCGCCTGACCGGTCCCTAGCAAGAAAGCAATCCGCCGATGGGAATTTGGGCGCCGACGGTCGGCCTCCGGCGCCGGGACGCAGGGTGGCCGGTAACCATGCGCCCTGGTGGGCCGCCGCCCGGCACAGGCGACCCACGTTACAGTTGCCCCCCGCCAACACCTAGCGCGGCGCAGATTGCGCTACTTGGCCGAGGCTGTTCATGCGGCGACCCGCTCCACGGCAAGAACTGCTGGACCCGTAACCATAGCTGCCTCAGCCACTTTGCAACCGCGCCGGCGCGCCCCCGGGCAAGATCTTGTCAGGCGCCGGGCTCTCAGAGTTGGGCCTCTAATGTTTGGCGACCTCACCTGCGGCCGGCGGTCCAATCCGTGGTTTGCTCGGTTGAGAAGGCGGAGAGCTACCGCCGCCGAGGGGGACCAGAGCCACCCGCGCGGGTCTTCCCGGCGCTGGCCGTTCCCTTCTTCTTGGATTCGTCCTTAGGTGCCCGCGCAGCACTCCGGCTTTGACCGGCGGTCGCGAGCTTGAGCCTACCAGTCGAGGCGACCACCGGACCGGTCGCGGTGCTCTTGCTTTTCGACCCGGAAACGGCGGCCGCCTTGCGCCTAACTCCGGCCGGCGAAGCTTTGACGGACGAAGCCTTCTGCCGCTCGGCCGATGACTGCTGGTCGGGTTCGTCCAAGACGGTCGCGGAAATGGTCTGGAGCATGTTGCGAGCGGTGCGATCGGGCGGGACGCTGCGGATTGGTTCCACCTCGCCTCGCTTGATGGCCCCGGCCATTTCGCTCCAGGCCTGGCGCTTGAGCAAGGCGAAGAATTCCAAGGCGTCTTCCTCCGGGATCTGCCGCTCCAGGAACTGTTGAGCCTCGGCCAGCGGACAGCGGGGATCAACTATGCCCTGGGCGCGGGCATAGGCCCACATGGCCTGGTCCAGCGGAATCGCGTGCTGCCGCAACCCCAGCAGACGAATCCGGGCTCGGGTGTACGGTTCCAGCCCGCTGATGGCGTCCAGGGCCGCTACCACCTCCTTCCTGGGGAGGTTGGCCAGCCGGTCGAGCGATATCGCATGCTCCCGGGTGAAGATGCTGTTCAGCGCCCGCGATATGTCCTCGCACTTGATTCGCACGTCCGGGAAGTCCGACAAGACCGCCGCCAGTTCGATGGGCGGAATTACCCGCAGCTCGTTGTAGTCCACCACCATGCTGCGGAGCCGCTCCAGCCCCTCGCTGGCCTTGGTTTCCGGCGTGTCGCGAGACAGAATGCCCAGGATCAACTGGGTGATCGGGTCGGTAACCGGGGGGCGGCCAACCTTTCCCAGCTTCAACCACAGGGAGTTGAACAGCACCTTCAAGCGCTTGGCACACTCGGTAGCGCCCCGCATTGCTCAGGCATCCTCCGGCTGCTGGTCCTGCTCCTCGGCCTCCTCCCCGTCCTCTCGCTCATAATCCGGGACCTGCCCCAACTCACGCATGACCCGGTCGATGGCCTGCACGGTGTCGAAACTCCGCTTTACCGAGTCGTCCAACCGGAACTCCAGGCGGGGGACCTTTCGCAGGCGCAGCTCGGGCGCCAGTTGTCGGCGGAGCAGGCCCGCCGCGCTCTGAAGAGCCCGCAGGCACTGCTCGCGCTGCGGCGGCGGAGCCATCACGCTGACATACACGCAGGCGGTCGAGAAATCGTCGCTGACCTGCACGCGGGTCAGGGAAGTGATCGGCGGGATGCGCGGGTCGCTAAGGCGGCTCTGGATGGCCTCGGCGATGATCCGTCGGATCAGGTTGCCGACTCGCTCAGTTCGGCGTGACACGGCTCAGGAGCCCTCCGGGGAGCGGTCAGACCAGCTCGATCTTGTACTCCAGCAGCGAGGCCCGCGGGAAAGCGCGGATCTCCTCGACGATTTTGGCCAGGGCACTTTCGACGAACCGCGATTCGTTGGCCACCATCGCCAAACCCAGGGTAGCGGCCTGGCAGTGCTCCAGATCGTCCACCTCGGCGATGGAGATGTTGTGCCGCGCACCCAGACGGTCCTTCAGGCTCTTGGTCACCCGCCGCTTGTCCTTCAGCGACCGGGCCTCGAACACCCCCAACCGGACCCGCAGGACGCCAACAACCATGGTGGCCCCAGCCGTCACGCTGATCCGACCCTGCCGCGGAGCGATTGGGCCGCCGGTCGGGCGGTCACAGCTCCGCCTGCACCTCTACCACTTCATAGCTTTGAATAACGTCGCCGGGCTTTACGTCGTCGAACTCCTCGATCTTGATGCCGCACTCCAGCCCGGCCCGCACTTCCCGTGCGTCGTCCTTGAACCGTCGCAGCGAGGCGATGGCCTTGCCCTCGACGACCACTCGGCCGTCGCGGATCAGTCGAATCTTGTGCTGTCTGTTCACAGCCCCCTCGGTCACATAGCATCCGGCCACCACGCCGACCCGGGAGACGTTGAATATCTGCCGCACTTCGGCGGTGCCACGAACCTCCTCGCGCTGCATCGGCGCCAGCAGCCCGGCCAGGGCCTTGTGCAGATCATCCAGCAGCTCGTAGATGACACGATAGGGCCGGATCTCCACGCCGAGCTGCTCGGCCAGTTGCCGGGCCCGGTCCTCGGCCACCACGTGGAACCCGATCAGCATCGCTCCGGACGCCTTGGCCAGGTGGACATCCGCCTCGGTAATCGCCCCGACGGCGGCGTGCAATACGTTCAGCCGGGCCTTCTCCGACGGGAACTCGCTCATCGCCTTCTTGAGCACTTCGACCGAGCCCTGCACGTCGGCCCGGACAATGACGTTCAGCTCCGGCACTCCACCTTCGGCCCCCTCCCGGACCAGCGCCTCGAGCGAGCGCGGTCGAGCCGTGGCTTCCAGGGAGGCCGCCCGACGCTGCTCGCGGATTTCCTGGGCGATCTGCTTAGCTATGGACAAACTATCGACCTGGTACAGGCGGTCGCCGGCCTGGGGCAGGTCATCCAGGCCGGATACTTCCACCGGCGTGCCCGGGCCGGCTTCCTTCAGCACCCGACCGCGATCATCACGGATGGCCCGCACGCGCCCGGCACCCGGGCCGCAGACTATGGCCTGACCGGGCCGCAGCGTGCCCTCGCGGACCAGAACCTGGGCCACGATCCCCCGATCCTCGCGTACCTGAGCCTCAATGACCACGCCGTGGGCTGGCACCGTCGGATCTGCCTTCAAATCCAGAAGTTCGCTCAGAGTGCTCAGGTGGGCGACCAGATCGTCGATTCCCTGGCCGGTGACCGCGCTGGTCTTGATCACGTCCGTGTTGCCGCCCCACTCGGTCGGAGTCAGCCCCTGCTCGGTCAACTGCGAATAAATCTTGTTCAGGTCCACCCCCGGCAGATCGATCTTGTTGAGGGCGACCACGATCGGCACCCCGGCCGCCTTGGCGTGAGCGATGGCCTCGACCGTCTGCGGCATAACCCCATCGTCGGCCGCCACCACCAGCACCACCACGTCGGTCAGGTTCGCGCCGCGGGCCCGCATGGCGGTGAAGGCTTCATGACCGGGCGTATCCACGAAGGTGACGTGCCAGTCCCCGCGGTCCAGCCGGTAAGCCCCGATATGCTGCGTGATTCCCCCGGCTTCGCTGGCCGCCACCCGCGTCTTGCGAATCGCGTCCAGCAGCGAGGTCTTGCCATGGTCCACATGGCCCAGCATCGCGACTACCGGCGGCCGCGGCTGAAGGTTGGTCCGTTCTCGACTGGCCAACTCGGCCTCCAGCAACTCCAGGCCCGTGCGGGCCTTCTGAATCTCCACCGGCACGCCCAGCTCCAGAGCCAGCAGCTCGGCATGCTCGGCGTCCAGCGTCTGGTTGATCGTCCAAAGCCGTCCGGTCTGGTCCAACAGCTTCTTGGAAACCAGGACAAAGGGCGCGCCAACCGCAGCACAGAACTCTTTTACCGAGATCGGAACCGTGAGCTGGATCGGTTCCTTGCGCACCGGCTGGGGGGCGGCGGTCCGGGCCGTCGCTTGCCGCCGACGCTCCGCCGCGCGCCGATCCCTAAGTCCATGCCCGGTCACACTGGCCAGCCGCTCTTTCCGTTCCAACAGGTCCTGGTCGCGCCACTCCCGCTCCCGCTGGTCAATGTCTATCACCGCACCACGGCGACGCGGGCTTCGAGAACGAGCCCCGACTTCCTCTTCCTCCGACTTGGTCCACCGTTCGCGACCGCGACGCGGCGGAGCGACGACCTCCGTGGTCCTGGCGGCGGGCGGCAAATGCCCGGGCAGCTCACGCGGCCCGGCCGGCCTGGGCCGCAATACCCGCGGCGGCTCGGGAGCCTCGATTCGGATAACCCTGGGGCCCTTCAGTTCCGCCGGCGCGGGTACCACCTGCGGTCCTGCCGGCTTGACCGGCTCGGGTGGCGGGGCCGGTTTCACCTCCGTCGGAGGTGGCGTCGGCACCACCGGCCCGACCGGGGCGGGGGCTGATTCACCGGGTTCCTGACCGGGCAGGGCTGATTCCGCGACCGCAGGTTCGGCCACCGCCGCGGCCTGGGCCGCCAGCTCTTCTACTGCCGGCGCGGCTGGAACAGTCGGCGGCTCGGCCGGCGTCGCGGGCGGAGCAGTCGGCAACTCGATCACCGGCGCCGCCGGGCCCTCAAGGGCGGGGACCGGCGCCACCTCGGGCGGAGCTTCGGTCACCACGCACTCAGCCGGTGCAGCCGGGGCGGCGGCGGACGGCGCCGCTTCCACCGTTTCGCTCGGCTCGGCCGGCATTTCAGCCTGCTTACGTGGCTTTCGCCGAGCCTTGCGTACCTTCTCTACGTCGACCCGTTCGCCGACCTCGACCGAAGTGACGTCCGCCTTGGCGCTGAACCATTCGCGGATCGACTCGGCCAGCCCGACGGAGAGAGCGGCCATATGGTTCTTGAGCTCGATGCCCTCAGCCCGGCACTTTTCAATAATGGCCTTGCTGGGGACTCCCAGCTCTTTGGCAAGGGTATGGACTCTCAGCGTCGTGGACACGCCACGCTCCGCAAGGGTCACGCGTTTAAGTGGGCGCCCGTCCCGGCCG
>CAYZXK010000096.1:0-7202 GCA_964482395.1 uncultured Planctomycetales bacterium | reverse complement strand
TCCAACTTCGGGACATCCAGCTTCCCCGCCCGGCTTTCGGCCGGTGGTACGGCGGGGCACGACTCCTGAGTCGACTGGGCATTAGCGAAGCCAACCGCGCCGAGCACCATAGCTGATTGCATGAGGCGGGCCGCGAGCTGGGCCAGGCATGTCAAGCGAACATGTTTCGTCATTCCATCTGGCTGTGCGCCGTAGGGCACCGCAGTAGCTCGCGGTGCGCCGGCAGGCCCAGGAGTAGGGTAACACGCGCGGCGCCCCCAGTCAAGAGAAACTGCGAAAGAACTTCCCCAATTCAACCGGCATGGGCGCGAGCCTTCCCAGCCAAGCCCAAAACACCGACATGTGAGGCTTGTTGTCGGGCTCTCGGCGCCTCAGCCGCCGAATCGAAATCAGGGCAAGTCTGCGCGCCTTGCGCGTGCTCATATCCCAGGCACGGATTCCACCCACTGCCCGCCGGGCATTCGCCCGTAGTCTGCAATGCCGACATGCCGTGACGTGCGGCCCGGGGCCCCAACCGGCTGGCGTGGCGCGCGGAATAAGACATTGAGGATCGGCGGATTGAGAGATCAAAGTGCGGGACGGGCCCGGCGCGCCGCCCGAGTCCCGCTGCCTGACGGCAACGGCGGGCGAAGCTCACGCTACAGACTGCTCAGCGGGCCGCTGCCAGTTCGGCCTCGCGGATGAGGTTGGCCGCGGCCGCCGGCGCGTGGCGCGCGTGGAGCGTGCCGCTGAGCCGAAAGTCGCCGAAGATGTCCGCCAGCTCGCCGCTTCGGGAGTCCAGCTTCAGCCGAGCCAGCTCCAGGTCGATCCGGAGCTCGCGGCCCAGCTTCTTGCGAGGCAGAGCGAAGCCAGTCCCGCAGTACACCAGAACCCCGTCCGGGGCGACCACGACGTAGCGCAGCAAGGCGTCGGTGGTGGTCTGGTCGGCCCAGGTCTTGCCCGGCCTGGGGTGCCAGAAGATGTGCACGTGCAGGTAGTGCGTCACGGCTTGGCCGGCGACCAGGCTGCCGGCCCGAGCGGCCGCGTGGATGTCGCCACCCGGGTCGGTCCAGTAAGCGCAGTCGGAGAGCCTGACTTCCACTCGCTCAGGGAAGTAGGGGTCCTTGTAGGAAATGAGGCGCACCGAGGAGGCCGCGCACCCGAACTGGAGCGCGCCCAGACCAAGCAGGGCCAGGCGCCAAGACGGGCTACGGAGCGGCCGCCGGTCACTCTTCATCGACGAAAACAGGGCTCCTGGTTTTGGACTCCAACGGTTCGGCGCTTCCAATGCCCAGCAAGCCCAGCGTGTCGCGCTCCACGATCCCGCGGAGTTGCTCGCGTGGGATCGCCGGCAGGCTACCGCCCTGGGCGAACTGGTTGAGCGAGTACAGGGCCTCGATACAGGCGGCCGGCCAATGATGTGGAAAGTCGCTGCCCAGCAGCAACTTGTCCATCACTCCGTACTCATGGGCGGTCAGCAGCGCGGTGTAGCTGAGCCAGCGCCGCGGGAGGAGCCCGGCCAGGTCGGCGTAAAGATTCCGGTGCTTGGCGAGCAATACCACGGTCTGTTCGACCCAGGGATAGCCCATCCGAGCGATCACCATCTTCAACTGCGGCAGCTCGAGAGCCACCTCATCCAGCAAGGTCGGCTGGGCGTAGGCCAGCTTGGCCCATCCGTAGCGCAGGTCGGGCTCGAACAGCACGGGCATCCCCCGTCGGGCACACTCCTCGTACAGCCGCATAGCTCGGGTGTCGGCGGGATGAAAGTTCTGCATCGCCGGCGAAACTACCACGCCCTTGAGGTGCAGCTCCTCCTGAGCGATGCGCAACTCCTCCGGCCATCCGTCATCCAGCGGGTCGATGCCCGCAAAGCCGACCAGCTTGTCGGGGTTGCGTCGTACATAGTCAGCTACGAGCCGGTTGGGGACCTCCGCCCCCAAATAGCGGCTCTTGAAGGCCAGCACGATGCTTTTGTCGACCGGTTCAGCCGCTCGGAGGTGCCGGCCCTCGTCGGCCCGCAGGCCGGGGGCGGCCGCGGGGGCCGCCTGACCAAGTTGATCCGGGCAGCTCCAGATCCGAGTATGACAATCAACGATCATCCGGTGACGCTGAATCCTATTGAGAAACAGAGGCGTCCGGGTACGCGCCGGATCCGCGAGCAATCCGCGACCCATCCGGTCGCACACGTCACGGCGATGCTAATGACCAAGTGCCATGAAGGTCAAGCTGGATTCCGGCCGCGACTCCGCCGACTGTTCACCCGTCGGGCTGAGCGGCTCCGGTACTGGCGTGCCGCGTCTGCCAGGCGGCGCGGACCAAGGCCACCGCCTGGGCCGGGCCGTCAGCGACCACCGGCTGCACTGCGTCCGGCTGTTGCCGGCGGATCAGTGCGTCCAAAGGCATCCAGAACTCGCCCAGCAGAATCAGCGGGGCGCCGGGTCTGAGCAGGCCCTTGTTGAGCAACTCCCAGACCAGGGCCAGTTCCAGGAGGGTGCCGGTCCCGCCGGGCAGGACGACGTACGCGTTGCCCAGTCGCACCAAGGTTTCCAGGCGAGTGAGCAGGTTGAAAGTGGGGACTTCCTGTTTGATGTACGGGTTGGGGCCGCGTCTTCGGCGCAGGCCGCGGCAGGTGACGCCGATGGTGTGTCCGCCGACTTCCATCGCCCCCTTGGCTGCCGCTTCCATACTGCCGCCGTAACCGCCGTTGCACAGAATCCAGCCCTCCTGGGCCACAGCGCGCCCGAGCTGGTAGGCGGTCTGATAATCTGGGTGGCCCGGCTCAAGAGCCGAACTGCCGAACACGGTGACGATCTGCGATTTCACGGATCCTCCCACCCGGCCCGACCATCGCTGACCCCTGCCTGCGCCGCCCTCGCCGGCAACCGCACGCGGCCACTCAGTGCGGGGAGATGATGTCGGGCGACTGACCGCGGGCTTTCTCGTATTCCGCCCGGAATTCGTCCAAGAGCTGCGTGAATCGGCCCGCGGGCTGGTCCCTCACAAACTTCACGGTGCCATCCAGATACAGCAAGTTGGCACCTTCGCCGCCGTCGTCGTCCGGATCGCCGTACACCACTATCCACCCGGCCGGATCGCTGCTGGTCAACCCGGTGACGTAGAAATAGTCGCAGCGCGGGGGCTGGTTGCCGGACCTGGGATTAACGAGCTGGGTTCCGGTGACGCTGCCGTCGGCCAGCAGGGTTTCCAGAGTAGGCGGGAGCAGGCCACCGTTATTGGCGGCATAGATTTTGAGGCTCTGGCCTATGCCGCGCAAATTGGAGGCGCCAACGGCCCGCTTGGTAATCTCGTGAGCCCGAGCCAACGCGGGGGCCAGGATGGTCGCCACCACCATGCAGGCCACCGGAAACAGCAGCAAGCTCGCCCCGCCGGTGCAGATTCCGGCGATGGCCAGGCCGCGTCCGCCGTACTCTTGCGGCTGCCGGCTGGCCCGGACCGTCGCGATGATCCCGAGAACTAGGCCGACAATGCCAACCGGCATGCAAACCACCAGGCCGACTATTCCGCAAACCAGCGCGGCGACGGCCATGCCGGTACGCGGGCTGAGCAGCGGGGTGTACCCCGCGGGAGGGAGGTCCTGGGGCGTAGAGTGAATCGGTGGCACTGACACAAGCGGCTCCTTGCGGCGAGGTCCACTGGCCGCCACACGGGCGGTCCGACCGCATCATTATGCGCTCGGGTCAGTGGGCGCCAATCTCGGTCCAAAAAGGATTGACGACCAGGAAGAGCGAGCCGGATTTGCCGATCCGGTCGCACGCTTGTTGCGGTCGGCCTTCCGCCTTTAGACTTTCGATGAGCCAGGCCGGAACATGAGCAGCGGATCGGAAATGGAGCAGTCAACCCATGGCGGTGGCAAGTGACCGACTCAAGGCTTTGCCGGCTTACCTGTTTGCCGAGATCGACCGCAAGAAACGGGCGGCCCTGGCCGCCGGGCGCGATGTGATCGACTTCGGGGTCGGGGACCCGGATCAGCCGACCCACGGGTTCATCATCGACCGCATGGCAGCCGCGATCCGCAAGCCGGAGAACCATACTTATCCGTTGGGGGGCGGCACGCCCGCGTTCCGGCGTCAGATCGCGGCTTTCTTTCGCCAGCGCTACGGCGTCGAGCTGGATCCATCGCGCGAGCTGCTGGCCCTGATCGGCAGCAAGGAAGGCATCGGACATCTGCCGCTGGCGGTGGTCAACCCGGGGCAGGCCGTCCTGGTCCCCTCGCCCGGGTATCCGGTCTACCTGGCCGGGACGGTTTTCGCCGGCGGGCAGCCATACGTGATGGAGCTGACCGAGGCCGGCGGCTGGCTGCCCGACCTGGAGCGCATACCGGCCGAGGTGGCCCGCAACGCGGCCCTGATGTTCCTTAACTACCCCAACAACCCCACCGGGGCGGTCGCCACCCTCGAGTTCTACGAACGGGCGGTTGCCTTCGCCAAACGGTACAACCTGCTCATCGCCCAGGACGCGGCCTACAACGAGCTGTATTTGACTGATCAGCGACCGCCCAGCATCCTGCAAGCGCCCGGAGCCCGGGAGGTGGCGATCGAGTTCCACTCCGCCTCCAAGACGTTCAACATGACGGGGTGGCGAATCGGATTCGCGGCCGGAAACGCCGAGGCCCTGTCGGCGTTGGCCGCGACGAAGGCCAATCTCGACAGTGGAGCGTTCGCGGCGGTGCAGGAGGCGGCCTGCGATGCGTACGCAAACATCGACCGCCCCGAGCTGCACCGGATGCGCGAGCTCTACCGCGGCCGGGCAAGGATCCTTTGTGAGGGACTGGCCAAGCTGGGATTCGCGGCCCGCCCGCCCCTGGCAACTTTCTATGTTTGGGCTGGGGTGCCAGCCGGCTATGATTCCATGACGGTGTGCAATCGGCTGCTGGATGAAGCCAGCGTGGTCGGCGTGCCCGGAATCGGCTTCGGCCCCACCGGCGAAGGTTACGTGCGATTCGCACTCAACGTCGCCGCCGAACGCATTCAGGCTGCACTCCAGCGCATGGCAGCCATCAGATGGTAAAACCAGGCGGCATCTTCATCGGCCTGGGTTCCAACCTGGGCGACCGCGCCGGCCACATCCGCCGGGCGCTGGAGGAACTGTGCGAGGCGGGCGACGTCCGCGTTGTGGCCTGCTCCCGGCTGCATGAAACCGAGCCGGTCGGCGGACCGCCCGACGCGCCACGGTTCCTGAACGCGGTCGCGGAGCTGGCGACCGGGCTTTCCCCGCGCCAATTGCTGGATCGCATGCTCCAGATCGAGCAACGCCACGGGCGCGATCGGTCGGCCCAGACTTTCTCGCGGACCCTGGACCTCGACCTGCTGCTCTACGGGGACCAGGTGATTCAACAGCCCGACCTGCGCGTGCCACACCCGCGCATGTGGCAGCGCGGGTTCGTAATGCATCCGCTGGCCGAAATCTGCGACCTGTCGCGCCTGCCAGTCGCCGGCCAGTTGCCCGCCCTCCCCTGGCCGGAACGCGAAGCGCCAGCCGGCCTCCACCCGGCCGCAGTCGACAAAGGTCACAGCAGGAATCGCCGGACGTAGTCCTCCGCTCGTCGCACGGTCGCCCGGATGCCGGCCATGCCGCGCTGAAGCGTGTGGCGGGTGATGGAGAGCGTGGGGATGTAGAAGAGTTCGTTTTCCTGCTGGTCGACCCAGGGGCGGTCTTCCCACTCGTGCACGCCGGTGCTCCCGTCGGGCGAGGCCAGGGCCAGGTAGCCGGAGGCGCGGATGAAGCGGGCCGCCCACTGTCGCATCAGGGGCGACTTCTCCCGGCCGAAGCCTTTTCGGCCATCCGCGGTTTCTTCCCAGACCTGCACCAGCGGCGTGAGCCCCAGCAGCATCTCGTTCCATTCTTCGCCGGCGACCAGCAACCGCGGGTGCTGGCGGTGCAGATCGGCCACCAGTCGACGCACCCCCTCCACCTGATCCCAGGCGGGGTCGTTGTAGAAGACGTTGCAGGTTTCATCCAGGAAGACCGCGTCGATGCCATATTGGCTGACCAGCCGATCCACCGCGGCACAGAGAATCTCACGCAGGGCGGGCGGCTCCAGAGCGATATAGGCATGGGCCGGATCGCCCAGCCCGTCATGGTCCCAGTCGATGTGGAAACTGTGGCGCGGCAGGCCGTTCCAGTCGCGAATCACAAAATCCTTCAAATGCTGTAGATACAAAGGATGCCGCATGTTGACCGCCATCGCGTTCAGATGCGGCATCACGTGAAAACCCATTTCGCGGGCCGCCTGGCAGAACCCCGCGAAGCCGGCCTGTCCGCCCAGACCCGGGGACGGCTGGTACTCCGGATATTGGCACATGTATCGCCCGTCCCAACCGATCGGATAAAGCAGGGTTCGCTCGGGCGGGAACAGTCCGGCCAGCGCTTGGGCCGCCTGGGTCAGAGCGGCAAAATCCAGATGGACCTGCCCGTTCCAGTCGGTGCAGTGCAGGTTGACCACCAAGCCGAGGCCCCGCACCCAGTCGGGCTGGTCCTGGCGCTGGCCGAATGGAGACGCGCCGAACGCCAGCTGGACGAATCGTGCGTAGTCTTCCAGCAGCGGTTGGATTTCCCGCCGGTATGCGATCTCCCAGACGCTGGACTCAAACTGGCGGGTCCGCTGGCGCAGCAGGGCGTCCTGCACGATTTCCAGTCGCATCCGCTGGCCGCTGCGCAAGGCCCGCAACCGTTTGAAGCGCCAAGGCGTCTCGCAGGTATGCACGGTGAAAAAGCCTGGTTGGGCTTGCCAGACCGCAAAGCCGGTGCGCCAATCGCGAGGAAAGTCCCACTGCCGCCAGGCGGCCTCGGCCAGGTCGATCTGCTCCGGCGCCAGCATGGTCATGTAGGGCAGGTCCAGCCAGATCTTGAGGGCCTTGATGGCCGACTCATGCTGGCAGGAGACCCGGAAGCGAATCCGGTCCGGGTCTGCGTTCAGCACATTGACCGCGACGCGGCCGGCTTGGCAGATTCGGGTCTCGCCGGCGTGGCCGCTCGCCAATGGCCGGCCCACCTGCCCCCCATCGGCGGGCTGCCACGCGGTGGGCCGATAAAACGTGCCTTCACAGGTATAGACCTCGACATTCAGGTCGAAGTCGCCGACACGCAGGCTGGTATCCACGTTCATCGCTCCTGCCCGGGGTCCACGGATTCAAGGGCTGGGGGTGCCGCGATGAGCTGGGCGACCGCGGTCGGCATGCCGAGCCGGTCGCGCACCGCGGTCG
>CAYZXK010000095.1:0-19226 GCA_964482395.1 uncultured Planctomycetales bacterium | reverse complement strand
TCCTCTGGGCTCTGTATCACCGGCTCACCACCCGCGACGTGTGCATTCACGACTCGAACACGAGGCCGACGCCGATCACAGCCGGGACCCTCAGACTCACCGCCGCGTAGCGAAATGGCCGTTCTTCAACGGGCTGCTAGCTTGGCCGATCCGGGCCCCGAGCCCGGAACGCCGGGTCCATAGCCCCCGGCGTAAGCCCGGGCTCAAATCGCACCTGGACGGCAATCGCCGCCCCCAGGCGGCGTTGCCGCAAACGGCTCACCTAAACCTCGGCGTTACTGCCCGAGGCAGCCCCGAGCAACTGCCGCACCAGCTCCGGCGTCAGTTCCTCCAGCGAGTGGATTACCCACTTCGCTCCAGATTCACGCAGCACCGGCTCGGGATGGGTGCCCGCCAGCCCGATCGCCGACATGCCGGCACTGACCGCGGCCTGGATTCCCACCGGTGCGTCCTCGACCACGACGCAGGCCGACGGCGGCAGCTCCAGGCGCCTCGCCGCCAGCAAGAAACAATCGGGCGCCGGCTTGCCTCGGGTCACGTCGAATCCGTGCACTTCCGCGTCGAAGTAGCTGGCGATCAGCCCTTCCGACAGAACCAGCTCCAGGTTCTCGGGCGGACCGGAGGTGGCCACCGCCAGCCGCAGTCCGGCCTGCCGCAGACGCCCAAGCGCGGCCCGGCAGCCGGGCAGCAGCGGGATGTGGTCAGCGATCAGTTGGCGATAGATAGCTTCCTTTTCCTCGTCCAGACGGCGAATCTGCTCCGCACTGACCGCTTGTCCCCAGATGACGCGGATTATGTCACGGCTGGGCCGGCCGAAGGTCTGTGCGAACCGCTCCGCAGACACCGACCGGCCGTGCCTTCCGGCCAGAATCTGCCAGCTTCGATGATGTGCCGGACCCGAGTCGACCAGCACACCGTCCATGTCGAAGATGACGCCCTGCTCCATGGAACCTCCGAGCCGCGGGCCGCTTTGCCGCGGCTCCCTCCACGTTCTCGGGGTCGCGCAACTGTCGGTCTGTGAAATGTACCGGCAAGCGGCAGGCGACGACAGAGAACCTGACGGCGGACCGGGTGCAGGACTGCCGCTTCCGGGGGCCGGGATCGGCCGCTTGAGCCCGCCAGCGCGTTGTCCGTACGCGCCGCCGATCCTAAACTCACCAACATGAACAGCTCAAACCCCGCCCAATCGGCAGCGGCCCAGCCAACCCGGGCCGAGCAAGTGGTGGTCGCGGCTCACGGCCTGCGCAAGGTCTATCATACCGGCGGGCATCCGGTTACAGCCCTGGACGGCATCGACCTGGAGGTCCCCAGCGGCTGCTTCTACGCCATCATGGGGGCCAGCGGCTCCGGCAAGAGCACACTGCTGCATGTGATCGGCGGCCTGACCCCCCCGACCGCCGGCACGCTCCTGGTGGAGGGCCGCGACCTCGCGGCCATGTCCGACCGGGCCCGCACCATCTTCCGACGTCGGCGAATCGGAATCGTCTTCCAGGAATACAACCTCCTGCCGACGCTGACGGCGCGCGAGAACGTGGCCCTGCCGCTGCTGATCGATGGCCAGTCGTTGCGTGGCTGCTGGGAACGGGTCGACAACCTCCTGGACAGAGTGCATTTGCGGGCCCGGGCGGATCACCGGCCGGATGCCTTGTCCGGCGGCGAACAGCAGCGCGTCGCCATCGCCCGGGCGCTCTTGAATGATCCGGCCATCATTCTGGCCGACGAACCGACCGGAAACCTGGATTCCAAGCAGTCCGCCGAGATCTGGCAACTGCTGCGTGAAATCGGCACCCAACGGGGCAAGACCATCCTGATGGTGACCCACGAAGCCCAGGGGGCGGCGTATGCCGACCGCGTGATCGTTCTAAAGGACGGCCGGGTCGTGGGCACATTGGAACCGAAGGGAAGCGGCGATGCGGCACTGGTCGCAACTGGCTACCAGGAACTGGCGGGTTAAGCGGGTTCGCACCGCCGGCGCCATACTGGCCATCGCCCTGGGCACCGGGGCGGTGGTGTGGGTGACCTGCTGCTACGAATCGGTGCGGCTGACCATGCTGGCCTGGGCCGGCGGATATATCGGAAAAAGCCACATCACCGTCCAATCCCCCATGGGCAAGTACGACACTCTGCCCCAGCGCATCGTGCCCAAAATCCAGGCCGTGCCTGGCGTAAAGCATGTGGTGGCCACCCTGACCCTGCGGCTCCCCTCGGCCACCCGCAAACGCGACCTGCTCACTCCCCCCGCCAGAAGCTGGCCCACCATGGAAGACGTCGATTTCCAGGGTATCGACCTGGCCCGCGAGTTTCATGTCCGACCCGATTGGGAAAGCAAGCTGACCGCAGGACGGATGCTGGTCGAGTCGGATGAACTGGCCTGCGTGCTGGAGCAGTCGATCGCCGAGGAACAGGGCGTAGGAGTGGGGGACCGCCTCCTGGTCTGGGGCGGCGGCCTGCCGGACGATCGGCCAACCGAGTTGGAGATCGTCGGCCTGACACGCCGGGAGCGGATCGCCAGGTTTCAAAAAGGCATCGCCCTGTTGCGACTGCCGGTCCTCCAGCAGATCAGCAACCGGCAGGCCCTGGTCAATGGGATCGACGTGGTGCTGGACAACCCGGACCCGGCCAAACTCCAGAAGGCGGAGCGGGACATCTATTACGCCGTCCGCGGCGATGCCCCCAACGTCCTGATCCGCAGCGCCGTCGGCCGCATGGAACGCATCCGACTGGCTCAGGATCAACAGCGGGTCGTGCTGGTCCTGCTGAGCTGCGTCGCGCTGCTGACGGCCCTGTTCATCATTCTCAGCACGCTCAGCATGGGAATGATCGAGCGCGTGCGGCAGTTGGGACTGCTCCGCTGTGTGGGCATGACCGGCTCGCAGCTCTCAGGGCTGGTGTTGAGTGAGGTAGTGCCGCTGGGACTGATCGGGATCGCCTTGGGCATTCCGGTGGGCCTGGGTCTGACGGGGCTCACCGTGCGGCTGGTGCCCGAGTATGTGGGAAGTTTCACGGTCAGCCCATGGGGGATCTTGCTGGCTTGCGGGGCCGGGCTGCTGACGGCGCTGCTGGCGGCATCGCTCCCGGCCATCGCCGCCCTCACCGTCTCACCCTTGGAGGCCACCCGGCCCCGCGCCCGCCGGACTGGTTTAGCCATCACTGTGGGAGCTTTCCTGGCAGCCTGCCTGCTTCTGGCCGCACAGCTATACGTGAGCAACCGATTGGTTGACCGCAACTTGCAATTTGTTCGCTGGTCGGCCGTCGCGGTCGTGTTGCTCTACCTGGTATACGCGTGCGCGGCACCCCTGCTGGTTTGGCTAGTCGGCTTATTGGCGGTACCGGTTACGGGAACCCTGGTCGCGGTCCGCAGCCGACTACTTCATGATCAGGTCGGGCACGCCGTCTGGCGATCGGCGGGCATCTGCTGCGGCCTGATGGTTGGCCTGTCACTAATCGTAGGATTGATCGTATTCAACGCCAGCTTCAAGAGCGGTTGGCAGTTTCCCAAGCAGTTCCCGGAAGCCTACATCTGGAGTGACGACCAGATCGAAGGAGACGTGGCGGCCGTGCTGGCCCAGGTCCCGGGTGTGAAGAATTTCACCCTGGCCAACGCCCCCAACGTCATTGTGGAAGAACGTAACATCCTGACTGAAAGGCTGTTACGTTCGATCACCTGGTTTCTCGGAATCGATCCGGACACATTTTTCCCGTTGCTTAAACTGGAGTTCATCGAAGGGGATGAGCAGACTGCCAGGCGACTGCTCAAGCAGGGCGGGTACGTACTGGTGGCGTCCGATTTCGCTCGGACACGCCACAAAGGCGTGCGTGAAGTCCGGGACGAAGCCGGCCGGGTGGTAGTCAGCGACACGGTGCAGGTGTGGTTCAATAACCGCTGGGCGACATTCAAGGTTGCCGGGGTGGTCGATTCGCCGGCCCTGGACATCGCGGCTGGCTATTTCCAGGTTCAGAGCGAGTCTTACATGGCCGCGGTCGGGTCGGTGGTGGGGACGAACGAAGACTTGAAGCGGGTGTGGAACGTTGACGGAACCAAGGCGATTCTGCTGAATTTTGACCTGCCGCCCGAGCCGGTGCCGCCCGGCTGGCCGCCGCCGCCCGGCACTCCCGAGGCGGCCGGCCTCTCGCATATGCACTACGACCAGCGACTGCCTCTGGAACGTCGCTGGGAGAACTACCGGCAAACCAGGGTCTTGGACGACATCTGCCGGCGATTGAAGACCCAGGCGGTGTACGGAACCGCGCGCGAACTGAAGGACGAAATCGACGCCGAACTCACCAAAATGACTTACCTGCTCAGCGCGGTGCCGGCTGTCGCCCTGGTAGTGGCCGCGATTGGGGTAGCCAATCTGATGACCGCTAATGTCGCCAGTCGGACCAAGCCACTGGCCGCTCTCCGGGCGGTGGGAGCCACCCGCGGACTAGTGCTGCGAATGGTCATCGGCGAAGCGTTGATTCTCGGGCTGCTGGGCAGCGGGCTGGGCTTGGGGCTGGGACTGCACTTGGCCTGGAACATCCGGGTCATGACCGAGCGGATGTGGGGCTACTCCCTGCCATACGAGGTGCCGTGGGGCATCGTCGAGCTGGCAGTCGGGCTCACCATCGGCCTGTGCGTACTGGCTGGCATCTTCCCGGCCCGCCACGCCTCGCGTACCAACGTGATCGAGGCCCTGCATGTGGCCTAGCAGGCGGTTGAGAAACCGTAACCCCGGCTCCAGACCAGACCGGCGGGCGGGCCGCGGCAGGCGACCGCGGGCCGGTACGGGTGCTCTCTTCCGGCACGCCACTGGCGGCCCGCGAAGGAGTCCCTGGTCATGAAGCTGCTGGCCGCATTCGGGCTGGTTTGCGCGCTCATGCTCGGCCTGGTGGTCCGGTACCTGGTCACTGGCGGTGCTCGCGGACCCCGCTGCCCGGCCGATAACCGCGTCCAGCCCCCTGCGCTCCACGCGGCACCGGTTCCCCTGCCCCAAGCCCAGTCCGCATCCCCAACGCCGCCAACAGAGTTGCTTCAGTCTGGCCAAGAGCCTCAGTCGACCGTCGCCCCCGGGGCGGCCACTCGCTGGGCTCAAGACCCTGCGGTTCGGAAAGTCCCGGAGCGGCTGGAGGAAGCCCGGGCTGCGTTGGCAGAGGATCCGTATCAGCCGGCGGCTTTGCGCGACGAACTGACGGCTCTGCTGGAGATGGGCCGCTGGTCGGAAGCTCTGCAACCATTGAGGGTACTGCTCGAGCTCTATCCGGACGATAGCGCACTGCGTTTCGAGCAGGCCGCACTGCTGATGCGGCTCCGGCGCTTCAGCGAAGCGCTGGTGGTGCTCAAGCGGGTGGTGCAGGAGAGGCCGGATTGGTCGCGCGGCTGGTTCAACCTGGCAGCCGCGCACCAGGCTCTGGGGCATCTGGCCGAGGCTCGGTGGGCGTGGGACCGGACCATCGAGTTGTCGCCCAGCAGCGAGGCCCTGGCCCGTCGCGCCGAGGTACTGCTGGACCTGCACGAGTGGTCTGCCGCCGCGGCCGACTGCCGGCGGGTGCTGGAAAGTGAGCCGGACACGCCGGACGTCCTGCTGAATCTCAGCCTGGCACTGTCCAAACTCGGGCGCAGCGACCAGGCCCGCTCCGGCCTGCTGGAGTACCTGGAGCGCCACCCCTGTCACGTGCCGGTACTCAACCGCCTGGCAGAGCTGAGCTGGGCCGACTGCCAGACGCCCGCCGATGATGCTCGCGAACTGTGCGACCAGGCGATCACCTGGTGGCGCCGCTCGCTGGAATGCGACCCGACTCAAACGGAGGTCAAAGAACACCTGGCCGCCGCGGGGGCCTGGCCGTCAAGCGGCAAGCGGCCAGCGGGAAGCGTCCAAGAAACTGACAAGCGCGGGATGCCACTCCAGGAGCGCTGAGGTTGCTCTCTCACGGCGGGCTGATCTGCTCCCAGGCACAACCCGCGGTACCATCCATTGCCGGGGCTTTGGGTTTTGGTCGCCTCGACTCGCGGCGTAGGCTCGCGCGCGGTCGTTCGGCACGGAAGAGCCGCGAGTCGCTAGCCGCCGTCCGCAGTGTCCGCTTTCCGCCAGCGCTGGCTGGGCAGTCCCAGCAAGAGTATCGCGGCCGCCAGCAGGGTGGCGCCCATCACCATGATCACGGGTCGCGTTTCAGGATTCACGAACATGTCCACCCGGGGACAGCGTCGCACCAGCTCGGCCAGCGCGCTTGACAGCTCCGGGATCAGCTCATCTTCGGTTACCGACGGCGCGTCGGCCTCGGCCTGGCCGGCCTGCTCCAAGGGCGTTCCCGGGTCTACCGGGATGGTCCGAACGTTGGGTACCTTTAGCAGGCCGCCCAGGTCATGCTCGGCCAGCCGCAGCAGATACGCCGGATCATTCTCCAGATGCTCGATCTGTTTGCGGGCACTTTGCAGGCGGTAGCGCAGGTCGGCGACGTATTTCTGGTGAGCCGCCAGGCAGCTCAAGTGGGCTTGACGCTCGAGCCAGGCCGGAAGAACCAGGCAGGGTGCCAGGCTCGCGGCGCCGGCCAGCAGCATCAGCCAGAAGAAAACGCTTTCCACAACGCTGGAGTAGCGCATTTGGCCGTCCGTCCACAATCTGCTAGCCCACCTGCCATCGGACCCGCAGCGTCAGACCGGCGATTGGCCTCCTGGCGCCGGAGCTCCGAGTCGGGCGGTCCCGGCGCCCCGACTCCGGCCTACCGCGTTTTTGAGTCGCTGGCGCCGCTTCGCGCTCTTTTGCGGCTGGCGCACCGGCCTGCGGTGGCTCAGCCCTGGCTCTCCTTCTCCAGGATCTGCTCCTCGTAGGTCTTCTTGCCCAGTGCCCCGCTCACCGTGCTGCCGCGCAGCTTGGCCTCGATTTTGGCTTGGAATTCCGAGGGATTCCGGGCTCGATCCAGGCACTCCTCGGCGGCGACGATCCCGTTGTCGTAGAGTTGCCACAGGTGGTCATCCAGCAACTGCATGCCGTATTTCTTGCCGGTCTGGATGGCCGAGTCGATGCGGTAGGTCTTGTTCTCGCGGATCAGGTTGGAGATAGCGGGGGTTATCACCAGGAATTCGTAGGCCGCGACGCGGCCGCCGGTGCCGAGGCGAGGCAGCAGGTTCTGGGAGAGCACTGCCAGTAGATTGGTGCTGAGCTGCACCCGCACCTGCTCCTGCTGGGACACCGGGAAGGCGTCGATGATCCGGTTGATGGTGCCTTGGGCGCCGGTGGTGTGCAGAGTGGCGAAGACTAGGTGGCCGGTCTCGGCGGCCCGGATCGCGGCTTCCATGGTCTCCAGATCGCGCATCTCGCCGACCAGAATCACGTCCGGGTCCATACGCAGCGAGCGGCGCAAAGCTTCGGCGAAGCTGGGCACATCCACGCCCACCTCCCGCTGCGACACCACGCACTTGATGTGGGTGTGGTAATACTCGATCGGGTCCTCGATGGTGATGATGTGCCGGTCCCCGACGTAGCGGTTGATGTAGTCCAGCATGGTCGCCAGGGTGGTGGTCTTGCCCGAGCCGGTCGGTCCGGTAACCAGGAACAGCCCCCGCGGCCGGCGGCACAGGGCCTTGGTGATCGGGGGCAGGCCGATCTCCTCGAACGTGAGGATCCGCGACGGGATCAGCCGCAAGGCCATCGAAATGTTGCCTTTCTGGCGATAAACCGACACCCGGAAACGCCCCTTGTCCCCGAAAGCAAAGCCATAGTCCGTCCCGCCCTCCTCCTGCAATTCCTGTTGATTGCGCTCGGGCGTCACCGACTTCATCAGGGCCACGGTGTCGTCGGGCTCCAGCGACTTGGTTTCCAGGGTCCGCAGGGCTCCGTCGATGCGGAGCACAGGCGGCCGGCCCACGTGCAGGTGGATATCGGACGCACCCACCCGGATGCAGGTTTCCAACAAGCGGTCAATGTGAACGGTCGCCACGGTTGAACCTCGTTTCTGCCCTTGCCGGTCCGGCCGACGGGCCCGGCGGCTACTGCTCCTCGGCAGCTAAGATACCCTCGGCCTGGCAAATTCGGGCCACCTCCTCGACGGTGGTGATCCCGCGCAGAATCTTGAGCTTGCCGTCCTCCAGCAGGTTGCGCATTCCGCTGGCGATCGCCGCCCGGCGTAGTTCGCTGGTGGGAGCACGGTGAAACGCCAGTTCGCGCAACTCGTTGTTCATTTCCAGCAGTTCGAAAATCCCCTGTCGGCCGCGGTAACCCGTGTTCTGGCAGCGGTTGCAGCCCCGCCCGCGGTAAAGCTGTCGCCCAGCCAGGTCGGCGTCGGTGAAACCCAGCATCCGCAGCAGAAACCGGTCCGGGGCCGGGTCGACTTCCTTGCACTCCTTGCAGATCACCCGCACCAGCCGCTGGGCCATGATGGCCTGGATCGAAGAAGCCACCAGGAACGGCTTGATGCCCATGTCGATCAGACGCGTGATGGCGCTCGGAGCATCGTTGGTGTGCAGCGTGCTGAACACCAGATGCCCGGTCAGTGCCGCCTGGATCGCAACCTCTCCGACCTCCCGGTCGCGGATCTCTCCAACCAGGATGATGTTGGGCGCCTGCCGCAACATGGAGCGGAGAATCCGGGCGAACGTCAGCCCGATCTCCTCCTTCACCTGACACTGATTCATCCCGGTGAAATGGTACTCCACCGGGTCTTCCGCAGTGATGATCTTGCGGTCCGGGCGGTTCAGCTCCTGGAGAGCCGCATACAAAGTGGTGGTCTTGCCCGAGCCGGTGGGACCGGTAACCAGAAAGATGCCGTTCGGCTGGCGGATGATCCGCTGAAACCGCACGTAATCGTCTTCTTCGAACCCCAGCCCGGTGATGCCCAGCTTCACCGAATCCGGCCGCAAAATCCGCAGCACCACGCTCTCCCCGTGGTAGGCCGGCAGGGTGCTGACCCGGAAATCGATGAGCTGGTTGCCGATCTTCATCTTGATCCGTCCGTCCTGGGGCAGACGCTTCTCGGCAATGTCGATCCCGGACATAATCTTCAGACGGGCGATCACCGCACCCTGCATGCTCTTGGGAATGTTGTCCCGGTTGATGCAGATCCCGTCGATCCGGTAGCGCACCCGCACCCGGTCGGCCATCGGCTCCACGTGAATATCCGAGGCCCGCATCCGCACCGCCTCGCTGATCAGCAGATTGATCAGCTTGATCACCGGTGCTTCGGCATCCTCGCCTCTGAGCAACTCCTTCTTGTATGCCTCCGTTTCCTTGGCGTGCAGGTCGGAGTCGCGGTCGATTTCCTCGATCGCGTCGTCCATGCTGGTCCCGATCCCGCCCAGGAAGGTGTCGATGAAACGCTGGATCTTGCTCTTGGGCGCCAGGGCGATGTCCAGTTCCATGTTCAGCAGGAACCGGAGCTTGTCCTGCAACTCCAGGTCCAGCGGGTCGGAAACGATGATCTTCAGCCGATTCCCCTCCTTCTTCATCGGCAGAACTTTTTCATCCTTGATAATCTTGTCCGGAATCAGGTCCAGCGCCGCTGGAATCTGGACGTTACGGTCCAGGTCGACGTATTCCAGGTCAAACTGCGCCGCCAGGGCCTTGGTAACATCCTCTTCCTTGGCCAGTTCCAGCTCGACCAGGGCCTCGCCGATCCGCTTCCCATGCTTGGCGGCATAGGCGATCGCCTCCCGGAGCGCTTCCGGGGAGATGATATTCCAGCCTACCAGGATCTCGCCCAGTCGCTTACGACGCCGTGCCATCGCTCCTCCAGGCCCGCCCGTCGATCGGAGCCGGCGGGCCGGGTGCCGCTTCCAGCTACCTCTCGCCCCCCCATTGTCCAATCATATACCCTCCGAAACAAGCTTCTGGGGCACGCTATGTGTCGGATCGGCGCTGCCAGCCTCGAATAATAACGCTTCTACTACGGCCCTGCGGGCCCGCCGCTCCGACCGGTTGGCCGGTTCCTGACCGCCGAGGCTTGCACGGCCTGGCCCTTCGCTCGCGCTCCAGGCTCCCGCGGACTGGGGTGGACAGATGGTGGCGTTCAGGGCGACCGAAAGTGCTCACGGAGCAGGTCTCGAAGCGCCAGGTAGTCGTTCGGGATTGTGTCGTAGTGTTCCGGTCGGCTCTCCAGGCCGGCCAAACTGGGCGGCGTTTCCGGCGTAACGCCGATCGTGGCCTGAATCTCCTCCGGGAACTTGGCGGGGTGGGCCGTTTCAACCGAGACGGCGACATACTCGCCGTCTTCCGGGTGCTCCGCCAAGTACCGCTCCAACCCCGCCCAGCCGACCGCCCCGTGGGGTTCCAGGATCGTGTTGTAACGCTCGTAAGCGCTCTTGATCGTCGCCCGGGTCTGATCGTCGTCAATGCTGACCGCGTACAGGTCCCGGCGCATCTGCTCCAAATCCGGCTGCTCCCGGACCAGCCCGCTCTCGTCCATCCAGCCGCCGTAAACGTCGACCAGCCGGGCCAGGTTCGAGGGGTGGCCGACGTTCATGGCGTTGGAAATGCAGACCCGGGAAGGGACGACCTTCTGGTACCGTCCGGTCCGCAGGTAGAGAGGCACTTCGTCGTTGGCGTTGGTAGCGATGATGAGCCGGCGAATGGGCAGCCCCATCCGACGGGCAATGACCGCCCCCATCATGTTCCCGAAGTTACCGGACGGCACGCAGACGATCATCGGCTCGCCCGCTGCCAGGTCTGCCAAGTTCACGTACGCGTACACGTAGTACACGCACTGCGGCAACAGCCGTCCGATGTTGATCGAATTGGCCGAGGTCAGGTGCAGATCGGCGAGCTCCGGGTCGGCGAATGCCCGTTTGACCATCGCCTGGCAGTCATCGAACTTGCCATCTACGGCAATAGTCGTCACGTTCCCCCCGATGGTGGTCATCTGCTTGCGTTGGCGGTCCGAGACCTCGGCCGGGGGAAAGAGCACGACCACCTGTACCCGCTCCACCCCGTGGTAGGCGTGCGCGACCGCGCTGCCGGTATCGCCAGACGTGGCGGTGAGAATGACCAGATCGCCGCCCTGTCGCCCGATCAGCTCGCCCATCCAGCGGGCCATCATCCGAGCGGCGAAGTCCTTGAAAGACGCAGTCGGCCCGCGATCCAGGCGCATTAGGTACGACCGCCCGGTCACGTGCTCCAGCGGGACCTCGAAGTCGTACGCGTCCTGGCAGAGCGAGCGCAGGATCGCGTCCTCGAACACGCCGACCGTGTACCGGCGGAGGACCTCATAGGCCACTTCCGGGTAGGGCTGACCCGTCAGGGACTTCAGCTCGTCGGCCGAGAGCGGCGGATAGCTTTCGGGCAAGAACAGCCCGCGGTCAGCGGCCTGACCCTGGAGCAGGGCCTGGTCCAGCCGCACGCGCGGCGACTGGCGGTTGGTGCTGTAAAAACGCAGCGACTGGAGCATTTCGACTGGCCGGACTCGTCAACCTGGGCAGCGCTGCGTGCGGCCGCCGCACCAGGAGCTGCTGCCGGCTACACTTTAGCCGGTATACAGCGGTCGGGCCAGGGCTTTGCCCCGGCGGCGACGCATGCGGTATACTGATATCCTGGCCGGGGCAGCCACGGCCAGCGGCAGATGAGGAGCGTGACCGTGTTCGGCAGCGACGAAATTCAGATCACCCCCGGAATGCAGCGGTACATCGACAAGAACAACGCGTACCTGGCCCGCCGGGCCAAGTACATCCGCGACGTGGTCAAGAAGTGGAAGTTCGACACTATCGCGGTCCACGGCCTCTACTCCGTGGAGGACGCCCTGGAAGACTACCAGGGGGCGATAATCGAGCCGATCTTCATGAGCGCGTCGCAGGCCTACCGCGACTCGGATGAGATGGCCGCCGCCCTGGCCTACCTGATCCCCACTTGGTGCTACTCGCGGATCGCCAACCCATCTACCTACTACTACGAATGGACCCTGGCCCTGCTGGAGGGCTACGGGTTCGACGGGGAAACCTCCTGTTGCTCAACCTCCTCGGGCATGGCCGCGATCCTCACGGCAGTCCAGCCCTTCCTGGTGCACAAGCGGCGCCATGCCCACGAACCCCGCAACTTCGTGGCCACCGCCCAGTGCTACGGCGGAACCTTCCAGCAGTTCCAGGTGCGGATGACCGAGGAGCGCGATATCGAGTGTCGCTGGGTGGCGGACCCGACCAAGCTGGACGAGTGGGCCTGCCGGATCGACGAGAACACGCGTTTTTTGTACGGGGAGCTGCCCAGCAATCCGCAGCAGGGGTTCTTCGACATTGCCGCGGTCGCGGACTTGGCCCACAGCCACAATCTGCCGCTGATCGTGGACAGCACGGTGGCGACTCCGGCCCTGCTGCGGCCAATCTGCCACGGGGCCGACATCGTGGTGCAATCGGCCACCAAGTCGCTGACCACCAGCGGCTTCGGGGTGTGCGGGGCGGTAATCGCACGCAAGAACATCGTCACCAACATCGACAACGAGGACATGAAGCAGGACTTCGCTCTGTATATCAAGTACCTGCCCAACCGCGACTACGGCCCCAACCTGCACCCCCTCCAGGCGATCATGACGCTCAACGATATGCGAACGCTGCGATCGAAAATGGACCTGCTCAGTCGAAACACCATGCGGGTGGCCGAATTTCTCAGCCATCATCCGCAGGTCGAAAGCGTCCAGTATCTGGGCCTGCCCGATCACCCGCTGCATGAGCTGGCCAGTCGATACATGTGGCTGGTGGACGCCGAGTACGACGAGCAATACCGGCGGCCGGTCAATCGGTACGGCCATCTGATGTCATTTTGCGTCAAGGGTGGCCCGGAGGCCGCCCGCCAGTTTTTCGACGGCCTCCAGCGAATCTGGCGGGCCACCGACCTGGGCCGGATCAAGAGCGTGGCAACCATTCCCGCCATCTCAACTCATTTGCAGCAGGGCGAGGCCGGCCGCTGCCTGGCCAACGTCCCCCCGAATATGGTCCGGCTCTGCGTGGGTGGCGAGCACCCGGATGACATCATTGCTGATCTGGACCAAGCCCTCTATCGCGTGAAATCCAAGACCGCGACCGCCGCTGCGGTTTCGGGCTGAATGATCATACGCCGAAGGGCGACATTGACCCAAACATCAGGCACCAGCCAGCGCGCCGGAACGCGCAGCGCGAGCCAGCACTGCCTCTGAGGGGGCCGGTTGACGCACGCCCTGATTGGCGCCGCAGACTGGCGAAGTGTCACCTAGCCCGCTGCCCTGCGAGCACTGTGGCGTGGCAGATTGGAGCTGCGGCCACGGGGCAACCACCCGACAGAGCGGCTTACCACGATACTCACGATACCGACGACGACTCTTCCGACGCGTTGGCGCCTCCGCCGCCCGTGGGGTCCCGATCGCCTGATTCCGCGCCGATACTTGCCCCGTCGGTCAGGCTCCGGGCTCTGATCATGTAGCGTCGGTTTTTCCGGGCCTTCGTTGACAGTCGGGGCGCGGACGCGCTGCGGTCCGGGTGGGACGATTCGGCGTGCTGGGGTGACAGCGGAGCCCGCGACCCCTCGGCCGGGGCGCGGTTAGTGAACGATGGCCGCCGACCCGGGAGCCGGCGGCCACCACATTTGTTACGCGATCACGAAGCGGCGTCTGAGGTTTATTCCAGGACGAAGATATTCTTATTCCGACAGATATCCTTCAATTGCTTCGGCCAGACGGTCACGCTCACTTCGCCCAGGTGGGCCTTGCGGAGCAGGAGCATGGTGGTCCGGGACTGGCCGATGCCCCCGCCGATGCTGAGCGGAATCTGATCATTCAATATGGCCTGATGATACGGCAGTTTCAGGAAATGGAGCTGGCCAGTCAGCTCAAGCTGCTGCCGCAACGTTTCCTTGGTCACCCGGATGCCCATCGAGGTCAGCTCGTGTCGGCGGCGGGTGACCGGGTTCCAGACCAGGATGTCGCCATTCAGGCCGTGCATCGGGCGCCCGTCTTCGCTGGTGGTGGGCGTTACCCAGTCGTCATAGTCGGCGGCCCGCATTTCATGCGGGTAGCCGTCCTTGAGCGTCCAGCCGATCCCGATGATGAAGATCGCCGGCGACACCTCCTGCAAGTATCGGCTCTCACGCTGCTTGCGCGGCAGGTCCGGATAACGGTCCAGCATGTCCTCGGCGTGCACAAAGTGGATCTCATCGGGCAGGTTCGGGTACTTGGAGGTCTTCAGCTTCGGAAACTCGCTCTGAATGAAGACCTCGGCCCCCTTGATCACCTTCCAGATCTTCCGGACCGTATCCTTGAGGTAACTGAGGGTCCGCTGCTCGGCCGTGATCACCTTTTCCCAGTCCCACTGATCGACGTACGAGCTGTGGTCGTGGTCGAGGAAATAGTCCTTGCGAACCGCCCGCATGTCGGTGATCAAGCCTTCTCCGACTTTCAGCCCGAATTGTTTGAGCGCCATCCGCTTCCACTTGGTGGCGGCCTGCACGATCTGAGCCTGGATGCGCGGCTCGATGCCCAAACCGCAAGGGAACTCGATCGGCGTGCGGGATCCATCGCGATCCAGGTAGTCGTTTACGCCGCTTTCACGATCGACGATCAGCGGCACTTCCACCCGGATGAGGTTCAGCTCTTTGCAGAGGTTGTCCTCGATGTAGCGCCTCAAGGCCCCCAGCGCAATTTGCGTTTCTTTGGGGTCCAGCAACGAGTGATAGTCGGTCGGCAGTATCTTCTCGACCTCTTCATACGTGCTCACGCCCGGACCGGCCAGGTCCGCCTTCTTGTCAGCCATTCGACTTGCTCCTAGTGTTTGTTGGGTCAATTCTCCAAACCGGCCGCCGCGCTCTGGCGATCCGCCTCACCTTCCGCTGGGCGGCAGCTACGGAATTCGGATTATAACCCCGGCGGGAGATCGTGCCAGAGGTCGCCCGAACCGCCCGCCTAGCCCGCCCCGGAGGCGGTCACGTAGACTATCAGGCCACAGGAGCAGCCATGTTAACGATAGATGGATCCCAGGGCGAGGGTGGGGGGCAGATTCTGCGTACCTCGCTGGCCCTCTCCCTGGTTACCGGCCAGCCCTTCCGGATTATCAACATCCGCGCCGGGCGCAAGAAGCCCGGACTGCTCCGGCAGCATTTGACGGCTGTCCAGGCGGCCGTCGAGGTCGGCCGAGCGGAGGCACGCGGCGCGGCCTTGGGCTCCCTCGAGCTGGAGTTTTCACCGGCCGGAGTATTTCCCGGTCAGTACCATTTCGAGGTGGGGTCCGCGGGAAGCACCACCCTGGTGCTCCAGACTATTCTGCCGCCCCTGCTGATCGCCGCCGGACCGTCGCGGCTCTTTCTTTCCGGTGGGACGCATAACCCGTTTGCTCCGCCCTTCGATTTCCTCGAGCACACCTTTCTACCGCTAATCCGGCAGATGGGCCCGCGGGTGGAGGCGACTCTGGAAAGGCCGGGCTTCTATCCTGTAGGTGGAGGACGGATGTCAGTCATCATTGAGCCGGCTGGCTCACTGCGGCAGGTGGTCTTGCTTGAGCGCGGGCCGGTCCAAAGCGTCTGGGCGCGGGCGGTGATAGCCAATCTGCCGCGGCACATCGCCGAACGCGAGCTGGCGGTCGTTTACGAGCGGCTGGGCTGGCCGCCAGCCCAGCTTGAGGTCCGGGAGGCCCCTGAAGCCCGCGGCCCCGGTAATGTCCTGCTGCTGGCAGTCCAAACCCCAAGCCTGACCGAGATCTTCGCCGCGTTTGGCCAGCGCGGCGTGCGAGCTGAAGAGGTGGCTGGTCAGGCGGTGGCGGCGGTCAGTCGATACCTGGAAGCCGACGTCCCGGTCGGGGAACACTTGGCCGACCAGCTCCTGCTCCCCATGGCGTTGGCCGGCGGCGGATCGTTCCGGACCTTGCCCCTCTCACCTCACGCGCGGACCAACCTCGGTGTTCTGCAAATCTTCCTGGACTGTGCGGCGGAGCTGGTGCCCCAAGGTGAGGATGCTTGCCTGGTCAGAGTTCGGGCTCCGGGCCCTTGGTGTTCTGCGTCCCACAAACCATGAGCCGCACAAATCACATCCCGGAGCCTGACGACGTTTTGCGCTTAGGCGGCTCGGTGGGCCGGGTGGCGGTGCCGCAGGCGCTCATGGTGGAGGATGATCTTGGCGCGCCGCCAGTGTTTCACCCCGGCCCCGAAGGCAGTAGGCCGGCCAGCCCATACTCGCGCCAGCGCCGGGTGACCAGGTCTTTGATCTGCCCGGTCATCTCCAGCTCGTCCGGCCAGGGACGCACCTGCCCCTCGCCGGCAATCTTCCGGGTGGCGTCGATGCCCAACTTGCCGCCGGCGCCGCAGAACGGGGCGGCGTGATCCAGGATATCCAGCGGTCCATCCGCGATCACGATGTCACGCCGCGGGTCGACATTGCTGGCCAGTTGAAACAGGACTTGCTCCTGATTGTGCACATCCACGTGTTCGTCCACCACTACGATGATCTTGGTGAGGGACATCTGCCCGGCGCCCCAGATGGCCTGCATCACCCGCCGGGCCTGGTAAGGATATTCTTTCCTGATCTTCACGAACGCGCAGTTGTGGAAGCAGCCGAACATCGGCAAGTCGTAGTCGATGATGTCCGGGATCAGCGTCTGCAAGAGAGGCAGAAAGATGCGCTCGGTCGCCTTGCCGAACCAGTAGTCCTCTTGCGGCGGCTTGCCCACGATCGTGGCCGGATAGACCGGCCCGGTCCGGTGCGTAATGGCTGTCACGTGGAAGCGTGGGTAGTAGTCCGGCAGCGAGTAGAAGCCGGTGTGGTCGCCGAACGGGCCTTCGAGAATAGGCTCTTCGGCTGGGTCGATGTAGCCTTCGATCACTATCTCGGCGCTGGCGGGCACCTCGATTTCCGGCTGGCTGACGCACGGCACCAGGTCGATGGGGCGACCGGCTAGAAAGCCCGCCAGCAGACATTCGTCAAAGTCCGGAGGCAGCGGGCAAGTGGCTGCGTAAGGCATCACCGACGGCCCGCCCAGAGCGATCGCCAGCGGCATCCGTCGCCCGCACTCCTGATACGCCCGGAAATGTCGGGCCCCATCGTGATGAATATGCCAATGCATGGCCGCCAGGCGGGGCTCGAAGATCTGCACGCGGTACATGCCCACGTTCCGCTGGCCGGTCTGGGGGTGTTTGGTGAACACCGCGCCGAGCGTGATGTATCGTCCACCATCCTCCGGCCAGCATTTGAGCGCCGGCAGCTTGCGGAGATCGGCATCGTGCGAGTGAACCACTTCCTGACAGAGCCCGCGGGAAGCGATCCGCGGTGAAAGGTTGGCCAACTGGGCCAGCTCCGGCAGCTTCTTCAGCTTCTCCAGAAAAGTGACCGGCACCTCGGGTCGGATCAGGCTGCGGACGCGGGCCGCGACCTCCTCGAAGTCGTTGCATCCCAGAGCCAGGCACATCCGCCGCCGGCTGCCGAACGTGTTGGTCATTACCGGCATGTCGCAGCCCTTCACGTTCTCGAACCATAGAGCCGGACCACCCGCCTTGCTCACTCGGTCGGTGATCTCGGTGATCTCCAGCACAGGGTCAACCTCGACCTGGATACGAGCCAAGCAGTTGTACTGCTCAAGCTGGGCGGCGAAAGTCTGGAGGTCCGGAGCGGACAAGCCAGTCTCCTCAATTGGGCGCACCGGTCCCGCCGACCCGGGCGGCGAGAGGCCCCGGGAGCCTTGCTGCGGAGCCGACTACGCAAGTGTAATGGCGACTCCCTCGGTCGCCCAGCGTACGCCGGTCGGCCACGGTCGTGAGGGGAGCATCAACTCGTCTACCGCGGCGGCCCGCCCCGGGTCCCGACAAACCGCCGGACTTGCCGAAGCGCCGGTTAACGCCGAATTGGAGGTTCATAACCGTCGGACTCCGAGGGCCTGAGAAAAAAGGCGTCGAAGGCTGCGGGCGCTTCTCCTGCCCAGAAAACGAGGATAGTGCGGGTTTAGTCCCCTCGTTTCTCACGCTCGCGCGGCAAACTCCACTGACCAGGCGCAGGCGAACCGGCCCTGCGGATCAGAATGGCCACCCCCGGGCCGGGGCTGAAGGTTCGGGGCTCTGCCGACCCCGTAGGTTCTGACTGCCGTTGCCGGCCGAGACCTGGAAAACCCGCGACGGGCCTTCCACGCACACTGGCTCGGCGGATGGATCGGCCGGCTGGACCGCTCAACTGACCGTTTGGTGTTCTAAAGCACCCACCTGGTCCAGGACCACGCCGACCTCCAGACGATCTCCGTGTTCGTCCAGCAGCAACTGCGTTCGCACGACCGTTGCCCAGCGGCTGGCGACTAGGCCGAGTGAGGCTTTGGGGGGCAAGCCGGGGAGGTGGGAACGCAGCTCGTAGCGTTGACCTTCCGCAACTCCGTATCCCAGCGGAACTTGCAACCGCATGCCGTTGTTGGACATCTCCACGCAGCGGCAGCGTAGAACCGTCGATCCGCAGTGGTCAATCATCCACAGGTCGCAGAGCACGGGTTTGCGAGGCTCGAATCTTCGTTCGGGGATGTAGCGCCCTTCGGCTGACAATTGGGAGACGGCCGCGGCGGTGCCCGCGTGTAGTTCGGTCATGGGCGCTTCTCCTTGCTGGCGGGGTGGACTCCTGGTTTCCACGCTCACTCGCTTCCCGCCTCCGCTGCGGGAGCTACCTGAGCCCGAATTCGTCCAGCCACCACTCGGCAGCTTCGGGACTCAGACCCGCCTCTTTCTCCTTCGGTTCGACTCCTTTCCGTGCCGGGCGGGCCAGGTCCCGCTGAACCATGGCCCAGAACTTTTCAGACTGGACCGGCCGAGCTTTTCGCCGTCGGGCCGCTCGGATGATCGCTCGATCCGAGGAGACCACCAGCAGCCGGCGAGCCGCCGAATCCGCCTCCAGCAGGTGGGTCAAGACCGCGTCGGCAGTTTGTCCGGCGCCGCTGAAGCTGACTTGCAGATCGGGATGTCCGATCTGTGCAGCCAAAGCTGGGGTCGGCGCCGGCCCGTCAAATACGATATGCACGCGCTGCTTACGCCGTCGCGCCCACTTTCCAACCGTGCCGCACAACATCGACCGGCCGATCAGCGCTGACAAGCCCTCCACTTTGCGGGCAGCAAAGAGGAGGTTATTCCCGTCGACCAGGACCGGCACCTCCAATCTCCTGCCTCTATATTAACTCACATCGGCGGATTTTGCAAAGAATTGGTAGTTTTTCGGGTGGCGTATCCTTTCGTGTGTAATCTCGTTGCCGAGGCGTAGGAAGGGCGTATCCTCTGGCCCATATTGAATTAACAGACAAGGAGGACACGCCCATGAGGATCGTAGCGGCGGATTTGGAGCGGACGCCAGTTACC
>CAYZXK010000094.1:0-7918 GCA_964482395.1 uncultured Planctomycetales bacterium | reverse complement strand
GCTGATGCTGGGCGGCGTGCAATCCACCCCCGCGGTGGCGGTCACCACCACGTTCTGATTCCCCTGCCCGTCATCGGCGTCAACGTAGGTCACCGTGATCGTGTCACCCGGCCCAACCAGCAAAACGCCGGGAGCATTGGTGGTGCTCACGTTGATGGTGCCGATGAAGTTGGCGGAACTCGGGTTAGTTTCGGTGAGCAATACAGATTCGCCGGAGGGTTCCGAGTTGGAGGTGATCGGGATGGCTACAGTTTCGATGACGTTGTCATTGGTATTCAAGCCGCAGTCCAGCACGCGGACCGTAACCGTGTCCTGACAGGCATAGATGGCGCTATCAAGCTGGACGATGCCGGCGTCGGAGCAATTGCCCGGGAACTGGAGCGCCGGATCGCCCATGATGTTGTACATTTCGAAGTACCGCCGGGTGGTCGAGCCGGAGCCCATCTGGGCCAGATAACGCATCTTGGTATCGTTGAGAACCGGGCCTACCTCGGCGATGACCGGGTCGTTCGCGTCATAGATGGAGTCGAAGTGGCGCTTTTCCAGCACGTCGTCCTCGGTCCAGTAGCTGGTGACCGTCGAGCCGATGGCGATGACGCCGGCCTTGTTGGGGGCCCGAACCCAGGTCTCCATGAAGCACTCGTCGACCGTGTAGTTCCCGGTCAGGCAGGAGTAGCTGAAGATGTAGGAATACATTCCGAGGTTGGTGAGGTTGTTGACGTCGCTCTGGTAGAAGGGCGGCCCGTCGGCCCAGTAGGTCTCGGCGCCGTGGCCACTGTAGATTCCGAAGAAGCGCCCGTCGTTGAATGCGTCACGGACCTGCTGGGTTGTGGCGTTATAGGTATGGCAGTACAGCTTGTCGGACGCAATCTCGTTGGGGACCATGTAGTTTTCGATCACCCAGTTGTGCGTACCCTCGCTGATGGTCCAGTTATCGCAGGAGGCCATGAAGACGGCCCGCTTCACGTAATCCGGGTCGGGCAACGGCCCGTTCTCGTAGAGCAGAGTCTTGTCGACAATGGCCTGAAGCTGACTGGTATTGCGCACCGGGAAGCGGCCCAGGGCGATATCCGGGTACCAGTCGCCGCTGCCGTCCATGCAAACGTAGGGCAGGTCGGTGGGAGGGCTGCCTGCTCCCCCGCCGGTCCAGTGCGGGATGGTGTCCGTATCGCCGACCAGGAGCACGTAGTCGGGCGCGTCGGGCGTGCCCCATAAGCTCTGAATATAGTTCTTGATGATGGTGTTATTGGCCGAGGGCGGGACGTAGGTACTGACAGTAAAGCCCTGGGCAGTCTTGGCGTTGGCGAAAGCAGCAATGGCTGACTGGTAAGCGCTAGCCACCACGATCAGATAATTACCGGACCCACGTCGCGGAACCTCGGGCAGCACCTGCGGATTGACGATGATCCGGTTCAGGCCCGGAAGCGGCGAGATAGCGTCGGCAGGAACGTAGCCGCCGGTGAAGCGCACTTCGACCTCGATTTCGGGCCAGAAAGTCAGCGTGCCCGCCACCGGGTTGTGAGATATCGGACGAATCTCGAGCATCCACAGTCGCTGGCCGCGAACGATGCCCAGCTCCTCCCCCACCACCCGCTCGGCGGGCAGGTCGGCGTCGATGGCATAGGCCGGCTCGTCGAACACGAAGGCCGCGCTTTCCAGAGCGCCAGGGATTTTGGGGATCGGGGGCTGCACGGGCAGGACGCGCGGCGGCATGCCGGTGGTTTGCCGATCGAGCATGATGCCGTCACCAGGTTGGCAACTGTACGAGACGCTAGCTCCGGCCGGGACCACGAACAGCCGGCGGATCACCGGCAGGGCCGGTGACCCGATCTGCCCGTGGATTGAAGCATCCGGCCAGCTCAGCTCCGCGAACTGGCCCACCTTGTTCTCATGCTGTCGCATCGCGACGCCGTAGGTGTAAGCCTTCAGCCGGAACCCGGACAGCCCGCTCGGGTCGGCGACCTCGGCGACGACGTAGGGTGCCTGGGGGGCCGCATCGTTGAGGACCGCGACGCCCGACGGATCGAGTTGCAGCCAGGCGTCGGCTGTCGCCGGTGCGGCGGTATATAAGCACACGGCCACCACCAGGGTGGCCCCGATTCGAGAGTACACGCTGATCGACTCCATTGACTAACTCCTTTCAAGTCCGGTCGGCATGGACATTTCCGCTGTGCGGCGGCCAGGTGGCTGGCCACGGCTGGTCGAACAATCGGCTGCTTACGGCTGTGCCAACAGGCCGGGCGCCGGTCACGGATGCCTCAAGCGGCAGATTGGAGCGCCTCTATCCCCGAGCCGGCGCTGGCCGCCGTCGGTTACTCCTCTACTCAGGCTGACACAGCCAATGTCCATCATACCACAACTCTGCGTCCAGCAAGCAAGGTCGCAGGCTGGATTCGGGGGGTTCGGGAGAACCGCGAATCAACTTCTCCAGGCCCAAGCTGGGGTCCGATGGGGTCAGGCCGTCGCCCCGAGTGGCTGCTGAACGCGCATGAGGCCCGGCGCCGGCCGAAGTGTCGCAAATAATGGTCGCGAATCTTTGCAATGGTCGGCTCGAAGCGGACAACCCAGGCGCTGGGGCGACATCAATAAAGCAGGAACGCACCCAGCGCGGAACGCCGACCGATAATACCTCAGGGCGGCGACCGCTCGGCAGCCGCGCGGCCGAAGTCGGATTGCGACCGGCGTAATAAAGCGATCAACCCGAATGCCGGTCGTCTTCCAAGTCGGGGTCGGCGTCCGGTGAGGGAGAATGGCTCATGGGGCGGTGCGGCTCGATATGGATGAGGACGTCCTGCACGTTGAGCATGGTTTGCCGAATCGCATTCTTGACCTGGTGGGCCAGGTGATGAGCCTGGCGGACGCTCATCTCCGGTTCGACCTCGATGTGCATATCGACCAGGTATCGGAGCCCGATCTTGCGAGCCAGGACCTTCTCGACTCCCGCCACTCCAGCCACGCCGACTGCCACCTTCCGGGCCTGTTCGACGATTTCCGGGGGGTGGGAATCCATCAGGTCGTGCAGCGGCTGACGGATCAGCCGGCACGCGTTGAGCAGGATGATCCCGGATGCCAGCAGGGCGGCGCACTCGTCGGCGGCGGCGTACGGCTCGCCGCCGATGATGGTCACCGAAATCCCGACCGCGGCCGTGGCCGAGGTGATCGCGTCGCTGCGGTGGTGCCAGGAGTCGGCCACCACTGCCCCGCTGCCGATCTCACGTCCAACCCGCCCGACGATTCGGAACATCGCTTCCTTGACCACCACCACCCCGATCAGGACCGGCAGGGTGAACGGAGCGGGGTTCCCATGCTGCGAGGCGATTTCCCGGAAAGCTTCGACCGCGATACCGATGGCGGCCGCGAAGAGCATCATTGCGACGATCATTCCCGCCAGGGCTTCGGCCCGGCCGTGGCCGTAGGGGTGACCGGCGTCAGCGGGCCGGGCGGAAATCCGCAGCCCGTGCCAGACCACGAAGGAGCCGAAGATGTCCAATGAAGACTCGACCGCGTCGGCGACCAGGGCGTAGGAATGACCGACGATGCCGGCCGTCAGCTTGATCACCACCATCGCGCAGTTGACCACCAGGCCCAGCAGCGAGGTTCGAAGGCCGCGGGTCGCATCGGCAGGCTGGTGGGGCATGTGCGGGCCTCTATCCGCCGCCCAGCGGCGGCTTGTCGCCCCCCGGTCCGGAAACTAGTATACGTCGCTTGAAAACCGGGCGCCCGCAGACGCCGGGTCCCAGCAGAAGGAGGCGCTCTTGGCCAGCAGCAATCGAAGGTACCTGTTCACCTCCGAGTCGGTCAGCATGGGGCATCCGGACAAGGTGGCCGACCAGATCTCGGATGCCATTCTGGACGCCATGCTGGAGCAGGACAAGTACTCGCGGGTTGCTCTAGAAACGCTAGTCTCTACGGGAATGGCCGTGGTGGCCGGCGAGGTGACCACCCAGGCCTACGTCGAGATTCCAGATGTGGTGCGCGAGACCATCCGGGAGATCGGCTACATCTCCGGCGACATGGCCTTCGACTATGAGTCCTGCGCGGTCATCACCTCCATCAAACGGCAATCGCCGGACATCGCGCGGGGGGTAGATCGCAATGGGGCCGGCGATCAGGGGATGATGTTCGGGTTCGCTTGCCGCGAGACGCCGGAGCTGATGCCGCTGCCCATCCGGCTGGCCCACCGGCTGATGGAGTATCAGGCCAGCGCCCGTCGTGAAGAGCTGATCCCGGGCCTGCGACCGGACGCCAAGTCGCAGGTCACGGTGGAGTATGAGGGGCGGCGGCCGATCCGGGTCGACACGGTGGTGCTTTCCACCCAGCATTCGCCAATGTGGAACGACCGGCAGCGGGAGCTGGCCCAGCGGGTGATTGCGGAAATCATCCGGCCGGCCCTGGGCGACTGGTGGCACCCCAACATCACGATCCACGTGAACCCGACCGGTCGGTTCGAGATCGGCGGGCCCCACGGCGATACCGGCCTGACCGGTCGCAAAATAATCGTGGACACCTATGGTGGTCGGGGCCGGCACGGAGGCGGAGCCTTCTCGGGCAAGGACCCGACCAAGGTCGATCGCTCGGCCAGTTACATGGCCCGGTACATCGCCAAGAACATCGTTGCCGCCGGACTGGCCGAGGTGTGCGAGGTGCAGCTCTCCTACGCCATCGGCCTGGCCGAGCCGACCAGCGTCCTGGTCACCACCGACGGCACTTCGCAGGTCGACGACGATACAATCAGTATGCTGGTCCGCGAGCATTTCCCGCTGACGCCCCGCGGGATCATCGAGTATCTGGACCTCCGCCGGCCGATATACAAGGACACGGCTCGGCACGGGCACTTCGGACGCGAGCTGCCCAACTTCACCTGGGAGCGGACCGATAAGGCGGAGGCCCTGCGGAGGGCGGCCGGCGGCTGAGGTGCCTGCTGAGACGCGAAGTGAGGCCCAGGGCCGGCGAGGACCCCGAGATGGCAGTTGTGCACGAAGATCCGGCAACCAGCTTGCGCGACCTGACCACCCGGATCCACGCGATCCGGGACTCGCTTTGACCTGCCGGTCAAGGCTGCACGCCTGGCCCAACTGGCCGCCCGCATGGAGCGTCCGGGGTTCTGGGACAACCCCGAGGCGGCCCAGGAAGTGGTTGCCGAGTTGAAGTCCCTGCGGGCCCAGGTGGAGCCGGTCCAGGAGCTTCTGCGGCGGGTCGACGATGCACAGGTCCTGCTTGAGCTGGCCGAGGAGCAGAATGACGAGCAGTCCCGGGCCGAGCTACAGCGAGAGCTGACCCGGCTGGCTGAGAAAACTGATCACGTCGAACTGCTGGCGCTGCTGTCGGGGGAAAACGACCAGCGCGACTGCTTCTTCAGCATCCAGGCCGGAGCGGGCGGCGTGGACGCCTGCGATTTCGCCCAGATGCTGCTGCGCATGTACCTGATGTACTTCGAGAAGGCGGAGTTCAAGGCCACTGAGGTCGATCGGCGCCCGGGCGAAGAGGCCGGCATCCAGTCGGTCACCCTCCACGTCCAGGGGCCGTACGCCTACGGATATCTCTCCTGCGAGGTCGGGGTGCACCGCTTGGTCCGCATCAGCCCTTTCAACGCCCAGGGCAAGCGACAGACTTCGTTCGCCGCCGTCGACTGCCTCCCGGAGCTGGAACCCACTCAGGTAACCATCGCCGAGTCCGACCTGGAGATCGAGTATTTTCGCCGGGCGGCCGGAGCGGGCGGGCAGAACGTCAACAAGGTCGCCACGGCGGTCCGGGTGCGGCACAAACCGACCGGCCTGATGGTCGAGTGCGTCAACGAACGGAGCCAGGCCCAGAATAAACGGGTCGCCCTAAGCATGCTTCAATCACGCCTGGAGCAGATGGAGAAGGCCAAGCAGGACGCGGAACTGGCCAAGATCTACAGCGCCAAGGGCGACATCGCCTGGGGCAATCAGATTCGCAGCTACGTGATCCATGGCTCGACCATCCACGTCAAGGACCACCGCACCAACCTGGCCATCCCCGACGTGCACCGGGTGCTGGATGGCGACATCCAGCCCTTCATCGACGCCCGCTTGCGGCAGCGGCTGCGCAGCGACAAATCTCGAGCGGCCGGCAGCGAATCCGTTAGAGGAGCGGGTTCGTAGTTCGCCTGCCGACCGCAGGCACCCCGGACCGGGCCGCCGCCGGGCCGAATCAGTCGCATCGGGCCGGGAATCTGTAGCCCGATCGCCCGCGGTGTTCCCCTTTCACCGGCAGATGGTACCATTTCCGCAGTGCGGGATGGCAAACGCCGGTCGGTCCATAAGTAGGTAAAAGTGGGTGGCATATGGCGCGGAATGTTCAAGCGGCCCTGGGTCGGGCGGTACTGGCACTGGCTTTCTGCGCAGGGATGGCGGCCGCCGATGTTATCGGGCCGACCACCACTCAGGCTTCTACCAGCCAAGTGGCGGCAACCCGGCCGGCCGCCCAGCCCAAGGCCGGACCTTGGCCCGACCTGGACTGGCCTACGGTGTGCTGGTTCGGCGGGGTTGGGGTGCTGGCACTAACCCTCCGTTTGCGACCGCTGCTCTCGATACGGAATCTGGATGGGCTGATGCTGGCGGCTATCGGCCCGCTGTTGGCGGTGCGTGATCTGCCGAACGAACTGATGGCCGGTGCACATCCCTGGCCATGGTGGGCCAGCGTGGGTCTGGCAGTCTGTGTCGGGTATTGGCTTTTGCGCGGGATCGGGACCCTCTGGTCGCGCAAGCCGGTCGTGCAGCCGGCAGTAGCCTGGGAGGGTGCCCGGCTGGTGTTGCTGGCAGCCGGCCTGGCACTGTGCGTTCATCGGCTTGCGACCGCCCCGGTTTCGCCCGGTTCGCGAGCTGGAATCGCTGGGGGCCGGTTTGTGGCCGAGCATGGGAAACTGCCCTATGGCAACGTGGTCGAGTTCGACTGTCGTTCGCCGCTCCTGTATCTGGTGCACGCCGGGGCTGCGCAATGGTTCGCCGCCACCTGTCCCACCCGGAGCCAGGCATCTACCCAACCGGTGAACTCCGGCCCGGACTCGCGGCCGGCAGAGGAGCGGACTCAGCCTGCCGACGTTCACGTCGCCCGTTTGGTCAACGCCGCCCTGTTTGTGGGACTGCTGGCCGGGTTGTACCTGATCGGCAGTCGCTGGGGTTTGCCGGGGGCCGGCTGGACCGCGGCGGCAATCTTTTGCCTTTTCCCGGGAACGCTGGAATGCCTGTCTCGGCCGGAGACCATGCTGCCGGCCACCTTGCTGACCTGGGCGCTGGCCTTCTCGTTACTCCCGGCAGTCGGGGGCCTGCTGGGGACTTTGTGCCTGGTTCTAGCCGGCCTGGCCTGGCCATGGGCTTGGCTGGGTTTGCCGATTTCGCTGGCCTATTTCTGGCGGCACGGCTGGCAGGCGGTGGGTGCCACGGCCGGTCTGATCGCCGGGGTTGCCGTCACCTGGGTCGGCTTGCTGCACCTGGTTCAGCCGGCCGTCCCGCGGGCGGACGGGGCCCTGAGCATGGCCGGATTGCAGCCGTTGTACCAGGCTCGGATGGTCGGATCGGACACGCTGGTAATCGACCGATGGGGCGGCGGGACCGAGCAAATCGCTTCCGCCGCGGCTTCGCGATACTTGTGGCGGGCGCTGCTCAACGCGGACCAGGCCAGCCTCCAGCAATTGGACCAGACCACCGGCCCGGTCAAGATCGACTGGCCCAACAGTGTGAACGGCCGCTCGGTGCTGTTCCGGCAGGTGAAGCCGGCCCCCGAGGCCATGGCACTGCTCCAGGATAGCTACCGGCAGGTGGTGGAGAGGATGCCGCAGTGGCGGCGTGTGCTGGCCGCGGTCAGGACGGTGATGGAGGCGACTTGGCTGCCGAGTCGACCTCCGCCGGCACCGGTCACCGGGGCGTGGGAGCGTTGGAGCGGAGCAGTCCCAATG
>CAYZXK010000093.1:0-1528 GCA_964482395.1 uncultured Planctomycetales bacterium | reverse complement strand
CGATGATAAGCGGCGGCCTTTTCCTGATGGTGGGCTGGATATGGCCGCCGCTTATCATCGCCCCCATCATCGCAAACCAAGACGGCATATTGAGCAGCAGGCCGGATAATGGACATAAATGCATTCTTGCCATCACCAGCGGCGTTACTACAGCCCAAATGGCTGCCCCGGCCAGAAGCATAAACCCTATGGTGCGTACCAGCCAGCGCAGGCAGCGTTCGGTTCGGCTCATGGAGCGGAGGATCAGCCGATCCAGCGGGTCTGTCGGATCCAGCGGCTCCAGCCAGGTCCACCCGGAATTCTTCCAGCGCCGCAGGAGTTGCCCAACCGACTCCTGGCCTTTCGGCAAAACTCGGTTCCCAAGCAGTTCCCGCATTTTGCGGAGCCAGCTCTGCGCCGGATACCAAGGGCCGCCTGGCGGCTTCGGCGGGGTAAGACGCGGCAATCGGCCTTCCGGCACCAAAACAAACAACGCTGCGACGGAAAGGAACGAAAGTTGGGTTCCCAGGCGGAACAGTTCGGTGGGGTTCAGGGCCAGGATGATCAGACCCGCAGCGGCCAAGGTGTTCCACCCGAAAGGGCGTCGGCCTGCCAGGGCGGCCAGGCAGGCTAGCTCCACCAGCACCGTAGCCCGCACCGTGGACGGGCGGGCCCCAGAAAGAAACATGTAGGCCAAACACGCCCCGGCCACGGCCACAATCTCCACCTTGGGCCGGACCCCCGCCAGCCGCATCAACCACAAAACTCCTAGCCCCACCATCCCCACATGAAGGCCGGAAATGGCCAACAGATGGACTGTACCTGTACGAACGAACGGTTCCGTGTAATCGGGCGGCAATTCCTCTCGAAGCCCTAGCAGAACGGTGGCCGCCAGGTGGGCTGTTCTCGAAGCGTCGGACTCCGTGGCATCCGGTACAGCGGCATCGGCAAGTTGCCGGGCGGCTGCCCCATCCGAATGGTCGGCTCCGGAAGCCTCTCCAGCCGATTCCCTCTGCCGGTTCGGCATAGATTTCTTCTGCGGATTCGGCATATACCGGAGGAATTGGGCGGCACTATGCCGACGGAATGCGTCCAGGAGCCGATCGGGCCGATACCACGCTGCGGGAGACATCAGTTCAATACATTCCGGCCCGGAACAACTCACCGTACACAAAAGTCGATAGCTCCGCATGACCTCCGCAAAATCGTACTGTCCGGGATTGGACGGCGGGGGAATTCGACCCAATTGGCCGAAAATCCGTATGCGGTCGCCCAGACCAAATCGGCCGGTTAGCTCCTCCAACCGACGGGCGCTGACCCAGACCAAAACCCGCCCGGCTGCCGGACGCCACTCGGTCCGGTCCCGGATGCGGCAGACAGCCGCCACGAAGCGAAACCGCCGGAGATTCTTTTCCCGTTGCCAAGGCTTAGTGCTAGACAAAGGTACGGCATAGGGCGTGCTCAGCACCGTGGCTTCCAGGGCAACGGGCTTTACCGGCCAGCGGTCAGGCCAGGAGTCTTCGTCCCTCCCGAGATCGGCTTCCGGAAG
>CAYZXK010000092.1:0-7789 GCA_964482395.1 uncultured Planctomycetales bacterium | reverse complement strand
CCTAAAAAGTGCTCGGATTATTGTCGCGGGCGGTGCGGGCGTGGGCAGTAAGGAGAATTTCCGCCTGATTTACGAATTGGCCGGCGCGGTGGGCGGAGCGGTCGGAGCAAGCCGGGCTGCTGTGGATAGCGGCTTTATCGGCAAAGAGCATCAGATCGGCCAGACCGGTACTACGGTTCGGCCTGCCTTGTACATCGCCTGCGGCATTAGCGGGGCGGTGCAACATCGGGCCGGCATGGAAGAGTCGGCCAAGATCGTCGCCATCAACTGGGACCGCGAGGCCCCGATCTTCAGCGTGGCCCATTACGGCATCGTCGGAGATCTCAACCAGGTGATCCCCATGATGATCAAAGCGATCAAGGAGCGACCCAAGGAGTAACTGCCGCTTTCCCTCAAGGACCGGTGCGGGGGGGCGCTACGAATGGCCAGGGCCGACCTTGAGAGTTCCGGCCGGCATTCGGCGCATGGGCGGTCCGCAAAGAAGCCTGAGTCGAGATCACGCCATGGTCATGGGTCGGTGGGAGCAGCGCCGGTGGCCGGCAGTTCAGCGCGAGCTGGAGCGGATCATCCAGCGTCTGCGCCCGCTTGACCCGGAGAAAATCGTGCTCTTCGGCTCCTTCGCCCGTGGCGACTTTCACGAGAACAGCGACATCGACCTGATCATCATTCTGGACACCCAGCGCAGGCCGATCGACCGGATTGGCGAGGTCTTGTCCCTGATCGACGCTGAGGAGTTCGACGTCGAGCCGCACGTCTACACCCCGCCGGAGTACGAGAGCTTGAAGCACCAGGGAGCGCTGCTGATCGAGGCGGCCGAACGTGAGGGCAAGGTACTGTATGAGCGACACCGCCGATCGGAACCTGTCTGAGGCGCGCCCCTGGCCCACTCAGGCGATGAGCAACCTGGCGAGCGCTCGGTGGCCGGGCCAAGGGCGCATCTGGGCCCAGGCCTGTTTCTTCTGCCAGCAGGCAGCGGAGACCGCCTTGAAGGCGATCCTCATAGCCGTCGGCCAGCGTAACCTGCGAACGCACAGCACGGTGCGACTGATCAAGCGGGCCCTGCCGTACCAGCCTGGCCTGGCCGCCTTTGTTCCGGAAACACCGCTTCTGGACAGGCATTACGTGGCGACCAGGTATCCCAACGGGGTTGCCGATTCAAGCCAGGCGTGGCAAGAAAGCGACTTTTGTCAGGCTGAGAAAGCCGCGGGGGCAATCGTGGACCCGGCCCGGCAACTGATCGAGGAGCCCAGCCGCGGAGAGGAGTAAACCAGCAGCGAAGCCGGAGCATCGCCGATCAGCACCGGGCGCGAGAGGTTTTAATGGCCAACTTCTTCACAGACAACGACGACATTCAGTTCCTCTTCCACCACCTGGATCTGGGCGAGCTGGCCCGGATCCAGGAACACGACTTCGAGGACGCCCGGGCTGGAATCGACTATGCCCCGGTCGACGAGGCCGAGGCGATCGACGGTTACCGCCGGGTGCTGGAAATCGTGGGCGACCTGGCCGGCAACATCATCGCCCCCCGGGCCGAACAGATCGACCGGGAAGGCAATACGCTCAACGAAGACGGCACGGTCACCCTGCACCCCCTGGTCCAGGACAACCTCCGCCGCTTGGCCCAGGCCGACCTGATGGGCTTCACCCTGCCGCGCAAGTACGGCGGCCTGAACTTCCCGAACCTGGTTTATACGATGGCGATCGAGATCGTCAGCCGGGCGGACGCCTCCCTGATGAACATCTTCGGCCTTCAGGGCATCGCGGAAACCATCAACGCCTTTGCCGACCAGCCGATCAAGGATCAGTATCTGCCGGGTTTTGCCCGCGGCGAACTGACCGGAGCCATGGTCCTCACCGAGCCGGACGCGGGCAGCGACCTACAGGCGGTCCGGCTGCGGGCCTATCAGGACGCGGACGGGAACTGGTACCTGCGGGGCGTGAAGCGATTCATCACCAACGGCTGCGGCGAGGTGCTGCTGACGTTGGCCCGCAGCGAGCCGGATATCTCGGACGGCCGCGGGCTGAGCTTGTTTCTGTGCGAACGTGGCCCGCGGATCCGGGTCCGGCACCTGGAGCACAAGCTGGGGATCCACGGTTCGCCGACTTGCGAGCTGGTGTACGACGACGCTCCGGCCAAGCTGATCGGGCAGCGGCAGCGCGGGCTGATCACCTATGTAATAGCCCTGATGAACGGGGCCCGGGTAGGTATCGCGGCCCAGTCGCTGGGCATTGCCGAGGCCGCCTATCGCCTGGCCCGCAGCTACGCTCATACGCGCAAGCAGTTCGGGGGTCCGATCGAACGGCTGCCGGCCGTGGCCCAGATGGTTACCGACATGAAGTTGGCGATCGAGGCGGCCCGGGCCTTGACTTATCAGACCAGCCGCATCTGCGATCTGGAAAACAATAACAACCTGATTCTGGAGTTCCGTCCGCCGGCAGACAAGGACGAGCTGAAATGGCGAAAAGAACTGGCCCGCACTCTGAAGCGCGTCAACGGCATGCTCACGCCCATGAGCAAGTATTACGCGTCGGAAATGTGCGTGCGGGTCGCCGACACCGCTCTTCAGGTCCTGGGCGGGTCAGGTTATATGACCGATTATCCGGCGGAACGATATCTGCGGGACGCCCGCATTACCACTATTTATGAGGGCACCAGTCAGCTCCAGATCGTGGCTGCGGTCCGCGGCGTGTGCTCGGGAGCCTTCGAGCAGCAGGTGACCCAGTTCGAGCAGATAGATTATCAGGACCCGCTGCTGGCCGAACTGAAGAGCAAGCTGACGGCCGGAAAGGAACAGGTCCTGAACGCGATCCGGTTTCTCAAGAGCCAGAGCACCGACTACCTCGACCTGGCAGGCCGACCGCTGGTGGATTCCGCGGCCGCGGTCTACATCGGTCATCTCCTGCTCCAGCAGGCGGTTGCCGGGCAGGGCGGCCCCCGCCAGGCTTGCGGCCTGAGCTTGGGGGTGGTCAAGCCCGTGCCAGGCGGGCCCGCAGGCGCTTTGAGGGCGGTTCCGGCGTCGGTAATCACGGCGGCCGAGCGAAAAAAACGGGTCGCCCGGCGGTTCATCGAGTTGGAGATGCCCCGAGTACGTATGAACTGCGAGCTGATAGTCGGCGGCGACCGCAGCCCGCTGGACGAGTATGAACTGCTGGCCGGTCCGCCGCCCCGGACCTGAAGGCTTGGCGATCCGGAGGCGTCCTGTTTCGGGAGCGGGCCCGGAGACATCCATGCTCTACAGCCGGGGGCGCAAGCATCCGATGGAAGCGCATACGGACGGAGGTCGCTGCGGCCGGAACTGCCGCAGGTCCGTTCGAGGCGAGCTGCGCCGTCAGCGTCGGCTTGCGGAGTCGTTTCCGCCTGCCGGGTGCTGCCCCGCCGGCGCAGGGTGCCGCCGGGCCCTCCGGTCAGTGAGGTGCGAGGTTGGAGCACAAGACGCAGCAAATGCCGACGGCAGGGGTCGCCAGTGAGAAGACCTTGCCGCCGGAACTGCTCCCGGTCCTGGGCCGGATAGCCGAGGTCAATTCGCTGCCCGAGGTGGCCGCCAAGATCGTCGAGGTCGTCGAGGACCCGCGGTCATCGGTTCACGACCTGCACCGGATTGTGCGTTGCGACCCGGCACTGGCCGCCAAGATACTCAAGGTGGTCAACTCGGCTTTCTATGGCCTGCCCTCCCAGGTGGCCAGCCTGGACCGGGCGATCCTGCTGCTGGGACTAACCGCGGTCAAGAACATCGCCCTGGCCGCCTCCCTGTCCCGGTTGTTCAGTCCCGAAGGGTTATCGGAGCAACTGGTGGCTCGGGAACTGTGGCGGCACAGCCTAGCGGTCGCAGTCTGTAGCCGGCTGGTGGCGCAGATCGGAGGTCGCGTGTCGGCCGAAGAGGCTCTGGTAGCCGGTTTGGTCCACGACATGGGCCTGATGGTGGTGCATCAATTCTTCCGCCGAAAGCTGAGGGAAGTGATCGAACGGTGCCAGCGCGAAAGGCAAGCATTCTGCGCCATCGAGCAAGAGGTGCTGAAGACGGATCACCAGGTCTGGGGAGCGGCGCTGGCTGCCAAATGGAAGTTCCCGGCCAGCCTGCGCCAGACCATCGCTTACCACCATGAGCCCAGCCTGGCCCCAATCGAGCACCAGTGTATATCAACGGTGGTTTACGTGGCCGACACGCTCTGTGGGGAAAGCCGACTCGGATTCTTCCTGACCACCCAAGGGCAGGAAACCCCGGAATCCGCTTGGCAGACTATCGGGCTGGAGCCGCAGTTCGCAGAGCGCGTAAGACAGGAGCTGCCGCAGGGTGTGCGCGAAGCCGAACAGGTTTTCGGAGAGTGAGGCGACTGACCAGAGCCCGGGGCCGGCGTTGGGGACGGTCGGTCCGACTCGATCGCGGCGCTCCCCTCGCTGCGGGGCGACGACGAACCGTGCGACCCCGGCCCGGAACTACGTCACTGTGCGCAAGTCCGCGGGGCGGGTCATGATCGGCTGCACCAGCCAGCATCCGCTGCCGCACGGCCTTCTGATCCATCTCTCCGATTCGCGCACGAGCATTCAAAAGGAACACCCGTGTCAATTCCACCGATAACCGACCGGCAGGCCCGCAAATCATCCAATCCCGAGCCGACCATTGATCCGGCCGAGCCGGACCGACCCGAGTCGGGAGTGCAGCAGGCCCCGGGTCTATCAACCGGGAAAACGCTGCCTCCGGAGCTTCGGAAAGCTCTGGCCAGGGTTACCGACGTCGCGTCGCTGCCGGAGGTGACGACCAAGATAGTCGAGGTAGTCGAGGACCCGCGTACCACGATCCACCGGGTCGGAGAGGTGGTCCAGGCGGATCCGGCCCTGGCGGCGCGAATCCTGCGGATCGTCAACTCAGCTTTCTACGGACTGCCGGCTCAGGTGGCCAGCCTGGAACGGGCCATCCTTATGCTGGGACTCAGCGCGGTGCGGAACCTGGCTCTGGCCGCCTCGGTCTCGCGACTGCTGAAGCGCGACCAGATCACCGACCAGTTCACGACGCTGGACCTGTGGGAGCACAGCGTAGCGGTCGCAGTCTGCTCCCGGCTACTGGCTAAGGCGGCCAAGAGTCCGGTGCCCGATGAGACCTTCGCGGCCGGTCTGCTGCACGACCTGGGCCTGATCGTCTCTCAGCAGATGTTTCGCAACAAGATGCAGACGGTAGCCGAAAGCTGCCTGGCGCAGCCGGAGAGTTTCTGCGCGGTCGAGGAACGGGTGATCGGGGCCGACCACCAGGCGTTCGGCTGGACTCTGGCCACCAAGTGGAAGTTCCCCCCGGCCCTCCGTTACGCCATCGGCTATCATCACGCCCCCAGTTCGCTTCAACCGGAGTTCCAGAAGATCGCCGCCACCGTCTATCTGGCCGACGTCGTATGCTGTCGACAGCGGCACGGCTTCTGGCTGACCGCCCAGCACGAGGAGCTGGCTGAGTGGATGATGAAGCTGATCGGCGTTGGTTTTGCGGACGTTGAGGGCATCCAAGCCGAGCTGCCGACCCAGCTCGCGGAAGCCCTGAGCGTTCTGGCTCCAGACTGACCGGTGCCCGCTGGAAGGGGGCCGGATCAACCACGCCGGGGGGTGTCGGCCGGGTGCCCCGCGGACCGGTCAAGCGGCCCGCACTGAGAGCCCTCCCGGCCCTCGGACCCCAGGTCCCCAGCCTGAGGCGGATAAGGGACCGGCCCGGCAGGCAACCGCCTGCGCCGGGCCGGACTGGTCCTGAATCTGCTGGATGACCGCGTGAGCCCCGCTCAGGAGACCATGGCCTTGAGGCCCTTCAGCGGGCGCACCTTGACCACTTTTCGGGCGGGCTTGGCCTTGACCTTCATCATTTGTCCGGGGTGGAAGGGGTCGGGCCGCTCATGGGCCTTGACGGCCGGCTTTTTGACCACGGTGATCTTCATCAAGCCCGGCACGGCGAAAATGCCCGGGCCCCGGTTGAGGTCTTTCTTGATCACACCGGCCAGGGCATCGAACACGCTACCCACCTGCTTGCGTGTGAGCCCGGTGGCCTCGGCCAGGGCCCCGTAGACTTCAGACTTGGTTCGCGGCTTGCCAGTTCCTCGGTTCCTGTTGGTCTTGGCCATTGCTGTTCTACCTCCGCCGGCCTCCAGCCGGCCTCAACTGTCCGCAACCTGTGTGACCATTCCCAGAAGTCGCGGGCTGGGGGCCGTGGCGCGGAAAACCCTGAGACTCGCTACCCGGCCCGCGACCGCAAACGACCTCGTCTGCTAGTGGGCACGTGGGTTCCTTCTCGCACGAAGGATGCGTTTCGTCAAGGGGTTTTCCGTCGGCCGGGAGCAAAAAACGGCCATTTTTCCAAGCGGTGCGAAGTACCCGGTCCCCGCCGCGCGGGATGCCGGCGGGCCCGGCCGGCCGCGCGGCTCCGACCGGTGGCAGAAAGGGGCCAGCGACTAGGTCGGCGACGGTAGCTGCCGGGCCAAGTCAGGAGCGGGCCGCAAGGGTCCATCAGGCTGCGCGTCCTGGTTGATCAAGTCGATGCAGCGTCGCAACAGCCCGTAGCTCTTGCGGTCAAACCGCAACTTCAGCCTTGGCAGTTCAGGGTGCTGGCCGCCCTCTTCGGGCAGGATCTGGCACTGCTCGAAGCGTCCGGCGGTCAGGATCCGGGCATATTCGCGGTTGAGCCGCTCCAGAGTGTTGTCGGAGACAGGCCGGTTGAGTCGAAGCACCAGGTCTTCTCCGACGTAGCGCATGGAATGGTACACGCGGTAGAACTGGACCACCTCGCGGACGGCCACATCGACGTCGTCCGTGATCCGGAACAGGTGCATGTCCTGCTCGTCGATCTTTCCGCCGTGGAGCAGTTCCGCCTTGATGTAAGCCCGCCACTGCGGCCAGTAGGTGCCGCCCGGCTGCTCCAGCATGACGATGGGGACCAGGGGGGCCTTGCCGGTCTGGACCAGCGTGAGGGCCTCGAAGCCCTCGTCGAGGGTGCCGAAGCCGCCGGGGAACAGTGCCACCGCGGAGGCCTCTTTCATAAAAATGAGCTTGCGGGTGAAAAAGTAGCGAAAATTCACCAGCTTGGCATCGTCAGCGATGATTTCGTTGGTCTTCTGCTCGAACGGCAGGCGGATGGCCACGCCGAAGCTGGCTTCCGGGCCCGCCCCGCCGTGGCCGGCCTTCATGATCCCGTCCCCGGCTCCGGTGATGACCATCCATCCATGTTCCCGGAGGGCCCGGGCGAACCGGACCGCCTGCTGATAGTCGGGGTGGTCTTCCGGGGTTCGGCTGGAACCGAAAATGCTGATTTTGCGGACGTGGCCGTAGGGTGCGAACACCTTGAAGGCATATCGCAGTTCGGCCAGGGCCCGGTTGAGGAGTTTCGCGTCCCCCCGCCCCACCTGGTCGTAAGCCAGGCGGCAGAGGGTCACGAGCATTTCCTGGAACAGATCCTGGTTGGCTCCCCGCAGAAAGCGGTCGGCGAATTGGCGGATGGCCTGCTCACGGTCCTTCCGCCGCTGGGCGACCGCCAGATCCTCGGGTTGTCCGCTCAAGCCTGACTCCTATCCGCAGACCGGACCCGCCCGGCGTGGGCCGCGAGCGCGCCCGCCGTCGCCCGCTTCCCGCACGTTGGCCGCAACCCACCATTTTATCGCATTATCGGCAGGGATACCAAGGCGGGTTGGTAACGTCAATTCCCGTGTGTAATTGTTGCGGGTTAAGAAGGGCATTTCAGGCCACACCGCGGACCTCCCGGAATTCTTTGCAGACCCGCGTGGCGTACTTGGCGTTGTAGTACGCCACCAGACCGTACACGATCCG
>CAYZXK010000091.1:0-35424 GCA_964482395.1 uncultured Planctomycetales bacterium | reverse complement strand
GCCGCCAATGGACGAATTGGCCAGCAGGTCCGGGTGCTGGTACGCCCGGAGGAGCCGCCCGGGCCGGTCGATGGAAGTTCCGGTCAGACTATCGAGCGAGCCCGGGCTGACTCGGTGGGCCCGTTTTCGCGCTCGACTGCTGCCCCGACGAGCTGCGGCGACGGATGATGCGCTGACGCCGGGCTCGTCCGCCTGGCTGGAATTGCCGGACCGGGGGGCTCGGGGCTGCGGCGTTGGGCGCCTCCGAGTCCGGCTCAGCGCCGGGGGGTCAGCTATAGGTAAGCCCCGCGCAGCCCGAGATTGTGGCCCAACACCGTGTCGCGGTCGTCCTCGCGGCGAAGGTCGGCCTCCACGTTCTTGCTTATCTTGTTCTGCTCGATGACCGTGCGGTCCGCGCCGGACAGATGGATCCCGACCCGATTATCCTGGATGTCATTCTGGCGGATCGCATTGTCGCAGGGTCGCAGCTCAGGGCGGCCCGCATCCTCGGCCGGCACCGGGCGGATGCCGTGGTCGCGATCGGCCAGGATCGCGATCGCGGTACCGTTGCGATAGAAACGGTTGCGCTCGATCACCCAGTTCCGGACGGTCAGATTCACTCCCGCCGCCGACTCGGATCCGGAACTCGAAGCGCCACCCAGTGCGCCCAGAAATTCTCGGACGTACTTGGTCCACAGCAAGATGCCGTGTCCGTTGCTCTGAAAGTCATTGTGGCGAACTGTGAATCCCACGCCGTGTTCGACGGCGATGCCCGCCTGGCGATTGAACAGCATCCGGTTTCCTTCCAGCAGGTTGCCGGTCGAGTATCCGAGCCAGAAGCCGTAGTTGGAGCGATCCGCCCAGTTGCCCCGGAAGATGTTGCCGGAGCTGAAGGTGGCCTCGAAGGCGATATTGGGGCTCAGCGATCCGTCGTTCTCCTCGAACACGTTATCGTTGCAGCCTAGGTTGTGACCTTCCGGGTCACGGCCGGCCAGGAAAAACCCGTCCCCGCTCAGCCGGGCGAAGTTATGTCGGAAGACATTGCGGCAGCAGCCGCGGACGATGACGAAGCCGGCCGCATCCGCCCCCAGGTGCCCGCACGAGCCGGCCCCGACCCGCGGAGGTGGGCCATCGCGCGGCTCATATCGGCAGCAGCAGTCCGCCCAGTTCTCCTCAAACACACTGTCGCAGGTCTGGTGGAGGTAGATTCCGAATCCGCTGTTATAGCTGGCCAGGTTCCGCCGAACCTGGAGGCGCTGGCTACGGTAGATCAGCAACCCGTTCATCTGGTGTTGCAGGTCGTTGTCCTGGATCTGCGCGTCTTCGACCTGATCTAGCAGGATGGCGCCGCCGTACGGGTCTCCGGCCGGTCGCCAGATGTCCAGGAAGATGGTATTAGCTGGAATCTCGCCGGTGGAGGTGATTTGGTTACGCTCGATCAGCACGTCCTGCGCCTGGCTTACGACGATGCCGTGGTGGTAGTCGCGCAGCCGGAGGTTGCGAATGACCAGGTGGCTGTGGCCGGCGGCCCGGATGCCCACGCCCTGGCGGTCGGCGCCGATCAGCGTGGCCCCGTTGCCGTCCAGGGTCAGGTGGTCGGCATCCAGGGTAATGCCTGCCGGTAGGAGGTAGACGCCGGGTCGCAGCCGGGCGCTGTGTCGTAGCACCAGGCCGTCGGTCGGCACCAGAAGATCGCCCGATTGTGGAGCGTCCATGAAGGTCGCCTCCGCTGGCCGCAGGTCAGTTGCGGTGGTGTGCTGGATGGTATCGTATTCGGCCTCTGGGGGCACGACTGGGGCGGGATGCGGGTTGGGCGGTTTGGGGTTAGTATCCGACGCCGGATGCAGACTCGAGCTTTGCCTGCCTTGGGTGGCCTGCTGCGACAGGCGGCGCTGTTTGCCGGCCTGGCGCTCGTCTTTGTGATCGGGATTTTGTCGCATCCCAAGTTCCTGAGCATCGATAACCAGCGGGATGTGCTGGGCCAGGTGTCGATCAACGGGATTTTGGCGGTCGGCATGACGCTGGTGATTCTGTCAGGGGGGATCGATTTATCGGTCGGCAGTGTGCTCTCCTTGTGCACGGTGGTATGCGCCATGCTTCTGATGCGGCGGCCGGATGGCGGCCCGGCCGACCTCAGCCGGGCCCACTGGCTGGCTTTGGCGGCCACCGCCCTGTTTCTGCTGTGGGTTGGGGTGGCAATCTTCCGCCGGTTACGATCCAGCCCGGGCCGGATCCGGCTGCTGTTCGCGCTTGCCGGCCTGGGGGTGGTATTGGCGGTCGCGCTGAATAGGTCTTGGGTGATGGCCCAGGTCAACGGCGGGTCGTCCACGGGCGTGGTGCTGGTGGTCGTGCCGCTGGTGGGGTGCCTGATGGGTCTGATAAACGGGCTGGTAATCACCCGGACGCGACTCCAGCCCTTCATCGTCACGCTGGCGATGATGGTCTCGGCGGTTGGACTGGCCAAGCTGGTGGCCGGCCACGGGGGGCAGATTCACGCCATTTACCGCGGCGACGCGGAGCACGTCGGAGCGCCGCCCTCCTTCGAGCAGCTTGGGGCTACGATCCTCACCGTGGGACAGGAGCGGCTGCGGAGCGGGCGGATTCATGAGCTGAAGCTTCTGCCTGTGCCCGGACTGTTTCTGCTGGGGGCCTGGTCGTGTGCCCTGTTTGTGCTCTGGAAGCTGCCGCTGGGACGTTACATCTACGCGGTGGGCGGGAATGAGGAAGCCGCCCGACTGGCCGGCGTCCAGGTCGACCGGGTGAAGATCTTCGTCTATGGCGCCAGCGGGTTGCTCGCCGGGCTGGCCGGGGTCCTCTACTGTGCCCAGTACACCCAGGGCAAGCCGGATGCCGGCTTGGGAAAAGAGCTGGACGCGATCGCGGCAGTGGTCATCGGCGGCACCAGCCTGATGGGCGGCCGCGGCAGCATCCTGGGCACGCTGGTGGGAGTCATGATCTTCGGCTACCTCACCAACCTCTTGCAACTGCGGGCCGTTTCCAGTGAGATTCAGGATATTCTCAAAGGCGCGATCATCGTCGTGGCGGCGGTGATCCAGAGTGGAAGCTTTCTGACCTGGCTGCGCGGCATTTGGTCAGGGGCGGGCCGCCGGCCCGGACAATAACCCGGTTGCAAGCGGAAGGTGAATCATGCTCGGCTACCTGCGTCAGCTCAAACCAGTCTGGACAATCGCGTTCTTTCTGGCCTTTACCCCGGCGGTGCCGGCCCAGGAGCTGGAGCCGCCGCCGGCCACCGCGCCGGCCATGGGTGAAAAGTGGATCATCGGCTTCTCGCAGTGCACGGTCAAAGAGCCCTGGCGGGTCGAATTCAATCGCCGACTGAAAATGCATGCCTTGCTCAATCATTCCAACCTTGAACTGGTCATGCTTGACGGCGATGACCGGACTGAGAAGCAGGTCGGCGACATGAAGTCTTTCATCCGCCGCGGGGTGGATGCCATCCTGATCAGTCCCAAAGAAGCCGCCGGCCTGACCGGAGTGGTCAAGGAGGCGACCGAAGCCGGCATCCCGGTGGTGGTTCTCGACCGTGACGTGAACTTCAAGGATTACGCCTGCTTCGTGGGGGCCGACAACCGGCTCATCGGCCGCGCCGCCGGCAAGGTCGCCGTCGACATGCTCGGCGGTCCGGGCAAAGCCAAGGGCATCATCTATGAAATCTGCGGCGGGTTGGCTTCCACGCCGGGCCAGGAACGCCGCGACGGCTTTCATGAGGTGGTCGACAAGGAACCGGGCCTGAAAGTGATCGGCGGCCTGGACGCGGACTGGAAGAAGGATAAGGCCTACTCAATCATGCAGGATGCGCTGAAGGCCAATCCCCAGATCGACCTGGTCTATGCTCATAATGACCCGATGGCCCACGGGGCCTATCAGGCGGCCAAGGCCGCCGGGCGGGAAAAGGAGATGAAATTCATCGGCATCGACGCCCTGCCCGACGAGGGCTTGCGGTGGGTCAAGTCCGGCGAGCTGACCGCTACGCTCCTGTACCCCACGCCCGGCGAAGTCGGGCTGGATGTGGCCATGAAGATTCTCAAGGGTGAGCGGTTCGAGAAACGCATCATTCTGCCGACCCGGGTCTTCACCAAAGACAACGTCGACACCGGCGGCCAGGAAGTCAAGATGGAGTAGCGCACTGAGTCGCGCGGGCGTCCAGGTTGCCAGCTCCCCGTCCTGGCCGCTTGGGTCGCTGGTATCCGAAGCGTCCGGGAACCCGAGTCGGCTGGCACCGATGAGCGGGACGACCGCAACGGCGTTGGAAGCAACCGGCAGCAAGGCTCCGCGCGTATTCATCTCGGTCGCCGAGGACTCGGCGGATCTCCACGCCGCCTGCCTGGTGCGGGCGGCGCGCCGGCACCTGCCCGGCTGTGAGTTCTACGGCTTGACCGGACCCCGACTGCGCGTCCTGGGCGTGCAGACCGTCTTCGATCTGGCCTCGCATGCGGCCATGCTCAGCGGAGCGATAGGTCTGCTGGGCCGGGCCTGGAAGGCCATCCGGCAAGTCGAGCGCTGCTGGCGAAAGGATCGCCCGGACCTGGTCGTGCTGCTGGACTCGCCCGAGCTGCACCTCCGCCTGGCCCGACGGGCCAAGCGACTGGGGCTGCCGGTGCTTTACTACATCGCTCCGCAGACCTGGGCCGCACGCCAGGGGCGGAACCGGCAGATTGCGCGGGACGTGGACCACCTGGCCTGCATTCTGCCGTTTGAGGAGGAGTACTTTCGCCAGTTCGGCGTGCAGGCAGATTACGTGGGTCATCCGCTTTTCGAGTCCTTGCGGCAGGCACCGCCCCGGGCTGAAGTGGTGGAGGGGCTCAGGTGGCGGGCCCGCGGTCGCCCGATTGTGGCCCTGCTCCCCGGCTCACGCCGACATGTGATCAGTGCCATGCTGCCCAGGCAGCTCGAAGTCTTACGCCGGCTCCAGGCGGCCGGGAAGCCGGTCTATGCGGCGATCTCTTGCGCCTCGGAGGCTCGTCGCCCGCAGATTGCCGGGCTGGTGGCAGAATCGCTTCCGGCTCGGGAGGGTTCGGCTCCGGCGGTCGACCCGAGCGCGGATATCATTGTTGACGATAACGCCAGCCTGCTGACCGCCGCCGATCTGGCCCTGGTTGCCTCCGGGACCGCGACGCTGCTGGTAGCCGCTTATCGCCGGCCGATGGTGGTGATGTACGATGCCGGAGGCTGGCTGCGGCTGCCGTATCGGTTGTTTGGTCGGCTAGTCGTCCGGTTGCCGCATCTGTCGCTGGTCAACGTCCTGGCGGGGGCCCGGGTGGTGCCCGAGTTCATGCCCTTCGTGCGGGACTTGGACGCGGTGGCCGCAGTTGTGGGCCAGTTGCTGGTCGACTCGGCCTGGCGGTCGCTGATGGTCCGTCAGCTCGACGAGCTGGTGCGGCCTCTGGAAAACTTGGAGGCCAGCGCCCGGGTGTGCCGGATGATGGCTCGGATGCTGGGTTTGGATGGGACAGCCGGCCCGCGGGGCCCGAGCGCGGCTTGCTCATCCCAGGCCTTGACCGAGTCGTGATTGGCCTGGTACTCCGTGTGCCCGGGCAGCAGTGGTAGCGCTTCCTTGAAATCGCAGGTTGCCTCCCCGTGCTGCTCCAGGTTTTTGTACTCCAGTCCGCGGGCGTTGTACACCCCGGGCAGCTTCTACCTGGTATCTACGCCGTTCACTCAGAACGCCTGGCGGTAGGCCTGGATCGCCTCGTCGTAGTCGTACCGGGCCAGACACTGGTCCCCGTAGCCCACCCAGGCTTGGATCGTGTTCCATTGATACGTGCGATTGTATTTGAACAGCGCCAGCGCTCGTTGGTAGGCCCCGGCCGGTTCCCGATATTCGCCGTTGGCGAAGGATTTATCGCCCAGGTCGTTGCACGCGACGGCCAGCGCCTTGTTGTAGGTCTGGTTGCCGGGACTGAGGTCGCGGGCGAGCTGGTTCGAAAGCGGGGTCCGGTAAATCCATGGCCAGTTGAAGTCGGCCTGGTCGATTCTCATGGTCGCTGTCCGCCCGGCGCGCGGTTTCCCCTTCTGCCTGAAGTGCTCACATCGCATTGGCCATGCGTCAACCCGGAAGATTCAGGGGGATGCTCGGGCCGAGGCGAGAAAATCGGTCCGACGGCTTGACCCGGTTTAGGACGGCTGGGCGCAGGCCATTGCCGGCTGCGGATCGCTCACCTCGGCTGGCGGACTGGGCGGTGCGGCGAAGGGCGAGGTCTGTTTGGTCACCAGGGTTACTTCAACCGAGAAGCGTCCCAGGGCGGAGTCGCAGGGCAGCACTACTACCGGCGAGACATTGGCCTCCGGCACCTGCCGGGCGTCCCCCTGCACCACCCGCGGCAGCGAGATGTTGATTTCAGAATGCGGCAGCTTGGCCTTGGCTTGCCCGGCCACCATGTTGGTCAGCTCGCCCAGGGCGTCGGCCAGTTCCGCCTGCTGATAAATCGAGAGCTGGGTGCCAGCAAACGCGCTGGCGATCCGGACTGCCACCTGCCGGGAAAAGCGGAGGGTCACGCTCCCGGTGACCGGACCCGACAGACCGATAATCGCCGACAGGTCCGTAGCTGGGCTGGCCTGGTCCTTGATCCTCGGTTTGCTGACCAGGATCTCGGTCTTCAACATTGTTTTGAAGACGTGCCGGACCGCTGCGACGAACGGGTTGATGTAGCGTACATCCATCCTTCAGGCCGAGTTCGGAACGCCCAAGCCGAGAGTCGACCATTCGGGTCGCTGCTCTATGATCGACCACGTTGGCAGGCCACTTTGAACACTCGTGGCCCGGGGCCGATGTCCGAGGATAATCGGACCAGCGCAGGACTGGCCGCCGGCCACTACCCGGCAAAGCTGGAGCACCGTTACGCAGCGCAGCCGGGGAGTAGACTAGGCGTCAACCGGCGAGAACCGGGTCGTTGGGTCAGAAGCGGTTCGCGTGAACCTCGCCATCGAACTGGCTCGGTTAGGTATCCCGCTTTGGCGCTCGCCGGCTGGGTTTCTTTACCTGGACCAGGCGGAGTGCCTGGAACACCTTTCCTAGGGCATTATCTGACGGCAGGAGACGGCGAGCTGCGTCACAGGCTCCGGTCCAGGCGACGGTATTGAATCGCTTCCGACAGATGGATGGCGCTGATGTGTTCCTGGCCGGCCAGGTCGGCAATCGTGCGGGCAACCCGCAACACCTTGTCGTGGGCCCGGGCGCTCAGCCCCAGCTCACTGACTGCCTGACGGAGCAGCCGCTCGCCGTCGGCGTCGATCTGGCAATACTTCCGCAGTTGCCGCGGGGTCATGCGTCCGTTGGTGGTGGTGCTGTCGGGTCCGAAGCGCCGGCGCTGAATGTCGAGGGCCCGCTGGACTTCGGCGCGCATGGTGGCGCTGTCGGTGCCGGACTGCCGGTCACGCAGGGCGGAGATGGGTACCGCCGGCACCTCGATGTGGATGTCGATCCGTTCCATCAGCGGTCCGGAGATGCGCGCCAGATACCGGTCGATCTGGGGGGCCGAGCACTTGCAGGGCCGACGCGGGTCGGTGAAGTATCCGCACGGGCAGGGGTTCATGGCGGCCACCAGCATGAAGTCGGCCGGGAAATCGACCGCGCTGTGGGCCCGCGACACGGTTACCACGTGGTCTTCGATCACCTGCCGCAGCGATTCCAGCACGCTGCGGCTGAATTCCGGGAACTCGTCCAGAAACAGGATGCCGTGGTGAGCCAGTGAGACTTCGCCGGCCTGCGGGATGGTGCCGCCGCCCACCAGGGCCGGCATGCTGATGGAATGATGCGGCTGGCGGACCGGGCGAGTGGCCATCAGGCTGGTGCGAGCCGGAAGCTTTCCGGAGGCGGAGTAGATCCGGGTGGTCTCCAGGGCTTCCTGGAGCGAGAGCGGCGGCAGAATCGTGGGCAGCCGCTTGGCCAGCATGGTCTTGCCGGCCCCCGGTGGACCAATCATGAGCACGTTATGCCGGCCGGCCGCGGCCACCAGCAGGGCCCGTTTGACGTGCTCCTGGCCGCGTACGTCGCTGAAGTCCACGTCGTACCGGGCGCAGCGGTCGAACAGGGCTGGCAGGTCCACGGTGGTCGGCTCGAGCGGCAACTGCCCGGCCAGGAAGCCGACCGCCTGGGCCAGCGAGTCGATCCCGTACACCTCCACGTCGTCCACCACTGCCGCCTCTTCGGCGTTCTCCCGCGGCACCAGCAGCCCCCGGAAGCCGTTCTGACGCCCCAGCAAGGCCAGCGACAAGGCGCCCTTGATGGCTCGGACGCGTCCATCCAGGGCCAGCTCCCCGGCGATGAGATACTGCTCCGCCGTCTCGCTGCGCAACTGGTCGTCGGCCATCAGCAGCCCGATCGCTATGGGCAGGTCGAAAGCCGGCCCTTCCTTCCGTGTATCGGCCGGGGCCAGGTTTATGGTGGTTCTGGTGCGCGGCAGCGAGAATCCGGAGTTGGACAGAGCGCTGCGGATGCGGTCGATGCTTTCCTTGACGGCGGAATCGGGCAGCCCGACCAGGGTGGGCACGCCGAAGCCGCGGCCGCTCACGTCTACCTCAATATCGCATGGTTTAGCTTCGATCCCCGCCAGGGCCATGCTATGCAGACGGGCGAACATGGCTGGAATTGTAGAGCCGGGCTCAAGTGCCGGCCAACTGTGGGTCAGGCCGCCAGAGAAGACTTGTCGCCCAACCAGAGCTGCGAATCGTGGCCATCAGAGTCGGGCCTGAGTGGGCGGACCGGACGTGGGCTGACCGGGCCAAACGGTCGCCGGCAATGGGAAAAGGACCACTTCGGTGTCGGCCAGCCGAGGTACTAGCGCGGGCCGGACCCGTCCGCCGGTAGCGACGGACGGGCCCGGCACAAAGCATTAGCGTCGTCGGCCGTAGCCGCCGTGACGACTGCCGCCGAAGCCCCCGCGGTCTTCGCGCGGCTTGGCCTCGTTGACGGTCAGGGCCCGTCCGTCATGGACCTGGCCGTTGAGGGCGGCGATCGCCTGGCGAGCTTCCTCGTCGGAACTCATCTCCACGAATCCGAAGCCCTTGCTGCGTCCACTGGCCCGGTCTTCGATGACCTGAGCGCTCTGCACGCTGCCATGTTGAGAGAACAGTTGTTCCAGGCCGGCGCTGGTGACGTTGTAGCCCAGGTTGCCGACATACAGTTTCTTGCCCACGTAACTCTCCTTTTCTGAGAATGGGCTGGACCCGTTATTTTCCTTTCAGGGTCACGGATGAAAGCGGCCGCACTTCCGGCCGAGAAGGTGGGAGCGAGTGGGGCGATGCGGGGCTGGAAAGAACCGTCGCGTACGGCCCGCTTCGACAGACCAACCGCTAGTATTCTAGCTGCGGTCCGGCCCGCTCCGCAACACCCCATCGTATTTTTTCCTTGGCCGGCCCTACAGATTGCTGGCGACCTTGCGAAAGTGATATCCGGCGATCGCCAGGTTCATCGCCTCGCCGAACGCCCGGGGATATAGCAGCAGGGTCTTGGTGAAGTATTTCCAGTACTCGCGTCGGCCGCGGGTGCGCACCCCTATCAGCCACAGCGATTTCACGAACGCGCTCAGGTCGCTCCAGGACCGGTGCACGCTCGGTCCGCGGGGCCGGTATTGGCGCAGGAAGGTCAGGGCCCGGTCGTAGTAGACCCGCGGCGAGTACAGGTGCCGGAGCAGGGCCCGGTAGCCGTCCACCAGGAGCTGTCGATCCAGGCGAGGGACGAAGTTGAGGATTCCGTCCAGGTTGTTTCCGGTGCTCTCACGAAGAATACGGCCCTCGCGTTTCAAGCGGGCGAACAACCGGGTCTGCGGCAGGGCGTTCAGCAGCCCGACCATGGCGGTGACTACTCCCGCTTCCTGAATGAATCGCCGCTGTCGCTCGAAGATGTTGCTGGGATCGTGGTCGAACCCGACGATGAACCCGCCCATGACCTCGATTCCCGCCTTATGGATCTTGCCGACCGCGGCGACCAGGTCGCGGGCGGTGTTCTGGAGCTTGGCACACTCGGTCAGGCTGCTTTCCTCGGGGGTTTCCAGGCCGACGAATACCTTCTTGAATCCGGCGGCCACCATCAGTTCCAGCAGCTCGTCGTCGTCGACCAGGTTAAGCGAGGCTTCAGTGCTGAAGGAGACCCGCGCTTTGCGGCGGACCCGCCAGTCGATCATCGCCCGCAGCAGCTCCTTGGCCCTGGTCTTGTGCCCGATGAAGTTGTCATCGACCACGAAGATCGGCCCGTTCCACCCGGCCTCTAGGAGGGCGTCCAGCTCGGCTAGCATCTGGCCCGGGCTTTTTGCCCGCGGCACCCGCCCGTACAAAGCGACGATGTCGCAGAATTCGCAGTTGAACGGGCAGCCGCGGGAGAACTGCACGGACATGGTCGCGTAGTCCCGGCCGTCGATCAGGTCCCAGCGGGGAATGGGCGTGCAGGCCAAGTCGGGCTTGCCGGGGGCCCGGTAGAGCGGCTGAAGCCGACCGGAACTCATGTCGGCGACTACCCTCGGCATGATCTGTTCCGCCTCGCCCAGCACGAAGCAGGGAATCTCGGGAAATCGCTGATGGCCGGTCGCGAACAGCGGGCCACCGGCGACCAGCGGCTTGCCCCGGGCCGCGCAGCGGGCTGCCACCTCGCGGGCCGATCGCTCGTGAACCAGCATGGCCGAGACCAGCACGTAGTCGGCCCAGTCGATGTCGGCGGCTCGCAGTCCGGTGACGTTCAGGTCGACCAGCTTGAGATTCCAGGTCCGCGGCAGCATCGCCGCGACCGTCAGCAACCCTAGGGGCGGAAACGCCGCCTTCTTCGATACCAGTGGCAGAACGTGCTTGAAACTCCAGAACGTTACCGGCGTAGCCGGTGAGACCAGCAGGATGTTCATCGCGTCCTCGGCGGCCCAACTTCCTATCGGCCCTTCACTTGACCGCCGACGATCCGACGCGGTCGCAGACAGAGGGGCAACTAAACTGAGTCTATCCCGGTCTGGTTCATCGGTCCAGTGGACCGGGAGCTGATTTGCAAACCGGGGCCGGTCGACTATAAACAGTATGGCCAGAGCCTGGGTTTGATGTTTCGAGCTGCGAGAACCGATGTCGGCGCTGCGGTCCAAAGTGGCAGTCCTGAAAACCAGTCCCCGGACTGTCCTGCGGGACTACCACGAGCTGATGAACCTGGCCGGTTATCAGGACGTCATTGCCAAGGATGCGGACACCGCACTGAAAATCAACATCTCCTGGCACTTTTTCTTTCCAGGCAGCTCAACGACTCCTTGGCAACTGGAGGGCGTCATCCGGGCCCTGAAGGCCGACGGGTACGACCCCGACCTCATCCACGGTTGCCATAATCGGACCGTGGTGATCGATGCCCATCTGGGAGAGCGTGAGAACAAACAGATCAACGTGCTGGAGTCGCATGGGCTGCGCAACATCCACCTGTACGAAGGCGAGGAATGGGTGCGGATCCAGGATGCGGTCGGCGACCTGACCAAGCAGTTTCTGTGCCTTAACCAAGTTTACCCCCAGGGGTTCATGATCCCCCGCCGATTCATAGGCGAAAACATCATCCATCTGCCGACCGTCAAAACCCATGTCTTCACCACCACCACCGGAACGATGAAGAACGCCTTCGGGGGGCTGCTCAACGAACGCCGGCACTGGACCCACCCGGTGATCCACGAAACGCTGGTCGATCTGTTGATGATCCAGAAGAAGATTCACCGCGGCGTGTTCGCGGTGATGGACGGGACCTTTGCCGGGGACGGTCCCGGCCCCCGGTGCATGATCCCGCACGTCAAGAACGTCATCCTGGCCAGCGCGGACCAGACCGCGATCGACGCGGTGGCGGCCCGGATGATGGGCTTTGACCCGCTGGACATAAAGTACATTCGACTGGCTCACGAGCACGGGCTGGGGTGCGGCGATCCGCGACAGATCGAGATCGTCGGAGACCAGGAGGCCGCGACGGAGAACTGGCATTTCATCGGGCCCTTCCAGAACATGACTTTCGCCAGCCGCATGCAGCATTACATTTACTGGGGCCCGCTCAGAAAGCCGATCGAATGGTCGCTGAAAACCGTGTTGGCTCCCTGGGCCTACCTGGCCAGCGTGCTCTACCACGACAGTTTCTGGTACCCGGTCCGCGGGCGGCGGATGATGCAGGAGGTCCTCGCCAGCGATTGGGGCCGGCTCTTTGCCAACTGGGAGAAGGTCCGGCCCGACCAGCAGGGCTATCCCGACGTGGGTCAGCAGCCGGCTCGGCTCCCCCGGGCCGGCTGGTCAGCCTTCGGCCAGTCGCTCAAGATTCTGGCAACCTGCCTGCGCGAGGCCCCCGAGCTTGCAGCCCGTCGTCGGCGGGCCGCCTCTCCCGCAGCCCGGTGAGCCGCTCGACCTGATCCCCGGCCCGCCGACCGGCAGCAGGCTTGATCAGCCCGGCGGCTTGGGCGCCGGGCTGGAGGAGACGGCAGGGGCGGTCGGCGCGGGCGGTGCCGGACTTCCCGGCCCCGAAAGCTCGCCAAGCGTTGATTGCTCGGCTCGCAGATCGAGCGTCAGGTGGCCGCGCCAGCCCTCGGCGTCCGGAGCATCGTCTACGTAGACCACACGCTGCACCAGCCGACCGACCGCCACGATCCGGCGTAAGACCTCTATCGGATCCACGAACGGGAGCGCGACCCGTTTGACGCGCACTACGCGGTCGCGCTCGACCAGCAGGTCGATCCAGCGTGGGCTGGGACGTCTGGCCAGTCCACGCTGGATTTCCTCCAGGGGCTGGGAAGTGGCGAAGCGACGATGGTTGCACCCCACAATCTCATCGTGGGGTCGCAATACGCCGTCGGCCGGCATGTTCGGGCTGACCGAGCGGACCACTAACCGCTGCCGCTGGGAATCCTCGGTGACTTGAATCCCCAGCCGGACGCTGCCGCCCTCCGGCTGGTAGTTCCGCCACCAGTTCTCGTCCAGCACTTGCGGACTGAAACCGGCCAAGAACTGGAGCCAATCACTGCCCAGATCGGACACCGCGGCACTTCTTGCGACCAGCACCGTCTGGGGCGAGGGGACCGCAGACCGGCCGCCAAGCAGAAGCGTCGCTCCCAGAGCGGGTTCCCGCCCGGCCCGGGCCTCCAGCACCTGGCGCAGCCACTCCGAGTGGGAGGCGATGATCAGGACTCGGCCGTCCATCGCCCAGCTCAAATGCAGTTCGCCCAGCGGCGTCTGTTCTGGGTTCTCGCCCAACAGACTGCTGAGGTCCAGCTTTTCGGCCGCCTGCCCGGCCAGTGTCAGCGACTCCACTTCCCCTACTGGGATGGGCGTGGCCAGCTTCAGTGAAAGCAGCCGGTAAAGTGCCAGCGTAACGTGGAACAGGTCGGCCCATTCAGTCGCGGCCTGCTGGGGATCGCGGGTCGCTACCAGCACGGCAACCGCTGGGACCGGTGGGGCCGGAAGGATCCGGCTCTGCGGCCTGACGCTTCCGATGGCCACGCAGGTGGCTGAATCCAGAGCGGCAGCCAGCCGCTGTACAGTTCCGTACCGCTCATGCATCTGATACGCGATCCGGAAGACGCTGCGCTCCGGCAGGGCCGTGGCAACCTGGGCCAGACTGGCATGGTCCAGATGGCCGGCCCAGGCAATGAGAGTGGACTCCGGGAGCTTGCCCACCAGTTCCAGGAGGGAGCTGTCCCGTGCCGGTACCGCGCCCGGAGCATCCCCGACGGCAGTGATGCGCAACTGCGAGCCTTCTCGGTGCAACGCCAGCAGCAGGTTCGAGGAAACGCTTGCCAGTCGCGGCAACCCAGGCAGCATTGGAGCGGCGATCGGCTGGCTGGCGACCGGGGCGCTGGTGGCCTGGGGCCGACTCAGCCGCGCGAACAACACCCCGTCCGGGTCGGGAGGGACGCGGGCCAGCAGCCTGCGGTAGTTCGGGTCATCCGCCAGGCGGCCGGCCGGATCGTTCAGTTGCATTACTATCTGCCGGAACAGACCCTGCTCGGTCTGGTCGCCGAAGATGAAGAGATCGCCGCGCAGGGCCAGTCCGACGTTGTTAGGCAGTCGGTAGAGCGAGACTGGGCCGCTGGTCGGCAGGGGGCGGGCCTGCCAGCGCCGGATCAGTTGCCACCGGTCCCCGGCCGGTCGGCACAGCACTACCCCGTTCTGCGTGCTGCGAACGCCCTCGCTGACGAAGGCGACCTGTTGCGAGAATAGAGCCCGGATTGCCTCGGCCGGCGACATATTCACCGTTCGCTTCACCCGCTGCTGCCAGTGCTCGGTCTCCTTCAGGGCGGCCGGGTGGCCGGCCAGTTCCGCCAAAGTCACCCAGACTTGCGGCTCCACCAGCGGCACCAGCAGGTCGTCCGCCCGGCGCAGCTCGACGAACAACCCCACATCGGCCGGCACCAAGCTGGCCAGCGAGTCGTCGGCCCAGGCGGCCGGTGCACTGAGCAGCAGGAGGGCGACGCTGGCGAGGCGGTGCGAGATCAGGCCTGGCATGCGATTTCGCGTGGAGTTGCAACCACTCGCCGGACCCGGCGGAGAGCGCCGCCTGTCCGCGGCTGGGAGACTAGATCGAATGCACGTCTTCGTCCGGGACTGCCACGTCGGTCTGGTCGTCCTCGGCCGGCACCAGGGTGTCCCAGAAACCGGTCCACGGGTTGACCTCGGCCAGCCTGGCCGACTGACGGGCGATCTCTTCCGGGACCGGGATATCCAGATATCGGGCCAGCGCCAGCAGGTCGGCACCGAACTTGGCGCCGCTGGCGTGGAGGTCCCAGATGCGATCTTCCACCCCTTCCACGATGAGACGATAGATGGCTTCTCGCCCCAGCTCGTCGCCGGGGTAGTCGGCCTGGGCGACGACCGGAGTCGGCCTGGCAGTCGGCGACCTGACCTGGGCGTTCCAGAGCACCACAAAGGCCAGGACCGCGGCAGCCTGAAGCATCACGGCGGTAATAACCGCCACCCGCGGCATGCGCAACCGGGCCGCTCGCGGTCGCCGCACCTGCTGCATGACCCGGTCAGTGAAGTCGGGCGGCAACTCCGGGGTCTGCGGATCGGCGGCGATCAGTTGCCCGACCGTCTCCAGTATCGCCAGCCCCTGCTGGCAGCGCCGACAGTGCAACCGATGGGCGTCGAACTCCAGCCGCAACGAACCGGCCAGATGTCCGTCGAGATACGCGTCGAAAAGCTGTTCGCACTCAGAGCAGTTCATGGCTTAAGCTCACGCGTGCTGGCAGTCCTCGGCGAATCGGATGCCTTTCCAATCTTCTGCCACCTCGGCACACAGGGTCTGACGCAGCTTGGCTCTGGCTCGATGCAGATGGCTCTTGACCGTCACGGTCGGCATGCCCAGGACCCGTCCGATCTCCTCGCAACTCTTGCCTTCACGGTAGAACAGCAGCACTGCGGATTTCTGGGCCGGCTTGAGCCGGTCCACCGCCGCCCAGATCAGCCCGGCCAGTCGGCGGGCTTCCTCACTGTTGGCCAGGTCGGACGGCCCGTCGACCTCCAGGTTTCCGATCCGGGCAAAGTCCACCTCGCCGCAGTAGGCCTTCGGTCGTCGCAGGCTGTTAAGGCATAGCCGGTAGGCGATGGTGAACAGCCAGGTGCTGAAGGCGTACCGCTGGTTATAGCTGTCCAAGGCCTCATAAGCTTTTACGAAGGCCGCCTGGGTAAGGTCCTCTGCCTCGTGATGGTTCCGGACCATCCGCCAAACGAAGGCGAAGATCCGGTCCTTGTAGGCTTCGACCAGCGCGCGGAAAGCGTCGGCGTTACCCCGCCGGGCCCGCCGGATCAGGCGCGTCTCTTCGTCCCGCTCCATCGCCTTCTTCACGTTGAGCAGGTCTATACCCACGTCCTGTGACCTTATACTCCCGGCCGGCACGGTAGTTGCGACCGCCTCCCACCCAGCATAAATTTAGCGGCAAGATGGCCAAAGGTCCACCGGCTGCCCCGCGGATCATCAATCGGAAGGTCCGCTATAACTTTGAGGTTCTGGAGAAGCTCGAAGCGGGGTTGGCGCTTACCGGCAGCGAAGTGAAGAGCCTGCGGGCCGGTAAAGCCTCGCTGGACGAGGCGTACGCCATGGTTCGGGGTCAGGAAATGTTCCTGGTGGACTGTCATATATCTCCTTATCCCATGGCGGGTTACGCGCAGCACGCCCCCACTCGCCCCCGCAAACTGCTCTTGCACCGCCGTCAGATCCTCAAGTGGCAGGCCCGGGTCACGCAACGGGGACTGACCATCGTGCCTCTGGAAATCTACTTCAACCCGCGCGGCCTGGCCAAAGTCTGTATCGCCTTGGCCAGGGGCAAGACCCATGCCGACAAGCGGGCCGAGATTCGCAAGCGAGACGACCGACGCGAAATGGACCGGGAGGCCCGCCGGCGTCGCTGATGGCCGGGACCTATAAATCAGGCTGCTGGCCGCTGTCCGCAACCGTCACTTCCAGCCGGTAAGTTTCCGCCTGTAATTCGACGCTCAGTTGGCCGCAGGCGGCCGGAATCAGAATCACGTCGCCCCGAGCGAACCGGCATTCGTCCTGTGCTCCGGTTAGTCGGCCCCTGCCCTCCAAAATGGCCCAGATTCGCATTCGACCGGCCGGGAGCGGGAACGCCCCGGCGCGGGCCCGGATCGCGTCAATCCGGAAGCGCTGACAGCGGACCAGGCAGGTGCCGCTGCCGGCAGCGGTTGTCGCCGGCGTCGGCGACGGGCAAAGGATCTGTTCCGTCACGTCATATCGGACGTTACGAAGGGCGGGCTCGATGTGGAGTTGGCGCGGCCGGCCGTCCAGGCCGGTGCGCCCCCAGTCATAAACCCGGTAGGTGGTGTCTGAAGGAGTCTGAATTTCCACGACTACCAGTCCGGCTCCCAGCGCGTGCAACGTTCCGGCCGGCAAATAAAAGCACTGGCCGATTCGTGGCTGCCAGACTTGCAGCAGGTCGAGGATAGCCGGGCTGTTGACGGCGCCGGCCAGTTCAGACCGGTCGACCCCGGGCTTCAGCCCGGCATACAGCTTCGCGTCCGGGTCCGCGTGGACTACATACCAGGCCTCGTGCTTGACTCCCTCTCCAGGCCGTGGTCCGCAGTCGTCGGCGAACGCGGGATGCACCTGGACGCTGAGCGGCTCCCGGGCATCCAGAAACTTGACCAGAAGTGGGAAGCGGCCGTCGGCCAGCCGGGCGTCGCCGACCAGGCTGGTCTTCCACGTTTGCACCAGCCGGCTCAAGGTCTGGCCGGCCAACCTGCCGTCGCGGACCACTGATTGGTGATCCGGCAGGTCGACCAGTTCCCATGTTCGCCGATGGGCTGGCCGGGTGGCAAGGGCTTGTCCAGCAGGCTGGCCAGTCGCTGCCCGCCCCAGGGCTTGGCCTTCAGCAGCGGCTTGAAGATGACCGGGATCGGCGCTCTGGTCATGGGGCGTCTGGATCCGCTCCCGGCTGCGAGTTGGGATTGGAGAAACGCAGGTAGGGTCGCAGCAGGTCGATGGTCGCCGGCCCGATGCGCGGCACCTCGTCCAGGTCTTCGGGGGTGGTGAAAGCCGGCTGCCGGTCGGCCGATTCACGGTACGCGAGGATGTTTTCAGCCGTTTTGCCGCCAATCCGTGGCAGAAGATCCAGCTCGGCCGCAGTAACGCGATTGGGGTCCAGGCGCAAATGCCACTCGTCGGGGTGGATGGCCGGGCCGGTGGTGACACCGATGGAGATGGTCCCGGTCAGAGCGGTGATTATAAGGAGGCCGAGACCCACGCCGACTGCGGCCCGGGCTTGGGCCAAGCTGGCGGGGCTGTAGGGGGGCGGGCAGGTGGAAGCGTTCACGGATCGCCCCCGCCGACCAGACGCTGGCGCATTTCGCTCAAGCGGGTGAATGCCAGCTTGGGTGTCAGGTCTTCCCGCAGCAAGCCCCCGCTGGCAATCACGCTGTCGGGGCCATCTGCCAGCGGCCGCAGGCAGACCGTCTCGACATAGGGTTTTGACAGGCAAATCTCGCACAGCGTGGTCAGCCACTCGGCATGGGTCTGTTCCGACCAGGGAGCATGCCACTGTCCACCGGCGGCGTCGGCCGACTGGCTGGAGGGGGCGCCCAAGCCAGTGATGTGCAGCGGCTTGCCCAGGTTGGCCAGCCGGTCGATCAGCGAGCTGATTTGGAATGGGTCGCGAACGTGGTAGCCTTCGGCCGGCAGTCCGAACAGCAGTTGCAAGCCGAAACCGTCGAAGTTGATTCCGCTCTGCACCGCCATGTCGGCGTACAGAAGCGGCGGAACGGTTTGCTGATTGCGCGCGTAGTACTCGCCCCATGGCTGGCTCAGGTCGATGAGTACCTGGGCTCGGGGGGCGACTTGCCGGGTGACCGTGGCGGCCATCCGGGTCAGCTCCATAATGTGCTCGAAGGTGAAGCCGAAAACGTTATCGGCCTGTAAGCCGCTGGCCACGACCCAGGAACCCACCTGCTTGGAGAAACGCCGGACTGTGCGTTCCACGTATTGCCGAGCCGCTTCATAGATCGACTCGAAGTCATTTTCCCATATGTACATCCAGTCCGGTACGGAACTTACCCCGAAGGACAGCAGCGGGCCGCCCCGGATGGCCAGTTTGGTTGCCTGACAGGCCTTGATCCAGGTTTCGAGCGGCTCGTAGACCGCGGCCTGCTCAGTAGGCTGAATGCTTCGCCATACGAACGGCAGATAGACGAAATCAAATATCGGACTGAGCTGCCGCAGGATTCCCAACTGCTTGAGTGATTCGGGCAGCGCCGCTCCCAGGAACGGGCGGGCGAACCCGCCGCTCTGCTGTCGGCGGCCGAGGAAGACGGCGGCGTGAAAACGGGCCATCTTTTCGGCCGCCACCAGGCCGCAAGCCAGCGACTCGTCCGCGTGACGGGCGGAGGCCCGCGGATCGGCCTGCTGGAGCGCTTTGATGAAGGCATCCCGACAGCGGTCAATGTCGCCCGAAATGTCTTCCGTCCCCCCGTAGTCGAATAAACCCCACTCCTCCCGCTTCACGGTCAGCCGCATGAGCTGGTGTCGGGCCAACTCCAGGTGCAGGTTGTAGGGCTGCTCGCGGGCCGGCAGCCGGGTAGTCTGCAACTGGATGATGCCGAAATCCTTCACCGGCCACAGGAGCGAAAGGCCGACTGGGTCCTGGACGCGTGGCGTGCAACAGATGATATGGCCATCCCAACGGATGTCGGCCCGCAGGGGGACGTTGTCGTTGCCGACCAGGTGGGCGCCATGCAAGTCGGGCGGGCGTTTCCGATGGTCGGTGGGATACCAGGCGAATTTGTGCATCGGGCCGGACCTTTGCCGCCCACCCGCGCGGCCACACCCGCAGATCAGCGCCCCGGGCGGCGAGCCTGAAACATCTTAAAGGAGAGAAAGGAGGACGGCAAAGCACCCGGCCGGGCAGGCCGCGGCTTGGCGCGCCGGCCGCAAGGCTGCTAAGATTAAATGGAGCATTTCGATGAGCAGGAGCCTTGCCAGCTCACCTTTGGCGGACCGCGCGGACCGGGCCGGTTGGTGCGGCGGCCCGTGCGGGTATCATGTGGAGGCTGCCGTATGAACCCCGGGTCGGTCGGAGAGAGGACGCAGGCCACGGGGCCGGCGGAAGGAGTTGCCGGAATGCCTGGCGAAGAAGAAAGCTACGCAACCTGTGGCAAGTGTGGGGCGACCGTGTACCCCGAGCACCTGGCTCGGCGGGTGGCCGAACATTGGGAGGGCGTGCTGCTTTGCCCGTTCTGCCTGCGGGAACAGCGGTCCGCTTCGGGAGCCGCGATGCCCGCCGTCACCGGCGAGCCCGGCTCTGAGCCGGTGGCACTGGTGGAGCTGGAGCCGGCCGGGGCCGGTGGGCTGGCTGATGAACCGATCGCCTACGACAAGAAGCCGACCGCGATCAGGGCCATCGGCGGAGGCCCGGGCGGCCTGCCGGTCGGGAAGCTCGAGGAATATGTTTGCCGCCGCCCACTGCTGAAGGGCTCGCCCAACGCGACCCGCTGCAAGACTTTTCATTGCAAGCTGGCTGACGGAGCGCTGGCCTACATGTGCCGCGAAATCAACGAGTGGGTCGACAGCGACGACAACATCGAGATCAAGTTCGCGACCAGCACGATCGGGGTGGTGGAGGGTAAACACGTCGACCCCCACCTGATCTTGACGATTTTCTACTAAGCGACTGCGGGCGAGCCTGAAAACCGGATCGGAGCTCGAAGCGCTGGCGGCGGCAGGCAGGGGGCGACCGCACCAGCCGCCCGACCGGCTGGGGCTGAAATGCGACTGGCGCGCTTCCTGGACAATCAGGGTCGGCAGATCATCGGCCGACTGGTAGACGGCGAGACGGCTCAGCCGCTGGTGGGGGAGCTATTCGGGAAGTTGAGCTTCTCTTGGTCGGCCGTGAAGGTCAGTCGCTTCCTTCCCCCGATCGAGCCGCCGAATATCCTGGCGATCGGACGCAACTACCGCGGACATGTTGAGGAAACCGGAGCGCGACTCCCGGAGCGGCCGCTAGTGTTCCTGAAGGCTACTACTGCCCTGATCGGGCATCAGGAGCCGATCCGTCTGCCGTCAGCGGCTCCGGATGAAGTTGATTTCGAGGCGGAGTTGGCGATTGTTATCGGGCGTCGCGCCCGTCGGGTGTCGGAGGCGGCGGCTCTCAGTTACGTGCTGGGCTACACCTGCGCCAACGACGTTTCGGCCCGCGATTGCCAACGCTTGGACAAGCAGTGGGCCCGGGCCAAGAGCTTCGATACTTTCTGTCCGCTGGGCCCCTGGTTGACCACCGCCGACGAACTGGATCCGGATCGGTGCAGCATTCGCTGTCGGCTCAACGGTCGGCTGATGCAGGAGAGCCACACCAGCCGGATGCTGTTCTCGTGCCGGCAACTGGTCAGTTACCTCTCTTATCAGTTCACATTGCTGCCGGGGACGGTGATTCTGACCGGTACCCCGGAGGGAGTGGGCCTGGCCCGGCAGCCGCCGATCTTCCTGCGGGAGGGCGACCAGGTGGAGGTTGAAATCGAAGGTATCGGTGTCTTATCGAATCCGGTTTTGCGCGAGCTAGCATAGCAGCACTTTGAGAAACGACTTGAGGCGCCCGGATCCGCAGCGTGGGACCTGCAAGTTCGGCGTTCTGCCGGTGCGGAGTTGGGGTCCGCAGCCGGTCGGGGCGGTGATGGGGCCGGGGGCTTGAATGCGACGCCGGGCTAGGCGGTCGCCCAGTGGACGAAGACGATTACGTTGATGAGTATGCTGACAGCCGCCACGATGGCCAGAACTACGGTCAGGGTTGGCAGCGGTTCGTCGCCGGTCGTGGTCCGCCGGGCGAGCGAAGGCGACCCGACCGGTTCGGGCTCGACCGACTCCCCGCTGGAGAGGGTTTCGAACACCTCGGCGCCCAGATATTGCCGCGCGTATTCGGGGGGCTGTTTGTGGGCCAGCAGGTCCAGGTCGACCAGTAGCTCGCGGGCGCTGGGATAACGTTCCTCGGGGTTCTTGGCCATCAGCATTTCGATCATGGCGCCGCAGCCGGCGGTCAGCTCGGTGTTCAAGTGGTCAGGCGGGATCAGCGGCTCCTTGAGGTGCTTGTGCATGACCGCGGACGGAGTCGGCCCCTCGAAGGGCACCCGCCCGGTGACCATGTGGTAGAAGGTCGCGCCCAGCGAGTACAGGTCGGCCCGGTGGTCGATGTTCAGCTCGCCGCGAATCTGCTCCGGGGCGATGTAATAAGGGGTGCCGTAAGCCCGGCCGGCCTCGGCCATCGCGGCCTGCACGTCGGTGGTCTCGCGCGCCAGCCCCATATCGGCCAGCTTGGCCACCCGGTCCTTGGTGAGCATGATGTTCTTGGGCTTGACATCGCGGTGGATGAACCCGCGCTCGTGGGCGTGGAGCAGGGCCCGGGCGATCTGGGTGATAATCTGGACGGCTTCCTGCTCGCTGTAGACCTTGCCCTCGGCCAGCTCATCGTAGACCGTGCACCCCTCCACGTACTCCATGACGAAGTAGTGGTAACCGTTGGCTTCCCCCACGTCGATGGCCTGCACGATGTTGGGATGGTTGAGTTGGGCCGCGGCCCGCCCCTCGCGATAAAAACGTTCCACGAACTCCGCATTCTTGCTCAGACGCCGGGGCAACACCTTGATGGCCACTATCCGGTTGAGACTCAGCTGCCGAGCCCGGTAGACCACCGCCATCGCCCCGGCCCCGCACTTGTTCAGAATCTGGTAGCCGGGCAACTGCTGGGCCGGCCGCCCGCCCGAGTCCTCATTGCTCCCATGCAAACGCTGGAGCTGGGTCCGGGTAAGGAATCCCAGGTCTACCAGGATCTCGCTGATCGGGCGCTCGTGTCCGCTGTTGGCGAGCTGCCGCTGCTGGTCGGTGGCGACTCGGATCTCTTCCGGGGTGACCAGTTGGCGCTCTAGTACTAAGCGGCAGATTTGGCTATCTTCTTGTCCGTCTGCCAACTGTGGCGCTCCCGTTAGCGGAAGTAGCGGCCGCGGTCTCAAAGTTCTTAACCTTTAAATTCTAGCCGGTTTTGTCAAGGGGTGCAATTTGCGCCAAGCGCCGACTGGTTTGGGTGGCTGGTCACGGGTCGGATGCCGGTCCCCCCGGCGTCGGCCGGTTATCGCCCGTGCCCTGCGACTGGCCGCCGCGGCTTTGACCGGCCTGGGGACGCTCAGTCCGGCTCAGACCGGCTCGGAGGTGGTCACCGACGAAAACCTGGACGATGCCATTCGGCGGGCGGTGGCCTGGATCCAGTCCCAGCGGAACCCGGATGGACATTGGGAAAGCGCGTCGAGTCGGACCGATCTCCACTGGGCCGGTAATAGCGCCCTAGCGATACTCTCGCTGCTTTATGCCGGCCAAGACCTGCGAGAGGAGTCGATGGCCCGCAGCCTGGACTGGCTGGCCGCCCAAACGCTCAACGGCACCTACACCTACGCCACCCGGGCTCACGCGCTGGCGCTGGTTGGCGTGAAGAGTTACGGCTCCCGGCTCGAGGAAGACCTCAACTGGTTGCTGAAGGCGGTGGGCAGTCGGGGCAGCCCGGGCGCAGGGGCGTACGATTATTATGGCGCCCCCAAGCCGGGCAGTTGGCGGTGGGATCATTCGGTGAGCCAATTTGGCGTGCTGGGCGTATGGATGAGCGCGGAAGCCGGCCTTAACGTGCCGGAGTGGTACTGGGACCTGGTAGGCCAGCACTGGATGGATTGGCAGAACAGCGACGGCGGGTGGGGCTATCAGAATCACGATCGCAGCACCGGCAGCATGACCGCGGCCGGCGTTTGCACCCTATTTGTCGTGTTGGACCAGCGCTATGCCGACCGCCCCAAAGACAGCCAAGCCCGAGCCCTGGCGGCTTCCGTCGAGCAGGGCCTGAGATGGCTGGACCGGGAATTCGGGCCCGAGAGCCTCGCGACCGGCGGCGAGTGGCGATATTACTACCTCTACGGCCTGGAGCGAGCGGCACGCGCCAGTGGCTACAAGTACCTAGGCCAGAAGGACTGGTTCGCCCAGGCTGCCGAGTACCTCCTGGAGCAGCAGCGCGAGGACGGTTCCTGGCCGGGGACCGGGGGCTGGATGTCCCCGCTCCGCAATACCGCCTTCGCACTGATGGTCCTTTGCCACGGTCGGGCCCCCCTGCTGTTCAATAAGCTCCAGTATTCGGGGGACTGGGACGGGCGACCGCGCGACCTGGCCGGGCTCGCCCGATACGCCGGCCGGACCCTGGAACGGCTGTTCAACTGGCAAATTGTCCGGCTGGACGGCCCGTCGGATGATCTGTTCGACGCCCCGGTGCTGTACGTCTACGGGGAGTCGCCCTACCAGTTTGACGATGTTGAGACCCAGAAGATCCGCGAGTATTGCCTGCGCGGGGGGATGATTCTCGGGCTGGCCGGCAGGAACAGCCCCGAGTTCCTCCGGTCGCTGGAGAGCCTGGCTCGGCGCGCCTTGCCCGACTACCCGCTCCGTCCGCTGGCCAGAGAGCATGCGTTGCTGGCTGGTCACGTGCATTTCCCGATCGGCGACCCGCCGCCCATGCTCGAAGTCCACAACGGCCTGCGGACGCTGATGCTGTTTTGCGCCCATGATCTGGCCGAAGGCTGGTGCAAACCTCCACGCCGGGAGCGAACGGACCAGGACTTGCAGTTGGGTGTCAACATATACCTAATATGCGACGGACAAGAGCAGCCCACTGACCCGCCTGCGGACGCCGATTATTCAACGCAAGAAGCGGGAAATCGCCCAGACCATCCGCCTGGCGCGCATCCGGTACGACGGCCCGTGGGACATCGAACCCTACGGCTGGACGCGGCTGGCCAGTTATCTGCACAACGAGGCCGCGGTCAGCCTGCTGGTCACCGCAGGAGTGCGGCTGGATTCGGAGGAACTCAAGGAGTTCCGGGTAGCACACATCACCGGCACCGGCGGTTTCGAGCTGTCGCCGCCTGAGCTTCGTGGGCTGCGGGAGTTCCTGACCGGCGGGGGAACGCTGCTGGCCGACGCGGCCGGCGGTTCGCCCGAGTTCGTCCAAGCTCTGGAGACCGAGGTTCGGCGCGCGATCCGCGGCCAGCCCAGGCCGGTCCCACGAAATTGGCCCCTGCTGACCGGGGAGGGAATCCCCGGAGCGGTCGATCTGGCGGAGGTGAGCTACCGCCGGGCGGCCCGCCGAGGGGCGCCCGCCTATCCGCGGCTGTTGGCCTTCCAGTCCGGGCAGCGGTTGTCGGTCATCTACTCTCCGCTGGACCTCAGCGCCAGTCTACTGGGGACCCAAATCTACGACCTGCGGGGCTATGAGTCGGACAGCGCCCTGCGGATCATGCGTAATCTGCTCTTGTACGCCGACCTGCCGTCGGCCCGCAAGGTTGTCCGGCCCAGCGCCGAAGGCGACTGACGTTCGGTCAGCGGCAGATCCAAAGCAGCGCCTTGCGCACCAGCAGCAGCAGGCGCATGACCCAGATCAGCAGAACCAGGCCGAGCGTGACCGCCAGCAGGGTCAAGGCGGTTACGAACCCGCTCAGGCTGACGTGCGAGTACGCCAGTGGACGCAGTAGCACGATCGCCAGGGCCGCGGCAGCCAGGACGCAGGTCAGCCGGTAAGCCACCTTGGCGTACCGGGCCAGAAGCAGGTTAGGCAGGCGTCGCATCAGGGCCTGGAGCCGGCTGAGGAATATGCACGACGGTATGGTGAAGAAGGCCAGATGGAGCACTTGCCAGCAGGGGCGCGGGCAGTAGCGGCCGGCGGCGATCAACGCGGCTGCCAGCCCGACCAGCCCGGCCGCCAACTTCAGTAGAAATCCGAGATTGCCATAGCGAGCGCGGTAATAGGCCATGGGGTGTCGGTCGGTGAGCAGAACGATGCCGGTGGCCGCCACGATCGAACCCAGGGTCGCGAAAAACAGGCCCACGTTGAAGACATCCTCCACCGCGTTGGGAAAATCGCGGGCTCCCAGCAGCGTAGTGAGCATTCCCAGTGCGGTCAGTCCGGACACCAGCCCAACCGGGTAGAGGACCACATTGGCTCCGTCCAGCAACTCGCGGGCCTCGGACCGGTCCGAATCAACGACATAGCGGCCGTAGACCGAGTCGTGTATGGAGTATCCGCAAGTTGGGCACTGTCCGTCGGCCGGTCGGCCTCGCAGGTTCAGGCCGCATTTGGCGCAGTACCTGACCGCCACCACCGTGTTTTCCACATCCACCGGCTGGCCGAATCGGTCCGCTACTTTCGACCGCCTGCCCATGCCGATCTTCCGCCGCCTGTAAGGTGCACCTGGCCCCGGCCGGCCCAACCTAGAGCCGGCTCAATTCATCTTCCAGCACGCGCGGATCGCTGGCCGCACGCTCCGCCTCGAACTTCGAGATGGTCCCGGCTTTGACCAGCCGCGCCAGACTGCGTTCGAAGGTCGTCATGCGCTGGCTGGGTTCATCGCGGGTGTGGGTTTGCATCAGAGAGTAAATCTGGTCCAGCTTGTTCTGCCGGATCAGGTTGGCCACCGAGTAGGTGACATTCAGCACTTCCATCGCCGCCACCCGCCCGCGGCAATCGCGACGCTGAATGAGCTTCTGCGAGATGATGTAGCGCAGCCCCAGCGCGAGCTGATTGGCGACCTCCTGAGCCCGCTCCGAGGGGAACATGTCCAGAATCCGGGTAATCGTCCCGACCGAGTTGCGGGTGTGGATGCCCGAGAAGACCAGGTGCCCGGTCTCCGCGGCCGCCAGGGTCCAGGCGGCCGACTCCGGATCGGTCATCTCCCCCACGAAAATCACGTCCGGGTCCTCGCGCAGGCAGTCCCGCAACCCGCGTTCATAATTCAGCACGTCGCGGCCGATCGCCCGCTGGGAGATCATGGCGATCGAGCTGTCGAATTCATACTCGATCGGGTCCTCCAGGGTGATGATGTGGCAGGGCCGGGTCTGGGCGATCTGGTTGATCAGGGCCGCGATGGTGGTGGACTTGCCCGCTCCGGTCGACCCGGTCACCAGCACCAGGCCCTGGCCCAGCTTCACGATGTCCTCCCAGACGCCGTTGGGGAACCCGACGAACTCGATGGTCGGCACAGCCGTGTCCAGAGCCCGGACCGCCAGGGCCAGACCGCGCAGGTCATGATAGGCATTCACCCGGTACCGCAGCCCGTCGATCATGCGTGAGGCGTTTACCGAGCGAAGTCTCTCCAGGGTCCTCAATTGCGTTTCGTCCAGGAAACTCCGGATCAGCAGCTCGATCGTGGCCCGGTCCAGCGGACGGGCGCTGGTGACCCGCAGATCCCCATCCACCCGATAGCAGGGCGGCTTGCCCACCTTCAGGTGCAGGTCGGTCACCCGCGCGCTGCCCTGTCGCTTGAAGTAGCTCAGCAGGTCCAGCATGCTCATCTGCCGGCCTTCGGAGGCGGCGTAGACCTTGTCGCTTAGAGATACCGTCCCGGACACTTGCCCACCTCGGCGAACGTGAACCTGTCTTACTCTATCACCACGCCGCCCGGCGTCCAAGCCGCGTTTTCCTCGGTCGCTCTGCCATCCCACCATCGGCCACGATCGGCAGGCAACGCCGAACGGCCGACCGAAGACGGCTCGGGCCCTTCCCCTACGGCCGCGGCCGGCCTCACCGGCCGCCTCCGCTCGCGCTTGGGGCTTGGTTCTCCGGGAGGCAGCCGGCCTAGCCATCAGAACCCGGAACGTGAGCGAGGGGCCGAACCTCCGCGCCAGCGGCCGGCCGGGCTTCACTGCCCCGGCCGTGGAAACGGGGCGACGTGCCCGACGGACCGCGGGCGTCTTGCTGGTGGGCGATGGTGGGACGGTCGCGGCGGGGGCCGTCCTCTTCTAGCTGCCGGTTACGTAGCTCGCGGCACGTAGGCTGGTGCGACGACGGGGGCCAGCGACTTGAAGTGTGTCAAGGGGTCTTGCACCGGCCAGGGATGCGGCAGCGCGAACAGTTCCCCGTACTGGAACCCGGCCCGGGCGCCGTCGTCGGCGTCGCGGGCCCGGACGCGATGCAGCAGTCGCGCCAGCCGCTCCGGGTCGAACTGCGACTGGTAGCAGGAAATCGCCGCGATCTTCTGCTCGTACACGTCGCTTACATCCACCACGAAACTGGCCGGCCACGCTTGCTGCTCGGCGGCCAGCGCCACCGGGCGGTACCAGAGCCAGTCGACCCGGTGGGGCGGAGTATGGTCGAACCGATCGTCCCATTTGGTGAGCTGGGAGTAGAATCTGGCCGCTTCCAGGATGAGTTGGGCCTGGTAATGATCGGGCGAGGCACCCGGTGTCCGTCCGGCCATGCCAACCACGACCTTTGGTCGCAGCCGGCGCAGGGCGGTGGCGACCGCGTACCGGGCCGCCGGGCCATCCATCAGTTCCCGGTTCGGCAGCGACAGGGTCTCCAGGTGACTCACCCCCAGGATCCGAGCGGCCGCCGCGGACTCCTCCGCGCGGATCGCCGGCGAGCCCCGTGGGGTCGGCTCACCGTCGGTCAGGTGCAGCACGGCGACCTTGTGACCCAGCTTGACCAGCTTGGCGACCGTCCCGCCGCAGGTGATCTCAACGTCGTCCGGGTGCGGCATGGCGAAAACGATGTCCACCGGCTCGGGCATCAGTGCGCTCCTCGTTTCTGCGCGATTATAGGGTTTGGCCTGACCGATGGTGAGGTGGTCCTGGGGCCGGGCGAAATCGGCCGCCGCCGGCGCACAGCGCCGCTATTCGAACCGGTGCACGATGCTTCGGATGATCGGCTCGGTCAGCCGGCCTCGCGGGTCATAGACGTGGACCGTGATCCGGATCGCATACGGCCACATGCGGATTCGGCGGGCCGCCACCGCGTCGCTTTGGCGACAGTGCAAAGTAGTTGGGTCGAAGCCCGTGGGCCCGATGCACTGGTCGATCCGGGCGAAGTCCCAGAGCCGGTCGTCGCCGGGCAGCGGAGGGTAATGACAGTTGCCGGCTGCGACCTGAGCCGCCACCGCTTCGCGGTTCTCCGGCGTGTCCGGCACGAAGACGTAGGTTTGGCCCTCCGGGACGATGGTCCAGCGCGGCATGTCGGCCTTGGTGCTCATGTTTGGGTTGTTGGGATCACCGACGTAGTCCACGCTGTTCCGCGGGTCCTCGGGCATCAGGAACTCGACCTGGAACCACGCGCAGCCGGGGAGCATGTGCACGCCGAGGTTGCTCCTAAGCTCGACCGGCACGTCCTCCAGCACGGTCGCAACATGCCGGTATAATGGTGGGGCCGTATGAGTTGCATACACGACGGAATTAATTGAGTCCTGAACCGCCGGCGGCCAGCAAGCGAGCGGGTAGATGTAGGGCGAGCAGGTCGCAACGCTCGGGCCCAAGTTCCTAAGGAATTCGGCGAGATCAAGATAAGCGCCGTCGCCGGGCATTGGATCGGATGCGTCCCAATAGCGGTAGCAGCGGCCAGCCGATTCGCACGCCACTGCCGAAAACTGAGTCGAACCGGAAACCAGCGGGGGCACCACGATGGTTGCCACGCGGCTGAGGTGCCAGCGGCTGGCCGGTATGACACTCAGCTCCCTAAGGCCCACCAGCTTGGTCTGCTCGGTGTGCCGGAAAGCCCAGTCCTCGCCGAGCTGCACCTGCGGAAAACGATACTGCTTGCCGTCGAGCACCGGCTTGGCCAGGGCGGCATGGCCGTAGACCACGCGGATCGGCGAGAACTTGACGCCGCCGGCAAACGACGGATCGGCCTCCGGGTCGGGATTCGGTGCGACCGACACGGTCGGGCGTTTGGAGAAGAACATAACGATGTCGGCCCGGGGGTTGCTGTAGTTCAAACCTGGGTCGAGCGCGGTGTCATACTCCGGGTCATAGTTGGCCGGCACGTTAGCCGGATTGCCGATCAGCACCCGGTGGAACTTGCCCGCTTCCAGGTCGCTCTGGGTGAGGGCGGCGGCTTGGGTCCGGCCGACCAGGACCAGGACGCTTTCAGCCGGGTCGCAGTACCGCAGGTCTTCCTGGATTTGCTGGGTGAACTGCCGGACGTAGTTGAGCGCTTCTGAATACGCGGCCGCCTGGCTGGCGCTCTTGGTGGTTATGGTGAACACGACCCCGACCACGGCCAGGGCCAGGGCCAGCACGGCCAGCGAGACGAGCATCTCGATGAGGGTGAAGCCACGCAGCCACGCAGCCACGCAGCCACGAAGGCGAAGACCGCGGTGTGCCGCTGCTCTGTGAGCGGTGGCCGCACACCAGTCCGCCACTGCTGACACGGCGCTGGCACCCCGCCCCGCGGCGTTCCCACGTTTCCGCGTTCGCACGCGCATCATGGAATCTCACGCAGCCGCACGTAACGCCGGGCGATCGCCACGATCGGCGACCGATCCGACATGACCGGATTCCCGGCCGAGTCGCGCTCCTCATAGCAAGGCGGAACCACCCACACCGGCCACTCGGACGGATCCGGTGTGGCCAGCGCCGAAACGCCCGGCGTACCCTTCATGGGATAATAGCCGTTGTACTTTACGATTACGGTATTCGCGTCGGGCCGCTCGACTACTTCGTAAATCGGCAGCGTGGTCGGTGCCGGCGGCCCCAGGCCCACGCGATCGGTAAAAGTAACCAGCGAGCAATCCGGCGTAACGTCGTTCCGGGCGGGGATGAAGATGGCGCCGACCGGAAACAACCCGGCCTGGTCCTGCGGGCAACGGAAGGTCAACGTCGCCGGCGCATGGCCTTCTATCAGCGGGTTTCCGTCCGCGTCGAGCGGAAAGCCTGTGTTGTAATCAAAGCCTCGCGGCGGCGACGGTAGTTGGTCAAACTCAACCAGCCACGGCACCGGCGCGCCCGAGTCGACCGAGCTTGCGCTGAGCGCAGCCGCATAGCCCGGCTGCACCGGAAAGCGGTGCCTGACGGAAGGCTTGCGTACCGCCACCGCGACAAACTCGTAGAGCGTCGGATCTCCTTCGTATCCCGCAGTGCTCTTGTCGTCGTAGGCCACACGCCGATAGCACGCGGTCCAGACTATCCCCCGTCCCAGTGCCCGGAGCGTTTCCGAGCCCTGATTTATGGGACGCAGCTCGTACGGGGCCCCGAAGAAGCGGCTCGGATCCCACTCTGAGGCGTCGTCAGGAGTTACTGGCGGATAGACCGTGCAGATCGACGGCAAGGCCGGCCGCAGCCAGTTGAACTCGTCCCACTCGCGGGCGTCATGGCAGCCGGCCGGGAGCCACTCTCCAATGACCCACTCCACGGCCGACGCAACCAGCCAAGGGCACCCGGGCCCGGTGCCGAACTCAGCCCCGTAGCAGGGATGGCCAGGGGTCGCGACGATATTCGCCGGGCATAATGGACGGACTTTGATCCGCGGTTCGTAATCACGCAGGAAAGCACCGCGTCCGCCCGAGTTCGGATTTCGTGGCACGAACAGGACCGGCGCCCGGATCAACACGTCGCTGGCGTCAAGAACCTGGGCTGGTATGTTGATGTACTGCTCAATAAGGTCGAGAGCGTGTTCGGCCGCGGCCTGGCCGGTGGCAAGGTTGACCGACTCGCGGGTGTAGCGGAATCCGACCGGCAACGCCGCCCCGATCACCAGCAGCCCCATGGCCAGGATCGCCAACGCGATCATCATCTCGGCCAGGCTGAAGCCGGGAGAATAGCCACCAAGCCACGAAGCCACGGAGCCTCGGAGCCACGAGGAAGCCACGGAGCCACGGAGCCACGGAGCTGCGAAGGGGGACCGTTCCCACGTTCCTTCCGGCGAGCGGGGATTCTCCTCTGGCTGGCGCCGCGCCGGAATTCCCACGTTCACGCTCCGCACTGAACACCTCACGGGGAAGCCGGATGCTGAAGCCCCGCCAGCAATCCGCCGCTGAAGCGGTGCACCAGGAACGGCCGCCCGCTGTCACGCAGTAACTCGTATCGGCGATCACCGTCCGCATTGGCCCCCAGCGTAACGAACGGCTCGCGCCGGTAGGTCACCAGGCCGGAGAAACTATAGCGCTGATACGGCACGCCGGCGGGCTGGTCGGTCTCGCCCCAGGAATTGGTCTCGCCCAGGTCGCGCCGGGGTGGGGCATAGGCCCGCAGGTGAACCGGCTCCGGCGTGCCGGTCCGCAGGCCGGTCTGCGGATCAAAAACCAACAGGAAATCGTCGGCGTTGAGGAAAACGCGACTGGCGTGGTCGTCGCTATCAGAAGCGTCCCGCTCGGCGTTGAACCGTAGCCGATCGATGACGCCGTTCAGAACGAACTTTGGGCCGAAGGGGTCGTACGTGCGCTGATACGGATTCGAGCCGTCCACGTCGGCTCCGTTCAGCGTCGTGGCCTGGGAGCTCAGCGCTTCCAGCGGGGCGGCCCAGACGTCTTCCGGCAGCCGGCTGGAGCCCAGGTCTTTGGCCCGCTCGAAGTACTCGGCCGGCTTGACCACGAAGTTGCCGCTGAATGGCGGATATTCCTGGACGGTGGAGCCGACGTAGCTATAGATGGCCAGATTCTGTCGGCCGCGGGCGGCGGCACGCTCGGATTCCGAATCCGCCGGCACGTCCCATTCGGCGGGGAAGAAGCGGACCGCGGTCATGGTCCGGTCGGCTAGCGAAAGGAGATAGGCCCGGGTGGTCAGGGCCTGGATGGTCTGCTGGGCGGCAGTCAGCCGGGCCTCGGCCCCCAACGAGCTGAGCGCCGGCACCGCCAAAACCAGAATCAGAGCGATAACCGCCACGACCAGGATCATCTCCACCAGAGTAAAGGACCGAGACGAGCCACAAAGCCACGGAGCCACGGAGCCACGGAGCCACGGAGCCACGGAGCCACGAACGGGAGCGTCGTCGTGTGCCATTGCTCTATGAGCAGTGGCGGGTCGTGATTGTTGTGCCACTGCTCTGCGACCAGTGCCGCGGCATGGTGTAACACTGCGCTGTGAGCGGTACTGGCCCGCTGTTCTGCCACTGCTGACGCAGCAGTGGCACGCCGGCGGCCGAGCCCGGCGCGTAAGCGACGGGTCCACTCGCGGCGGGGTTAACCGCTCGCTCACGCTCGCGGCTCGGATCAGAGACCCGGCCGCCTTGGGCACCGTTAGCTGTCGGTCTGGCAACCTGACACTCCAAAAGCCACTTCCAGCGCCAGAATTGTAACCTCCGCCACCTGTCTTATGGGGACGAGGTATCGACGTAAGTATAGGTTTCGCCGAGGGCTACGGCCCGCGCCCAGCCGCAGCCGTCGCAGCCGCGCCCAGTCCCCGTTAGCAGGCCATCGCTGTTTCGGACCTTGGCCGCGGGCGCAGGGAATGGATCGCTGAAGATCCAGCGCTGCGGGTCGTCGACGCCGGCATCGTATTCCTCGCGACTGATGCCGCGGGATCGCAAGACCGGCCGGCGATCCGCGATGTACCAGCCGGTGCCGGCGGCCCCGGGAAGCGCCCCGAACTCGAGCTTGACGTACAGGAAATAATCCAGCGGCACGCCCCAGGCGTCGTGAATGCCGAGCACATCGATCAAGCCGTTCGTCCCCGGAGCTGTGCCGGCACCCGTCGGATTCACGTACTCAGGAAAGCCGGGATCGAGCGGCTTTATCGCGGTGGGCGGGACCTGCGAAAGGGCCTGCGGGGCGCGGAGCTTGAGGTACACGTACAGCGCTCGGATATCGTCGTCCTTACGCTTGGCTTGCGTCAGTTCGTCGATCTTCACCCAGTCCGCGACGTTGCCGTAACGGTTCCCCAGGTCGCGATGCAGCCGGTCGGCGAGGACGTAACTATGGTTCTGGTCGGGATCGTAGAGGTCGTACGGCTCCAGGACTCCCGCGACGGTGTACGGCACGGGGTACGGACCGCTGCACTTGAGCTGGTACGGCGGATAAGGCCCGAAGGTCCGGGCGTTCGGTCGATCGTAGATGCTGGCCAGGGGGTTCTGGTTGGCGAACTGGTCGATGGCCAGCTTGACGTTGTTCATGATGGTTTCGGTGAGTTTGACCTTGTGGCTGCGCAGGGCCTTTACGCCGACCACGCTGATGGCCCCGATCAGAATGCTGATGACCACAATGACGATGAGGACTTCGGTGAGAGTAAAGGCCGGGCGGCGGCGTGGAAACGTAGCAATGGGGGAACGCGGGAACGTGATTAGGCGGTTGCACTCCGTGCCGTTGATTGCTGGCAGTACGACGACGCTACCGGATGCCGACTCGGCGTGCGGCCGCGCGGAGGCGCAGGCCCCTACTCCCTTCGTGGCTGCGTGGCTCCGTGGCTTCGTGGCTGCTCCGACCGTCATTGTCCGTTATGCTGGAAGTTGGCCACGTCGTCGGCCGTGCCGTACCGGGCGTCCGCTCCCGGGGTAATCAGCAAGTACGAATCCGGCCGATGCGGCTCCAGCCGGGCCTGCACCGTCATGTTGCGGATGTACGCCTGGAAAGTTCCGGCCGGCGGCTGGTTGTTTACGTCGTAAGCGCTATACACCGAGAAAGGTCCGCATCCGAGCGCGTGGGCTTGGCGGTCCTTTCTGAGTTCGAGCTTTGAGTCCCAGCTCTGCCCCTCCGCTGCCGTGCGCGAACCAACCAGCCAACCGTTGTCGGCACAGTGGTAGATGCCGCGCCAATTCTGGGAGGCGCCCTCAATGGGTGACCAGTCAGAATGGTAGCGTCCGGCCGGGTCGGCCCGCCAGTACAGCACTGGGTAGCCGAAGCCATCGAGATACATGGGGTACGGCCGAGCGGTCGGTGTGCCGCCAAGAGCCTCGCGCTCGGCTGGTATTACGAAATTCGGCTGGTCCGCGGTTCCCTCGTTCCGCGTCATTTTCACCTTGCTGAGATCAATGAACGGACCGTAGCGTGGGTGGGCCGGCTGCTGGGAATTGTTGAGGGCGTACAAGCCGCTCATTGGCGGCGTCGATGGGTCGTAGTTCTTGCCCGTATCGTCGGACCATAACCCGTTGTTCCGCGTGTCCCGGAAACCGGGCGTGCCGAGTGAGTCCGCACCCGACAGAGCCCACACCAGCAGCCCGGCCCCCGAGATGCCGATGGGGGTGAACTGGTTGGTAACGAACGGGCTGTAGACGTTACCGAATGCCAACGGGCTACCCGTGGCATCCGACGCTGACGGGGGATATGAGCCGCCGAGCTTCTCATTGGCCTTGTACATCTCCAGGCCGGTCTCGATCGCGGTCAGCACCGACTTGCTGGCGGTCTCGCGGCCGATTCGGCGGACCGCACCCACCGCCGGCACCAACAGGCCGATGAGGATCGAGATGACGACGATCACCACCAGCAGTTCGACCAGGGTGAAGGCGGGTGGGAACGTGGGAAGGTGGGAACGTGGCAACGGGCGCTGGACGATGAAGGGGCCAATGGGAGGGTCCGCGCCCGGCAGGTCGCAACGCTTATTCATGGTCAGTACTCCCGTCGTAAGTTGAAGAGCCGCGGGGCGAGCCGGCGGCCCCGGCCAGAACGTCCAGTGCAAGCAGCCGCCCTGGTTGACGGCGCTCGCTGGCGCTTCGCGTTTTCACGGGGCGCTCGCTGGCGTTTCGCGTTCTAATCGCCGGTCCGGACCTACGCATGCTGCCTCAAAAGCTCGTGACGTCGTCGCTGGTACCGTAGATGCCGTCCTTTCCGGCGGAGATGAAGAAGAACGTGTCCGGCCGACGCGGCCAGACCTTGCCGGTTTCTTTCCCCCCAGACGACTGCTTGGTCTGATCGAACAGCGCGCGGTCATACACCACGCCGGCGAAGGTCTTGTCGGGCGGCCGCTGGCTTGGGTCGCTGCCCGGCCAGCCGAGGTAGTACAACCAGTGGTAGATGTCGGGTCCGGTAGCGACCTTCCCGCCGCCGAGGTCGATCCCGGGCTGCTCGCCGAAGATGGGGGTACCGGAGGCTGATCCGGTGAAAGGGGCGTTGTCCCATTGGGTGTAGCGGCCATAGGTGGGGCCGTCCTGCGGTCCGCCGGTGGGCTGCGAGAACGGGTCGGCGGCCTGGTCGTTGGCTGCGTAGTACAGCACCGGCGAGCCAAAGGCGTCGACCGCGAAGGCCAGCCGGCCGTTCTTCCAGTCCGACGCGCCGCCCACGTTCTTATCC
>CAYZXK010000090.1:0-14585 GCA_964482395.1 uncultured Planctomycetales bacterium | reverse complement strand
GCCCGGTGGCCAGTTTGGGCAGATATTTCTGTTTTTGCTCTTCATTGGCGGCCAGGTTGAGATGGCTTTGGCATAGTCCGTTGTGGGCGGCTAGCAGCAGGGCCGCCCCGCCGTCCTGACGCGCGATCTCCTCCATCATCACCGCGTTGGCCAGGTAGCCCAGGCCGGCGCCGCCGTACTTCTCCGGCGTCAGAATGCCCATCAGGCCCAGTTGGCCCAGCTCGGCAACCAGCTCGGCGGGCAGGGTCTGATCCCGGTCCCATTGCCGCGCGTTTGGGCGGATCCGCTCGGCTGCAAAACGCCGGACCATGTCGCGGAGAGCGACAATTTCCTCAGGTAAAGTGAATTCCATACGGTCCACCTGTCACTAGACATCGGGGTGTCAGGCTCAGGCACGGGACGTCCCCGAGCCGCGCCATTTTAGCGGGAGCCGGCGGCACGGCAAACCGGCCGACGGCCGGAATCCACACCACCCACCCCGCCGGCGTGGAGCCGGTCCCCTTTTTCAGGCGGCGCGTAAGCTGTAGGATGCGCCTTGAGCGAGTGGGAGCCGGCATGCCGACGTCTATGAACGCACCGCAACCGTGCTACCGGCGAGTCATCCTGAAGGTCAGTGGCGAGGCATTCTGCCCGCCCGGAGGATTCGGCATTCATCGGGGGGCCCTGGACCGGATGGCGCGCGAGCTTGGCCAGGTGGCCGCCCTGGGCGTGCAGATCGGGGTGGTCTGTGGCGGCGGAAACTTCCTTCGAGGGCTGCATTCGGCGGAGGACCTGGGCATAGACCGGTCCACCGCCGACTATATGGGCATGCTGGGCACGGTCCTCAACGCGCTGGCCTTGCAGGACGTGCTGGAACGGGAGGGGCATCCGGTCCGCATCCAAAGTGCCCTCAGCATCGCGCGAGTCGGCGAACCTTTCGAACGGCGGCGGTGTATCCGGCACCTGGAGGGAGGTCGGGTGGTGATCCTGGCCGCCGGCACCGGCAATCCACACGTGACTACCGACTCCTGCGCCGCCATGCGAGCGGTCGAGCTGAAGGCCGACGCTTTGCTGAAGGCCACCAAGGTGGACGGGGTGTACGACGATGACCCGGCCCACAACCCTAGCGCAAAGCTTTACAGTCACATCACCTACGACCAGGTAATCGACCGCCGGCTGCGATTCATGGACATTGCCGCCATCGAGCTGTGCCAGCAATATCGCTTGCCGGTGGTGGTCTTCAACCTCTTCCACCCCGGTACCCTACGCCGGGTGATTCTCGGTGAGGCGGTGGGCACCCGGATGAGCCAGGGCCCATGAGCTCGGTTGCCGCCCGCTGGAAAAGCGGGCTGACCGATCCACATCAGTGGCGGCTGTGGCTGTCGGGGCTGCTCGGCAGTCGGTACGATGGGCTGCACCACTTCGCGGTAGTCGAGCCGGGGGTGCTGATGCGCTGCGGGCAGCCGCGGGTTCGCGACCTAGCCCAAATCCAGGCCGAGTACGGACTAAAGACAGTAGTCTGCGCGAGGGGCGGCACCCGGCACCCGCTGCGCGGACGCTGGTTTCGCAAGGAGCGGCGGTTCTGCGAGCGGGCCGGCATCCGGCTGGTTCATCTGCCATTTTCCGACTCGTCGGCGGCCCCGGCCTGGGTATTTGAACAGTTCTTGGATGTCGTCCGGCAGCCCGAGTGCCGACCGGTGCTGGTCCATTGCGAGCAGGGTTTTCACCGCAGCGGGCTGCTATGCGCGGCCTATCGGGTCCGCTGCTCGGGCTGGCCGCTCGAGCAAGCAATAGAAGAGATGGAAACTTACGGCTTCCAACTAGGCCGGGCCAAACGCCGGCCGCTTCTGGACGCTTTTTTCCAATGGGCCGCCGCCGCAGCTCCGGCCGAGGCTCCCGCCTGATCGACCGGCCGGTCCTACCGCTCCCAGCGACCCTCGTAGAACTCCCAGCCTCGCTCGGTCTGGACCCAACGAGCCGGCAGATACCGATGGCCGCGCCGAGCCCGCTCATAGCGGCCCGAAACCCAGACGAACTTGCCCCGGTCGTACCCCCAATGGCCCTCGATCCAGATGTGCGACCGACTGGGCGGAGGCGGCGGGGTTTCAACGATCACCGGCGGCGGAGCCTCTCGCACAATGATCCTGGGCCTGCGACGCTCGACCACCACCCGGGGCTGCTCACGCTCCACAACCACCGGCCGCTCCACCACCACCTCCGGCTCCGGCTTCTGCGGCTCGACGATCACCCGTCGCTCAGGCCGGCTCACCGCTACGTCCACCGTGGTCCGACGCACGGCCGGTCTTTCACGCCGAACGTGTACCTTCCGCTCCTCATGGCAGCCGGCCAGGGAAACAAACAGCAATCCGACCAACAGCAGCTTCTTGCAAACCGGCCAACCCATGGTCATCTCCTACCCATCGCGTCCCGGCGCGACAGCGCGGCTCCGATGCCAACCCTGCCGGCACCGATACGGTCAGGCTACCGGCGAGGGCCCCAGACTCCAAGCCCCGCCGGATACTGTCGCTCAGCGTCGCTTGAATTGACGTTCCAGGTCCCGCAGCGACAACCGCAGGGTAGTAGGGCGTCCGTGGGGGCAATGGCTGCTACGATCGACCCGCTGATGCTGCTCGACCAGAAGCGCGATTTGCTGGGGGTTAAGCGGCTCGCCGGCCTTGACGGCGGCCTTGCACGCCATCAGGTCGAGGACCTGGTGGATCAGGGTGTCCGGGTCCGGCCGGCCCCCCTGCTCGACCAAGACGTCCAGCAGGTCGCGGAGGAAGTCTTCCGGGTCGACCCGATCGGCCAGCAGGGCCGGAAAAGACTGCAAAGCGACGCTGTGCGGGCCCGCCGCCGTCAGCTCTATTCCCAGCCGCGCCAGCAAGTCGGCGTGGGCCTCCAGAACCTCCAGTCGATCCCCAGGCACCGGCAGCACGCTGGGCATGAGCAGACGCTGACTAACGAGCTTGTTTTCCGCAATCCGCCCCCGCAAGTCCTCATAGAGCAGCCGCTCGTGCAAAGCGTGCTGGTCGATAATCATCAAGCCTTCTTCAGTCTGCACCACCAGATAACTGTCGTGAATCTGGATGGCGCGCGGGGGAGCCTTATCCGGCGCGGCTCGCCGGCCAGCAGCCCCCGCCGACGCGAGCAGCGACGCGCCAGACTCGTCCTGATCGGTCGGCGGCCGGTTCGGCTCGCCGACCGGCGCCGGCCTGGCGGGACAGGCCGGGGCAGCGAGCGAGGCCGGTGGCGGGCCTTTGCCGCGATTCGTGGCCGGTCCCGGGCTGTCGGCCGATGGTAAGACCCCAGGTGTGCAGCCACCCGATTGGCGCGCCAATCGCCCTGCCCCCCCACCCTCATGACTCGGCGGTTCCGCAGCTCCGTGGTTGCGCGGCTCTGTGCCTGAACACGGACCAACTGGACCCCTCCGGAAGAACTCCACCATTGCCGTCCGGACGCGCTCCCGGTAGTCCTCATCGGACTGCGGAGTCCGCAGCCGATGGTCAAGCGGGCTGGTGAGGAACCGCTCTCGAATGGCGGCCAGAACCATCCCGTGCACGTAATTGGAGTCCTGCCAGCGCACCTCGATCTTGGTTGGGTGAACGTTTACGTCGACCCGGGCCGGCTCGATGGTGAGGAAGATGAAGGCCACCGGGTAGCGGGACGGATCGATCAGGCCCCGGTAGGCCTCCCGGATGGCGTGCGAAATAAAGCGGTCCCGCACGTAGCGACCGTTGACAAAGACGTATTCCCACTTGCCGGCACTGCGAGTCTCGGCCGGCGGCCCCACCAGCCCCTGCACCAGCATGCCGGTCCCCTCACGTCGGATCGGCAAAAGCGCCTGGGCCAACTCCGGCCCGTAAAAGCCGCTGACCCGCTCCCGGTGGTCGGTGGCAACCTCCAGCCGGTGGATGACGCGGTCCCGATGGCGAAGCGTAAACGCCACGGCAAGCTGCGGAATCGCGATCCGCGCCAACTGTTCGGTGATGTGCCCCATTTCGGTCTGAGGCGTTCGCAGGAATTTCCGTCTGGCCGGGACCGGGTAAAACAGGTCCCGTACCTCGACAGTGGTGCCCGGCGGAGCCGAACAGGGCCGGGGGCCGCGCACCTGACCACCCTCGACCCAGATCTCATGGCCGACATCGCTGTCCCGGGTTCGGGAGACGATCCGCAGTCGGGAGACTGCGGCGATGCTGGCCAGCGCCTCGCCCCGGAAACCCAGAGTCTGGATGTTGAACAGGTCGTCGTCACCGCGAATCTTGCTGGTGGCGTGCTGCGCGACGCTCAAAGCCAGGTCGTCCGCGTCCATTCCGACCCCGTCGTCAACCACTTCGATCAGCTCCCGGCCGCCATCGACGACCCGCAGGTCCACCCGAGTGGCACCCGCGTCCAGCGCGTTCTCCACCAGTTCCTTAATCACGCTGGCCGGACGCTCGATGCATTCGCCGGCGGCAATCCGGCTGACCAAGCCCGACGGCAAGACCCGTATCTGACCCATCAGTCACAGTATAGCACGCAGCGGGTACAATGCCGGGACTGCGGAGCATTCCGCAGAGGAAGCGAAATGGCGAGTCGGGAATGGCCAACGCTGAGCGATGCCGCGATGGCATGCTGCGGGCGACACGCGGCCCGTCGGCGTTTATTCTCCGACGCACTGCGCGTCCGGTTCGTTTCGGACTCGACGCTGCCCCCGGGAGCCGTCCATGGACCGCATCATCGCTTACCTGTGTGACCGCCGTCAGGAACATCTGAACTGGGCTCTCCAGCTCTGCCGCATCCCCAGCGTCAGCACTCGGCCGGAGCACGCCGGGGACGTGGCCGCGGCCGTGGAATGGACTTGCGACCTGTGCCGCAGGATCGGACTGGCCGCCCAGGTCCACCAGACCGGCGGGCATCCGCTGGTTTACGCCGAACATTGCCACGCCGCCGGGGCGCCGACCTTCCTGGTCTACGGGCATGTGGACGTGCAGCCGGAGGGCGAGCCGGGGCAGTGGGAGGCGGGCCCGTTCGAACCTGTGATCCGGGACGGCCTGCTGATCGGCCGTGGGGTGGCCGACGACAAAGGGCAGTTGCTGACGCATTTGCGGGCAGCGGCGGCCTGGCTGGCGGTCGAGAAGAAGCTGCCGGTCAATCTGAAGCTTCTGATCGAGGCGGAGGAGGAGATTTCCTCGCCGCACTTGGGGCCGTTCATCAGCCAGCATATCGAAATGCTGCGGTGCGATCACATTCTGATATCCGACACCGGCATGTACGCCGACGGGCTGCCGACCATTACCTACGGCACCCGCGGCCTGGTGTATAAGGAAATCCGCGTCAGCGGACCCACGCACGACCTGCACAGCGGCTCCTTCGGGGGCACGATCGCCAATCCGGCCAACGTGCTGGTCGCCATCCTGGCCGGGCTGCACGACTCGGATGGGCGGGTTACGATTCCGGGTTTCTACGACGATGTGGTGGAGCCGGGCCCGGCCGAACTGGAGCAGATCCGCTCCTTGCCGCTGGACGAGCGACAATACGCAGCCGAGCTGGGCAGCCCGGCAGTCTGTGGCGAGCGCGGCTATACCACCAACGAGCGGAGATGGATTCGACCAACTCTTGATGTGAACGGCATTTACGGCGGGTTCATGGCCGAAGGGTCCAGCACCATCATCCCCGCCCGAGCCGGGGCGAAAGTCAGCATGCGGCTGGTCCCCAACCAGAGTGGACGGAAGCTCAGTCGGCAGTTCGATCAGGCCATCCGGCAACGCTGCCCCAACACGGTGCGACTGGAGATCCTGGATCACGGCTGGGCGGACCCCTATCTGGCTCCGCTGGACAGTCGGCCGATGGAGATGGCCCGCCGGGCACTGCGCCGGGCTTTCGGTCGGGAACCAGCCTTGGTGCGCGAGGGAGGCACGCTGCCGATCCTGCCGATGTTCAAGCGGGTACTGGGAGCCGACAGCCTGATGCTGGGGTTTGCCGGCCCCAATTGCAACGCCCACGGACCCAACGAGAATATCCGCCTAGCCGACCTGGATCGCGGCGCCGAGGCCATCGCCTTGCTGCTGGGATACCTGGGCGACACTGGCGGCGAGCAGGCCGCCGGCGGGTGAAGCGTCCGCAAAGTAGACGAGGCAAACCGTGATTGCGGTGTCGATCCGCGAGCTGGTCAAGGCCTTCGGGCCGCTGCGAGTGCTGGACGGCGTCAGCCTGGAGATCCAGCCGGGCGAGCTGTTCTTCCTGCTGGGCCCATCCGGCTGCGGCAAGACCACGCTGCTGCGGGCCGTCGCGGGCTTCTGTCGACCGGACTATGGGCGGGTCTGCTTCGACCAAGCCGATGTAACTGGGCTTTCCCCGCAGAAACGCAACACTGGCATGGTCTTCCAGAACTACGCCCTTTGGCCCCACATGACGGTGGAGGCGAACGTGGCCTTCGGGTTGAAGGTGCGGAAGGTGCCCCGGCCGCAGCGGCGGCGACTGGTCGCCGAAGCTCTGGCCACCGTCCATATGGAGCAATACGCCGGGCGCAAGCCGAACGAGCTGAGCGGCGGACAACAGCAGCGGGTGGCCCTGGCCCGGGCCCTGGTGATCCGTCCGCAGTGCCTGCTGCTGGATGAGCCCCTGAGCAACCTGGACGCGAAGCTGCGACTGGAAATGCGGGGCGAAATCCGCCGACTTTGCAAGGAGGCCGGTCTGACCACCATCTACGTTACGCATGACCAGAAAGAAGCGCTTTCGGTCGCGGACCGGATGGCGGTGATGTTCAATGGTCGCGTCGCGCAGGTTGGCACACCCCGCGAGCTGTATTGCCGCCCCGGCAGCAAGGAGATCGCCGACTTTCTGGGCGCGACCAACTTTCTGCCGGCCGGAATCGTGTCGGCCAGCGGCGATCGGCGGATTCTGGCGACCCCGATCGGCCAGCTGCAGGCCCGGGTGGAGGCGTCGGCCCCCGGCTCGGGGGAGTGCATGGTCTCCATCCGACCGGAAGCAATCCAGATCGACCCGCCGCAGGAAGCCGAGAACCGCTTCGATGCCCAACTGATCGAGTGGGTCTACCTGGGCGACAGCTTGCAACTGGTGCTCCAGACCGGGCAGACCAGCCTGCGAGCCACGCGGGCCGAGCGGGCCGGCTGGCGGTTACCGCGCCCGGGGGAATCGGTGCGCTGCGCGGTCGATCCAGCCGATGTGGTGATACTTAAGGGCTAACCGGGAGGCCGTGATGGGAATCTTCGCGAGTCGTCTGATGGGTCTGCTGGCGGCCGGCCTGCTGGCTGCCGCAGTGAGTGCCGAGCACTATGACCTGGAGATCATCACTCCACACAACCAGGACATCCAGATCGAGTTCGAACGCGGGTTCATCGCCCACCTGGGCCGGCCGCTGCGGATCCGCTGGATCAAGAAGGGCACCGGCGAGATCATTCAGCAGCTCGACGCCCAGGAGCGAGCGAGCAAAGGCGGGTCGTTCGGCATCGACGTGTTTTTCGGGGGCGGGGTTCCGGATCATGACCTGGCGGCCTCCCGGGGATACCTGGAAGCGCCCAATCTGCCGGCGGAAATCCTGGCCGGCATCCCGGAGAGAATCGCGGGCGTCGCCAACTACGACCCGCGGCACCTGTGGTTCGGCTCGGCTCTCTCCGCCTTCGGCATGCTCAAGAACCTGCGAGGACTGGCCAACCAGAGCCTGCCCGATCCCCAGAGCTGGGAGGACCTCGCCCACCCGCGCATGTTCAGTTGGGTGATCATTGCCGACCCTCGGAAGTCCGCCAGCGTGCGGGTCTGCTATGAACTGATTTTGCAACAGTACGGGTGGGAGAAGGGCTGGCCGCTGCTGATGCAGATCGCCGCCAATTCCCGCCTGATCGCCGACAGCTCCAGCGCCATTCCCAACGAGATCGCCACCGGCAACGTCCTGGCCGGTCCGTGCATCGACTTCTACGCCTATGCCCGCGTGAGCCAGGCCGGCCAGGGCGTGTTGGCCTACATCAACCCGGTCGGCGGGTCAGCCATCACGCCCGACCCGATCTCAATGCTGCGAAAGCCGCCGCACCGTGAACTGGCCGAGAAGTTCATCGCCTTCGTGCTCAGCCCCGAGGGGCAGCGGCTGTGGGTGCTGCCGGCCGGCACCCCGGACGGGCCACGAGAACACACGCTCTACCGGATGCCGATCCGGCCGGACGTTTGCCGCCAGTATGCCGACCGGCTGACCGTCAAGGACCCCTATCAGGAAGCCCAGGCCGGCAACTTCCGCAACTTGGACGACGATCTCCAGCGGGCCCGCAGCACGCTGCTAGCCGAACTCATGGGTGCCGCACTGGCCGACCCCCACCAGGACCTCCAGGCGGCCTGGAAAGCGCTGATCGACGGCGGAATGAAGCCGGAGGCCCTGGCCGAATGGAACCGGCTCCCGTTTACCCAGGCCGAATCCCTGGAACTGGCCGCCAAGCTCCAGGCCGGCGACCGGCAGGCCCGGCAGCTCACGCGCGAATGGACCCGAACGTTCCGGGACAAGTACGAACGGGTCAAGCGGCTGGCCAAGTAGCCCGCCGGGGAGCCAACCGGGCCTCGAGGGTCGCGGATCCGCCCGCTGGTTCGATTACCCGTCCGGTCGGGCCTACAATGCCCGCATGAGAAACCACGGTTTGCTGAGCGTCGAGATTCTGATCGAGCCCAACTTCGAGGAGAACGCGTACCTGCTGTGGGCGGCGGATCAACCGGCGGCCTGGATCATCGATCCGGGTCTGCCGCCGCAGGCCGAGCAGATCGCCGCGGTGGTGCGAAAACGCGAGCTTAGCCCGCAGGCGATCCTGCTGACGCACTGTCACGCCGATCACATCGCCGGCGTCGAGGAGCTGCGCCAGAGATTTCCCGGCCTGCAACTATACGCCCCGCTCCAGGAGCAGCACATGCTGGGAAGCGCCGCGGCCAACCTGTCGGCTCCCTTCGGATTCAAGATCGTGGTCGGGTCGGCCGACAAGCTGCTGATACCGGGGGAGTCGCTCACGCTGGGGCCGTTGACCTGGCAAGTGCTGGACGTGGGCGGACACTCGCCCGGGGGCCTGGCCTACTACTGCCCGGAGGCGGCGGTGGTATTCACCGGCGACGCGCTCTTCGCCGGCGGGATCGGCCGATACGATTTCCCGGGCAGCTCCGGACAGCGACTACTGTCCAACATCCGAACCCAGCTACTTACTCTTCCCGATCGGACGGTGGTGTATTCCGGCCACGGCCCGACCACAACCATCGGGCGCGAACGCCAGAGCAATCCTTTCCTGCATGGGGAGCCGTTGGAATGACCGGCGACCGGGGTGCAACGGTCGGCCTGGTGACCCTGCTGGCGTGCGCGGGCTGTGCCACGACCGGTCGGACATTGCAGGAGGTCTTTCCGCCGGGTGCCGTCGCTTCCCCGTGGATTCTGGAAAACGAGGTCTGGACCGGTACGTTCGAGCAGGCTGCGGAGGCCTTCGGCGAGGAGGCCGATCAGTGGCGGGAGTTCAACCCCACCAGCGTGTGGCTGGCCGTCTATCGGCACGAAAGCGACCCGCAGCGATGGATGAAAGTCCGCTGCCTGGCATTCGAGTCGTCTGAGGCGGCCCGCCGGGCCTTCGAGCGATTCCGGCCGTTGGAAAGCCAGCCGCTGGACTACGGCGAGCTGGGCTGCTGGACCGAGCTGGGCGTGATGTTCCAATGGGGGGGCCTGGTGTTCGACATCTTCGGCCAGGAAGCGTCCTGGAGCAACCAGGTTCAGTCCACGCTGATCGCGGCCCTGATCGCCAAACGCATGCCGCCCGGCCTGCCGGAAAGCCCGCGATGAACCGCCTGGCGAGCCTGGGACTGCTGCCGATCTTGCTGGCCGGCTGCACCCGGGCCCCGCCGACGGCCGCGCCGTCCGGTTCGACGCCCGTTGCGCAGACCGCCGAAACCTCATTGACCGACTGGGTGCGAAACCCGCCGCTGGCGGAGTCGGAACAAGATGCGGCCTGCCCGCGCCTGCTCAGCGCTGCTCCGAATGTGACCGAGATCTGCTGCGCGCTGGGACTGCGGGACTGTTTGGTCGGCCGGACGCGGTACTGCAAGTATCCGCCGTCGGTGGAAGCCGTGCCGTCGATCGGAGCCCTCAACGACCTGAATACCGAGGTTCTGCTGGAGATCCGACCCGACCTGGTCTTGGTGTCCGGTTCGAGCCGGGCCATCCGTCAGCGGTTGGCCGGCCTGGGAGTGCGTCTGGAGTCGCTGCCGGATACTTCGCTGGCCGATCTGTTCCTGGCAATCGAGCAAACCGGGGCACTGGTCGGAAGGGTCCAGACCGCCCGTCGACTGGTCGAGCTGATTCGAGCCGACCTAGACGCGGTGGCAGCCCGGTTTGCTGGGACCCCCCGGGTCCGCGTACTGCTGCTGACCGGGCCGCTATCCGATCCGCCGCGGCAGGCCGACGCGGCCGGTCCGGGCTCGTTCTATGACGATCTGCTGCGCCGGGCCGGGCATGTGAATGTGGTCCCGGCCGGCGGCCGGGCCTTCGCCCCGGTCAGTCTGGAGTTCGTACTCGACTCGGACCCGGACGTGATCATTGAGCTGAGCGCCGACGGGGCCAGCCGGCCGAATGGCGACGCGGACGCCCGACGGGTCTGGTCGAAGGTCGGGCCGCTGAGGGCGGTCGCCGCCGGCCGCGTGCATGTGCTGGTCGGCCCGCAGCACTTCTTGCTGGGGCCGCGGATCGCGCAAACCTTCGAAGCCTTGTGTCGCACAATAAGCCCGGATCAAGATGGGTGAGCTGGCGATGAAGCCGGACAGCCGCTGGAACCTGAGCTGTGCTGCGGTCACCGTGGTCCGCAGCGGCCGGCCGGTGCTTTCGGGAATCGACCTGAACCTGCGGGCCGACGAATGCGTCTGCCTGGTCGGTCCCAACGGGGCCGGCAAGACCACGCTGATGCTGACCATGCTGGGGCTGCTTCCACCCAGCCGGGGCACGGTGCTGGTCAACCTGGAGCCGATCCAGCGGCTTTCGGCCCGCAGCCGCGCCCGACTGGCCGCCTATGTGCCGCAGCACCTGGAATACCTGCCGACTTTCCGCGTGGGGGAGGTGGTCGCCGGGGGACGCTTCCCGCACACCGGATTTCTGGGCCGATTCTCGGACGTCGATCGGGCGGCGGTGCGAGGTGCCCTGGAACGCTGCGGTTTGACCCGCCTGGCGGAACGACGGCTGGACACCGTCAGCGGCGGCGAAAGACGCAAGACGCTCCTGGCTGCCGCGATCGCTCAGGACCCGCAAATGCTCTTCTTGGACGAGCCCAACACCGCGCTGGACCCCGCCTACCAGATCGAGCTGGTTCGGATCCTGCGTCAATGGATAGCCGGCGGACGCGGCCTGCTGGTGGTCAGCCATGACCTCCAGTTGCCGGCCGCGCTGGGCGGACGGGTCATCGCCTTGCGAGCGGGACGGATCGTCGCCGACGGCCAATGCGACCGCTTGCTGAATCCGACAACCCTGGAAAACCTCTACGGGGCGCGGTTCGAAGTGCTCAGCACGCCCCAGCATGATGTCCGGCTGGTCCTCCCAAGCTGGTGGACTTCAGGCTGAACGGCTCAGGGCCGCGTGCCGCTGCCCGCCCCCCTGCCGTCCAACCCCGTCTCGCGGCCGGCCAGCAGTCGGCGGATGTTATCCCGGTGCCGCACGATGATGAGCAGCCCCAGCAGGGCCGCGGCCGCCTGAAACGGCCAATGCTCGGCCAGCACCGCGCCGGTGGCCTTCAAGTAAACGAACAACGCCGCGGGGAACACGACCGCCAGGGTCAGCGAGCCGGCCGAAACCAGGCCGGTGGCAAACCGCACCAGAGCATAGGCCAGCAGTGCCGCGGCCATCGCGACCGTGAAGTCGGGCCAGATGCCCAAGGCTACGCCGACCGTGGTGGCGACCCCCTTGCCGCCGCGGAACCCCAAATAGACCGGAAAAACGTGCCCCAGAACAGCGGCGATGGCCACCAACAGCACGGTCAGTTGGCGGTAGGAGTCGCTGGCGGGGCCGGGCAGCAGCAACGAGGCGCAGAGCGTCGGGACCAGCCCCTTGGCGATGTCCAGCAGCAGGCACAGGTAGCCCCAGGGCCGACCGACCACCCGGCCGACGTTGGTGGCCCCGATGTTGTGGCTGCCCTGAGTGCGGATGTCCACGCCGTGAGCGCGGCCGATCAGCAGCCCGAATGGGATGGCCCCCAGCAGGTAGGCCCCGATTATCCACAAGACGGCGATCAATCGTGCCTCTTTGCCAGCCTGAGTCGGGCGCTCACCTTTCAGGCTTGGTCAGCCTGGTCGGGCCGTCGAATTCGCAGCCAGGACGGTCGCAGCCGGTCGCGAAGCCATTCCGTCATCCGCAGGCCCATTCCACGGGTCTGACGACGGTAATCCTGGCGTTGCCAGTCTTCGGGTCGCAGAACCGGTCGGCGGCGAGCCGCCAGCCAGGTCAGTGATAGCCACAGCCGACCCAACAGCCGCGGCCTGGGCGGGACGCGGGGGGTCAGCGTTGCACCGCCCGGCGGACGCTGCTGAATACCTCGGCCGCACTGCGGGATGGGATCGCCGACTGGCCGCATAGTTGCTCCCGTTCGAGGATGACTTTGGCTTGATCGTAGTAATTGGTCACGTGGCTGATGCCGCCCTCGGCCACGTCACCGCCTTGGTACCCAGCCTCAGCCAGCCACTGCCCCACCTCGTCGTCATATTCGGCCGGATACACCAGGGCCGTAACGTAGCGAAACACGCCCGGATGTACCCCGCGGTCGGCCAGGTGAATGAAAGCTCTGCACGGCGGAGGCTGGGTCTGGCCCAGCCGACGCAGGCCCTCGAAGTCGGCCCGGGCCGCGTCCAAGTCGTTGCGGTTGAAGAACATGCCGCTCTCAAGCTGAAACCGCTCGGCAGATATGCCGCGCAGTTCCATATAACCGTCCGGACGGGCACGCACGATCTTGTACACCTTCCCGGCCCGATAGGCCTCGCTTTCCAGAAGGATGGCGATTTCCTCCGCCGTGTACCCGACTGCGGTCCACTCCCCGAAGTCGAACACGTACAGACCCCGGTACCGCTGCGGCTGGCCCAAAACTGGCAGCTTCATATCCACTTCTCGCCGGCTATCAAGCTTATTATAACCCGTATATCGAACCTTCGGGCAAGCCCGGCCACCGCCCCCCAATCCGCGCCGCGCGGGCCCGTCCGCCCCCCAGCGGGCGTGAGCGAGTGTAATCGCCAGCCGGGTTGTCGGCGGCAGCCGGACGCCCTATACTCCACTGACGGCAGCGAGCGTTATCTAGTTCGCGGCGTGGTCCGCTCGTCAATGGGGGTACGGGCACACTCGTCGCTCGAACCACGTGGAGGCGACCTCGGTCCCGGTGGTCACCAAGAAGCTGCCGCGCGTGCGCTACTGGCTCTTACAGGATCATTAATGCCAAACCGTGCCAACCACGACCCGCCGCGGCCGACCGGCGGCAAAGCCGCCGTGCGAACATCACCCTCATCCGATTCGGCTCTGGCCGAGGGCGTTCTGGAACTCGACGCCCAGGGAGCCGGCTTCTTGCGGTCCCTCAAGCGGCACCTGGTCGTCCATCCGGATGACCCGTACGTGTCGGTCGACGCGGTTCGGAGGTTCAAGCTGCGGGGCGGCGAGCTGCTGGCCGGTCCGGCCGCGCGGGTCGACAATAAGGGCAACCGACGGTTCAAGCTCTCCCGCATCGAATCCATCGAGGGCATACCCGCCCAGGATTGGTTTCCGCCCACCCCCTGGCAGGAAACCACCGCGGTCGATCCGCAGGAGCTGCTGCGGTTCGACACCCCGGGCGGACCGCTCACCATGCGGGTGGTCGATCTGTTCACGCCCATCGGCCGGGGCCAGCGAGGCTTGATCGTGGCTCCACCGCGAACCGGCAAAACCATCCTGCTCCAGCAGATGGCCCACGGGATCGCGGCCAACCACCCGGATGTCTACATGATCGTGCTGCTGGTGGACGAGCGGCCGGAAGAAGTGACCGAGATGCGCCGCAACGTCCGCGGCGAAGTCATCGCCTCCAGCAACGACCAGGACGTACAATCGCACATTCGAGTCGCCCGGCTGGTCATCGAACGCGCCCGGCGGCTGGTGGAACTGGGTCGCAATATCGTCATCCTGCTCGACTCCATCACCCGTCTGGCCCGGGCGTTCAACAACTACGTCGGCAGTAGCGGGCGGACCATGACCGGCGGACTGGACATCAAGGCCCTCCAGGAGCCGAAACAGATTTTCGGCTCGGCGCGCAAGGTGGAGGGCGGCGGCTCGCTCACCATTATCGCCAGCGCCCTGGTCGACACCGGCAGCCGGGCCGACGAGTTCATATTTCAGGAGTTCAAGGGAACCGGAAACATGGAGCTGGTCCTGAGCCGCGAACTGGCCAACCTGCGCATCTGGCCGGCCATGAATCTCCACCAGTCCGGCACCCGCAAGGAAGAGAAACTGCTGCCGCCCAAAGTACTGGAGAAGGTCTACATGCTCCGCCGACAACTCCACGACCTGCCGCCCGCCAAGCAGATGCTCACCCTCCTGGAACGCATGCAGCGCTTCCCTACCCTGGAGTCCTTCCTGGACAGCCTTCAGGCTTAGCCCGGCCGTGATC
>CAYZXK010000089.1:0-11016 GCA_964482395.1 uncultured Planctomycetales bacterium | reverse complement strand
ACCACCGACTCCAAGCTCCAATCCAAGAAGGATTGGAAGCTGGATTCCTCGCTGGACAAGTGGATCCGGCTCAGCGACCGGCACGGTCTGGTGCCGGCCAAGCTGGAGGCCGGTCAGCCCGGCGTGCTCTTCGATTTCAAGAATGACTACAAAGGCGATGGAAAGTACGACCGCAAGGACGAGCTGACCACCCGCATCACTGCCCGCGTGATCGACGTCAAGCCCAACGGAAACCTGGTGCTGGAAGCCACCAAGTCCATCGCCATCGACGACGAAGGCTACACGATCACGCTTACCGGCGAATGCCGGACCATCGACGTGACCGCCGACAACACCGTGCTCAGCACCCAGATCGCCAACCCCGTGATCGACGTGCAGCACACCGGCGCCGTGCGGGACGCCACCCGCCGCGGGTGGATTCAGCGCGCCCTGGACTTTTTGCGGCTGTTCTAGCGATCGGACCGGGCAACTGCCGACCCGGCCGGCCAACACCGCTGGAGGCACACGACAGACACATGATCGGCAAGCACTTGGCTTACTGTCTCCTGCTCCTGGCCGCCAGCATCGCTGGGGCCGACACCGGTATCCGGGTACAGGACGTGGCTCGCCTGCAAGGCCAACACACCAACCGGCTGATGGGCTACGGACTGGTTGTCGGTTTGCCCGGCACCGGCGACGGCGAGAAGTACCTGGCGACCATGCGGGCCCTGGCCCGCATGCACCAGCGCTACCACTGCCCCGTGCTGGCCGACAACGACGTCAAGGGCAATCGGAGCGTCGCCCTGGTCGTCGTCGAGGCCGTCATCCCCGAGCACGGAGCCCGCGCCGGACAGAGCGTCGACGTAACCGTCTCCGCGATCGGCTCGGCCAAGAGCCTCCGGGGCGGCCAACTGCTCACCACCCCCCTCCAGTACGCCATGTTCGACGAACAGGATCCAGCCACTCAGTACATCCTGGCCCTGGCCGGCGGCCAGATCACCATCCCGGACGAGAAGTCCCCCGGCCGCGGGCTGGTTCGCGGCGGGGCAGTGCTCGAAGAGGACTTCATCTACAACTTCATTAAGGACGGCTGCGTCACCCTGGTCCTGGACGAGGCTCATGCCGATTGGAGCTGGGCCCATCTGGTCGCCAGAGCCATCAATTACCAGGTTTCCGTCCCCGCCCCGGCCGGCAATCAGCCGCGCCCGGGCGGAAGTGACACGCAGTTCGGTCCGGTGCGAGTCGAGCTGGCGGTCGCGACCGGGCCCAAAAACGTAGTGGTGCACATTCCACCGTATGAGCTGGCCAGTCCCGCCCGCTTCATCAGCAGCATCGAGCAGACCCCCCTCTTCGACCTGCCGGAACAAGCCGCCCTGGTCACGATCAACCGCACCACTGGAAACGTCTCATTCACTGCCAGCGTGCGGGTCTCGCCGACCGTGCTCCAGATTCCCGGGGTCGGCGTGGTCCGCATCGGCCGAACTGACGAGAAGGGACAGCCCATCGAGGGCGGCACCGTCGGCCTCAATGAGCTATTCGACACCCTGTCCTCGATCAAAGTCACCCCGGATCAACTGATCGACGCCATCGAGCACCTGCACCAGAGCGGCACCTTGCACGCTCAGGTGCAGTACAAGTAGCCAGCCGGGCGCGGCGATGATACAGGCCATCAGACAGGTCGGAGTCAACCCGGCGGCCAGCGTAAGCGCCGCCGGCTACGCCCGGCGCGGTCTGTCCGCGGATGGGCTGCGCACCCTGTTGGCGGCCGGTCGAAAGCTGGACACGCAAGACCCCGCGCTGGCCCGGCAAGCGGCTGCCCAGTTCCTGGCCGAACTGTTCTACGTGCCCCTGTTGTCGGAAGCACGTGATTTCCCGCTGGGACGCGAACTGGCCACCGGCGGACGGACCGAAGCCATCTTCGGTGCCCAGCTTGACCAGCGCATAGCCGACGCGGTCGCCGCGGCCAATCGCGGCCTGGTCGACCAGGTGGCCCAACGCTTCAACCCCGCCCTCGGCCGCGCTCCAGCCACCCGCGCCGAGGCGCAACCTCCTATTCCACCTAGTAGCCTCGGACCGCCGGGTCCGGCGGAAAACGCCCAATCTTCGACTCCGGCCGCTGATCCCGGGCAGGTCGGGTCCGCTGACCCGCCGGAGAGTCGATCTGAGGGCAGGAGCAACACGCCGTGAAACCGGACGAAGCGTCCAATAGCGATGCCAGCCGGCGCACGCCGGAGTCGATCGCCGGCGAGCTGTTGGAGCAGCTTGCCGAGCTGCATGCTACCATGAAGCAACTGGCGGAGCTTGCAGGCCGAAAGCTCACGGCCATCCGGGCGGCCGACTCCGAAGCGCTGCACCAGTGCGCCGAATGCGAGAGCCAGCTCCTGAATCGCCTTTTCCGCAGCGAACCGAAACGGAAGGCACTTCTTGCATCCCTGGCGCAAAGCTTGCGGTGCCCCAGCCGGCCGAGCCCGCGTCTGTCCGAGATCGCCGACCGGCTGAGCGAGCCGCTGGCCTCGGCCCTGCGGGCCCGCAGCCTGGCACTGGCTCAGATTTCCAAGGATTTGCAGAAGAAAAACCGCCTGGTGGGAACGGTGGCACGGAATCTGCAATCCCACCTGCGCGGCGTGTTCGCCGCCCTGACCGGCGCCTCGACCGAGGCTGTGGTCTACGGTCCGGCCGGTCAGCCGGAAGTCGGACAGGTTCGCTTCTGGATGGATGCTGTAGGGTGAGCAAGTGGCACTGTTAGGCGCGGCATTTCAGATCGGACGCAGCGCACTGGCCGCATATCAGGCCGCGATCACCATCACCGGCCAGAACATCGCCAACGTCGGCAACCCCGACTACACCCGACAGAGCGGGCGGCTGGAGGCGCTGGCCGGCGGCCTGGGCGTCAGCGGCACGGCTCCGGGGGCAGGTGTCGACCTGACCGGGCTCGAACGTCAAGTGGACGAGGCGATCGAGTCCCGCCTGCGACTGGCACTGGGGGCCCGCAGCGGGGCCGAAACCACTTCCCAAACCCTCAGCCGCGTCGAATCCCTGTACAACGAGCTGACCGACTCCGACCTGTCCTCGCAACTCAGTGCCTTCTTCGCCAGCCTGTCAAGCCTGCAAGCCGACCCGACCGAGCGGACCGCCCGCGACCAGGTGATCTCCAATGCCCAGTCAATCGTCAACACGCTGCATCGGCTGCGGCGCGGGCTGCTCGACGAGGTCCAGAACCTCAATGACCTGACCGAATCGACCGTTCAGACCGCCAATCAACTGGCCCGGGATATCGCTCACCTCAATGAGATGATCGTTTCCGCCGAGGCTCGGGCGGTCGGCGCGGCCGGATCCCTACGCGACCGTCGCGACAGTCTGCTGCGCCAACTGGGCGAGCTGATGGACATTCAGACTCGCCAGCAGGACAACGGCGTCGTCAACGTCTACGTGGGCAGCGAGCCGCTGGTGAACTTCAACCGCAGTCGCGGGTTGACCACCCAGAGCGTGCTGGAAGCCGGACTGCGGAAAGTCAGCGTCCGATTCGCCGACAATAGGGGTACGGTGGTCATGCGTTCCGGCAAGCTGGCCGCCCTGGTCCAGGCCCGGGACGAGCATCTGGCTGGGCAGCTCAGCCAGCTCGACCAGCTCGCCGCCGGCCTGATCTACGAGGTCAACTGCGTCCACAGCAGCGGGCGCGGCCTGATCGGCTACTCGCGCTTGCTGGGGGCCTACCCCGTCGATGACCCGAACGCGGCCCTGGGTCAGGCCGCGGCCGGCCTGTCATTCCCGGTTCAAAACGGGTCGTTCCTGGTCCACGTTTACGATCCGTCCGCCGGCCAGACCATCACCCGTCTGATCGAGGTCGACCTGGACGGCCTAAATAACGACGACACAACCCTGAATTCGCTGGCCGCCGCGCTGGACAACGTGCCTGGGTTGACGGCAAGCGTCACGCCCGATAACCGGCTGCGCCTCGACACCCAGGCCGGGCAACGGGTGTGGTTCTCCGAGGACAGCTCGCACGCGCTGGCGGCCCTGGGCATCGCGACCTTCTTCGACGGAACCGACGCCGCCACCATCGCCGTCAATCAGACAATCAGCAATGACCCTCGTCTGCTCACCAGCTCGCTGGATGGGACGACCGGAGACGGCAGCGCCGCCGGCCGGCTGGCCGCGGTGGGTCAGTCGGCCAGCTCTCTGCTGGATGATCTGAGCGTGCAGGACTTCCACGCCAAGCTGATTAGCCAGTTGGCGGTCGACGTGGCCGCTGCCAACACCGATCAGGAAGCTGCCGACGCGGTCTACAGCAGCCTGCTGGCCCAGCGCGAGGCCACCAGCGGCGTCAGCCTGGATGAAGAGGCCATCAACCTCACCAAGTACCAGCGCTCGTTCCAGGGTGCGGCCCGATTCTTGAGCGTCCTGGACTCGCTGGCCGACGAGGTGCTCGACCTGGTGCAGTAACGGCCAGGGCCTGGGGCGCGGCCGGCCTGGCCCGGACTGAGAAGAGGTAAACATGGCGGTTACGGCAGTCCACCTGGCACGCGTCACCCAGACGCTCCGGTCCTTCAACTTGCTGGAGGGCATTCGGCGCAGCCAGACCAGTCTGTACCGCGTGCAGAACAACCTCTCCACCGGCCTGAGATTCCTCCGGCCCAGCGAGGATCCGATCGGGGCAACCGCCGCCGGCGATCTCAACCGGCGACTGAGCTGGCTGGAGCAGGTCCAGACCAATCTGCGTCAGGTCAACAACACCTTGACCGAAATCGACACGGCCATGCAGGAGGCGATGGACCTGATCAGCCAGGCCCAGACCATCGCGGTGCAATCGGTGGGCGACAGCATCTCGCCCGAGGAGCGGCAGGCCCTGGTGCCGATCGTGGACTCGATCATCGACCGCCTGATCGAAGTGGGTAACCGCCGCTACCTCAACACCTACCTGTTCAGCGGCCACGCCTCCGGGGCCCCGTTCGCCCGCGACCTGGGCGGGGTGGTGTATCGGGGCGACGAAGGTCGAATGGAAGCAGTCGTGGACGTGGACTTGACCGCGGACTACTTCACCGTGTCCGGCCAGGCGTTCTTTGCCGCCGTCTCCAGCGAAATCCGCGGCCTGGTGGACCTGGATCCGGCCCTCACCGCCCAGACGCGGATCCGCGACCTGAACGGAGCCGCCGGACGCGGCGTCCAGCTCGGCCGCATCGTGGTGAGCACGCCGACGACGCAGGTCCAGATCGACCTGACCGGAGCTGACACGCTCGGCGACCTGGTCGACCGGCTCAACGCCGAACTGCCCGACGGACTCAAGGCCAGCCTGGGCACCCGCGGCATCTGCCTGGCTCGAACCAGCCCGACTGGCGGGGAAATCACCATCAGCGAATCCGGGGCCGGCCGCACCGCCACCGACCTGGGCCTGCTGGGCAGCTTCAGCAACCCACGCTGGGAGGGCCAGGACCTCGATCCCCGCCTGACTCCACTGACCCGCATCGCCGACCTGCGGGCCGGAAACGGCCTAAACCTGCGCGGCGGCCTGATCATCCGAAACGGCGATCAGACCGCCACCATCCGGCTGGACGACGCCGAAACCATTGAGGACCTACTCAACCGGATCAACCAGGCCGGCGTCGGAGCCTGGGCCCGCATCTCCGCCGACGGCGCCCGCCTGGAAGTCCTGAACCGAACCTCGGGTACGGATCTGCAAATCGAGGACAACGGCGGGCTGGCTGCCACCGCCTTGGGACTGCGCAACATGCAGGCCGACACGCTCCTGGCAGACCTGAACGACGGAGCCGGCGTGGGCACCGTCACCGGCGACGACCTGCAAATAACCACCGCCGACGGCACCGTCATTACTGTCGACCTCGATGGGGCTCGTACCCTCCAGGACGTCCTGGACCGCCTCAACCTGGCCGGCAACGGCGCCATCACCGCCAGCCTCGCCACCACCGGAAACGGCTTGGTCATCACCGACAACACCCTCGGAACACAGACCCTGCGGATCGACGCACTCAACGACTCCCCGGCCCTGGCCGACCTGGGCCTGAACGTGTCTGCGGTCCGCAACCAGATCATCGGCCAGAACGTACGGCCCGTGCGAGTGAATAGCCCATTCACGGCTCTGCTGGAGCTGCGAGACGGGATGCTGGCCAGCGACCGGCTCACCTTGACCCGGGCCGGACAGCGACTGGACGACGTGGTGAAAATCATGCACCGGATACAGGGCCAGGTGGCCTCGCAGGCCCGGGTCATGGAAGACCGGACCACGCGAGTGGAAACCGAGATCCTGGCTACTAAGTCACTGCTCAGCGACGTGCAGGACGTGGATTTCGCTGATGCGGCGGTTCGCTTCCAACAGCTTCAAACCGCGTTGCAAGCGACCCTGAGCACCGCGGCACAGGTCCTGAACCTGTCGGTGCTTGACTATCTGCGGTAGACCCGCCGAACGGCGGGTCTGGACCGAACATCGGCCCAGCGCCGTAGCGCCGGACCTCCCAGACCGGCGCGTCCCGGACCTCCGCGTCCGGCGGCCCGGCCTTTGGTGAGATGGGATGGCGACCGGGACACTGGCTTGGTCCCGGGCCGCCACGGGTTGGTCCGCGGAGTGCGGGTCGGACGGCCGAGCCGTCCGGCCTGACGGAAACCGCCCCGGCCGAGGGTGGCCGGTCGGCCGTCGGGCAAACCCCCAGGAACAAGCCACAGGAGCCATTGGAATGCTCATCCAGACCAGACGCTTTGGACCAATCGACGTAGACGCCCGCAAAATCATAGAGTTCCGGGACGGGCTGCTGGGATTCCCCGACCACCATCGCTTCGCGCTCATCCAGACCGGCCCGGACCCGGTCTTCTTCTGGATGCAGTCCGTGGAGGACCCCGACCTGGCCTTCGTGGTCTGCGATCCCCTCCTGTTCGTCCCCGACTACCAGGTGCAGGTGCGCCAGGACGACCTGGAGGGCCTGGGCCTGAACGACCTGGCCGACTGCCAGGTGTTGGTGATCGTCAACAAGGTGGATGGCCAGCTCACTGCCAATCTCCTGGGACCCCTGCTGGTGGGCGCCCACTCCCTGAAGGCCCGCCAACTGGTGCTCTCGGACAAGCGCTACACCACCCGCCACCGGCTGGCGACCGCCCCGGTTTCCGCCGCCGTCGCCCGGTCGGCCTAAATTGGCAGTAGCAACCTACCAGCGGGATAAGGTATAATGTCCACGGGTGCGCAACCGCGTCACGGAAGGCGAGCCGGGCAGGGCAACTCCCGGGCTCCCCGCTGCGCAGCCCGCCGCCGCGGGCGGGGTGGGGTCGTGGCCGTGCGGCCCGGCTGGACGCCGCTTTGGGAATGCATCGGCATCACCCAGGAAGGAGCCGCGTATGTTGGTGCTCTCAAGACAACGCGACGAATCAATAATCATTGGCGACAACGTCCAAGTCACGGTCGTCGATATCCGGGGGGACAAGGTTCGGTTGGGCATCGAAGCGCCGGCCGAGATATCCGTTCACCGCAAGGAAGTGTTCGACGCCATCCAGCGCGAGAACCGCAGGGCGGCCGGGATTACCGCCGACGATCTGGCCTCGGCGACCAATCCCAAGGCCGGCCCGCCGGCCGTCCGCCGCAGCCCGCGCCCGCGCGGCAGCAAGTAGCCGTCACTTCCTTCCAATTCCCTCTTTCCGACCTTCTGTGTAATCCAGCCACGAACCGTTCAAGGAGGATGGCTAATGGCTCGAATTAACACCAATGTCTCTGCGCTCACTGCCCAGAGAAACCTTAACAACGCCTATCGCCAGCTCAGCACCACCATGGAACACCTCAGCACCGGCTTGCGGATCAGCCGGGGCAAGGATGATCCGGCCGGGCTGATCGTCTCCGAGCGGCTGCGAACCGAGATCAGCGCCGTCTCTCAGGCAATTTCCAACACCCAGCGGGCCAAACTGATCGTCGCGACCGCCGAAGGAGCCCTGGATGAGGTCTCCTCGCTGCTGAAGGACATCCAGGCCAAGATCGTCGAGGCCGCCAACAAGGGCGGCTTCTCCGACGAGGAAATCGAAGCCAACCAGTTGCAGATCGACTCGGCTATCGACAGCATCACCCGCATCGCCAACACCACCACCTTCGCCGGGCGCAAGCTGCTGGACGGCTCGCTGGCCTATACCACCAGCGGCCTGGACCTGACCCATATCCAGGGCCACCAGATTCATGCCGTCCAGTTCGGCACCCGGAACGCGGTGAACGTGAATGTCCAGGTGCTTTCCGCCGCCGAGCAGGCCCGCCTGGAGTTCCCCTACGCGGCCCTGTCCAACACCGGCAGCGTCACGGTCGAAATCCGCGGCTCCCGGGGGGTCACCACGGTGACCTTCGCCAGCAACGCCACCGCCTCTCAGATCGTGGACGCCATCGCCGCCGTGGCCGACGCCACCGGGGTCTCCGCCAGCCTCTCGGCCAACCCCTCGTCCGGATTCGCCCTCTACAGCCGGGATTACGGCAGCCGCGAGTTCGTCCGGGTGCGCGTCCTGACCCCCGACCAGCACTTCGTCCAAACCGGCGACCCCACCGAGGACTATGGCACCGATGCCAAGGCCACCATCAACGGGGCCCTGGCCAGAGCCGACGGCAACCACCTGTCCATGAAGAACTCCAGCATCGACCTGGAGCTCGACCTCCTGGCCGGCTGGGCCAGCAATACCTCGTTCACTATCACCGGCGGCGGCGCCCTGTTCCAGATCGGACCCGAGGTCAACACCAACCTCCAGGTCAACATGGCCATCAGCTCCGTCCACGCCTCGGAGCTGGGTAACGCCGAACTGGGCTACCTCTCCCAGCTCCAGACCGGCGGAGCCTACGCCCTCACCAATGAGAACCCCGACTACGACCGGGCCTCCCAAATCATCGATAAAGCCATCGACCAGATAGCTTTGCTGCGCGGCCGGCTGGGTTCGTTCGAGCGAAACACCCTCGACACCAATATGAACCAGCTCAGTATTACCTCCGAGAACCTGATGTCCGCCGAATCCGTCATCCGCGACGCCGACTTCGCTGCCGAGACCTCCAAACTGGCTCGCGACCAGATCCTGGTCAACGCCGGCACGACCATCCTCACCTTGGCCAACCAGACCACCCAGTCCGTCCTCCGACTGCTGGGCGGATAGTAGCGTCAAACCTCTAAGCCCGGCGAACAACGCCGGAGCACCGCCGGGCTCGGAGCCCGGGCGCTACTGCCAAGCCTCAAGTAGCGCCGCACCTCCGAGCCCGGCGTTTTTTCAAACCCGCCCCACGCCCGGGCGACGAAGCCCCCAATAGAGCCAGGGGGAGGAGCCCGGCCAGGCTGGCTCGGTCTCATAAACCTGCCCCGGCCGCGGCCACCCGGCCACCGACGGCACCCGGCCGCCTTCCACCACGACTGATGGACCGAATTTTCTAAAGGCCCCTGTAAATCCAGACGATGCCCCCGCTGTTCCGTGGGCTGAAACGCGGTGGCGGGATGCGCCGCACCGAAAGCCCATCAGAATCCGTAGGCTGCGGCCGGCCCGCAGGAGGCTTGCGACAGTTGGCGGCCGGGCCGCCTTTGGAGGCGCTAATCATGAGTCGCATCAACACCAACGTCACGTCCATTGTAGCACAACGCATCCTCAACATGCAGAATGACCGGCTGACCACCTCGCTGGAACGGCTCAGCACCGGTCTGAGAATCAACGCGGGCCGAGATGACCCGGCCGGTCTGATCGCCTCGGAGGCCCTGCGAGCCGAAAAGCGGGCCATCCAGGCCGCTCAAACCAACATCGCCCGGGCCATTAACGTGGTGGCGGTCGCCGAAGCTGGCCTGAGCGAGATCACCAGCCTGCTCAACGATCTGGAAGACCTGATCGACCGCTCCAGCAACCAGGCCGGCATCAGCGCCGACGAAACCGCCGCCAACCAGCAGGAAATTGATACCATCTTGGCCTCCATCAACCGGATCGCCAACTCGACCGAGCTGGACGGCCGCCGCCTGCTCAACGGCGACATGGCTTACACGACGTCCGGCGTGACTACCAGCCATATCGCCCACCTCCAGCTCAACTCGGTCCGAGTCCCACAAAACGGAGCCCGCACCGTCTCGATCCAGGTCACCCAAACCGCCTCGCTGGCCGTGGTCAGCTACATCGGCGGATCGATCGGGGCCACCCCCGTCACTATCGAGGTGGCCGGCAACCTCGGCACCGAGCGGATCACCCTGGCCTCTGCTACCCTCGAGCAGATCAAAGACGCCATCAACCAGTCCGCGGATCTGACCGGTGTGTCAGCGACCATCGCCGGCAGCACCCTGCGGCTGAACAGTACCGAATACGGCTCCTCGCAGTTCGTCAGGGTGCGGGCTTTGAGCGGCACGTTCACCGTGGCCGGTACGGGCGAAGACTATGGCCGGGACGTTGAAGTTAACGTCAACGGACAGAGCATCACGGGTACCGGCTTGGTAATCAGCAGCCGCACCTCGGTCCTGGACGCCGACATCACACTGGCCGCCGCCTTCGCCAACGGCACCATTAGCGGCTCCGCCACCTTCGCGGTCACCGGCGGTGGCGCCAACTTCATGATCGCCCCCACTCTGGACCTGAACGCCATGGCCTCCATCGGCCTGGCCACCATCAACACCAGCTCGCTGGGCGACGCGAACATCGGCTACCTGTACTCGCTCGGCTCCGGCGAGAGCAACGCCGTCAGCGAAGGCAACTTCTTCACCGCCCAGCGGATCGTGCGAACCGCCTTGACCCAGGTAGCCACCTTGCGCGGCCGGCTCGGCTCCTTCCAGCGGAACACCCTGGACACCACCGCCAACTCCCTGGCGGTGCAGTACGAGAACGTGGCCGCGGCCGAAAGCTCGATCCGGGATGCCGACTTCGCCCAGGAGACCAGCAATCTGACGCGGCAGCAGATTCTGGTGCAGTCGGCCAGCATGGTGCTGAAGCTGGCCAACGCTCAGCCGACGCAGGTCCTGTCGCTGCTGCAATAAGCGCAAGCAGGACCGCGCCTCCTTCGTTTCGCAGCCAGCCTACGACCGGCCCCGGTCCGCGCCGGGGCCGGTTCTCTATAGGTAG
>CAYZXK010000088.1:0-14315 GCA_964482395.1 uncultured Planctomycetales bacterium | reverse complement strand
GATTGGTGCCATGAGCCGAGCGGGCCAGTTCGAGGAGCTGTTGCCCGAGCTCAGTCCCGCCGCGGAGGCTCCGCCGGCGACCTCCTCCAGCGCCGCGGCCCGCCTGGAGCTGCTGGACGGCGACGAGATTGTCCAGCTTTCGATCAAACCGTCCCTGTGGTTCATTCCCCTGACGTCCCTGAGTGTGATTGTCGCCGCCGCCGCGCTGGGCGTCCTGCTCGCGCTGGCCATCAAGGCCGGCTCTGTGCCGGAGAGCGTTCTACCGTTCCAACTGCTGGCCGGGGTGGTGGCAGTGCGATTGGGAGTGGCCACGCTCCAGTGGGCCAGTCGGCTCTACGTGCTCACCAACCGGCGGGTGATGCGTTTCAAGGGCGTGCTCAGCGTTGCGGTGGCCGAACGCCGACTGACCCAGATCGGCCAGATCGGCTTGCAGTACCCCTGGTACGGACACCTGCTGCGGCTGGGCTCGGTCCACATGAGGACCGCGACTGAAACCGGCCAACCCCTGGTCTGGCGGGATATCGCCCATCCGCAGGAAATCTACGAGCTGCTGCAAAAAGCCGTTCGTAAGGCTCAACAGGATCGACCGGGTTGAACTCGCCCTGCCGAGCGACGCCCGGCATGTGACCCTCGGAAGCAAGTCAGCTTGTCGACGCCGAATCCAGACCCCGACGGCGCCTCAGAGCCTCGACCGACAGGGAGCGGCCAACCTGTCGCCGGCCAACTGCAACCCGGCAGCCCTGGTTGCGCGTTTCACGCGTTCACTCAGCACCGCCGCCTCATTGGCAGGCCCGTCAGGCGCACCTTAGCTGTCGGCGGCCGCGGAAGGGTATTGGACCAGCGGGACTCGAAGACAAGCTGCGCCGGCCTCCCGCTTGAGACGCACAGGGTGGCCCTGATAAAAGGGTTTTTACCCTCGCTTAGGCGGAACCCACGCCCGAAGCAGTGTTAATGTGGCCGCTTTGCTGGGAATCGCATAGCCCCGGCTGACATCCGGGTCGTGGTGGATGGGCACCCGCAGGTTGGGTGGCGCCACGCAGCCTGGACAGCCGTCCTCGCATCGGCAACTGGTCGCCAGATCATGCGCCATCTGGAGCAGCTCTTCGCAGCATTCATATCCGTGGCGGGCGTAGCCGACCCCACCCTCGTAGCGGTCGTAAAGAATGATGACGCTGACTCCGAGCTGCGAAGAGTCGACGATTCCGCCGATGTCGTAGCGATCGCACATGGCCAGCGGGGGCAGGGCGACCATCAGCAGGTTGCGGATGCCGCTGAGGGCCTCGTAGACCTTCTGGCCGGTATCGGTCACCGCGGCCAGGGCGTTTGGCGGCGGCTGAAGCCACATCCCGGTAGTGTTGACCTCTTGCGGGGGCAAATCCAGCGCGGTTTGGCCGATCAGCTCTTGCGTGTACAGCTTGAACTTCCGAAAAGCCACGGTCTGCCATCGTACGGTCAGGTCGCCGAAGAACCGCCGGCCGCCAAAACATTCACCGTGTAGCCGCTGGCCGATAATCCGGCACTGATCGGCCAGAACCGGCTGGGTGTAGTAGTCGGCGTCGAGCCGCTCAACGCGGGCCACCCGGGCCGGCAGGTCGAGCTGCCGCACAATGTAGCTTTCGCCCTGGTGCAGGTACACCGCTTCCGGATAGACCAGCTCCGGCGCGGAGATCGAATCCACTTGGCCGATGACCTCGTTACGCCCCCCGGTGACGTCCACAATCGCGAAGGTGGCGTTGCTGATGGTGCGGAGGTTGACCTGGGTGGCGGGCAGCTCGCGGCCGTCCCAATAGTACCGCTCTCCAGTCAGCCGCAACTTCCCCGGCTGCTGGGCCAGGACCCGGGCCACCTCGACGGCCCGCGGCCCAAACTCGGCCAGTTCGGCCTCCGAGATCGGCAGCTCCTGACCGGCACAGCAAAGCTGTGCGGCCAGGATGTGCGGATTGTCCGGGTCGATGATGGCATGTTCGGGCGACTGACCAAAGAGGAACTCGGGGTTTCGCATCAGGTACTGATCCACCGGATCGTCGTAGGCAACCAGGATCGAGAGGGATTGCTCCTGCCGACGGCCGGCCCGGCCGGCCTGCTGCCAAAGGCTGCAAAACGTCCCCGGAAAGCCGACAATGATGGATGCGTCCAGCGACCCGACGTCGATCCCCAGTTCCAGCGCATTGGTGGTGCACACTCCCAGCAACTGGCCGCTGAAGAGTTTCTGCTCGATTTCCCGCCGCTCCAGCGGTAGGTAACCGCCCCGGTATGGCCGGATGCGGCGGGCCAGGTCGGGCCGGCGACGCCCGAGGGCTTCGGCCACGTACTTGTATATCAGCTCCGCGACCACCCGGGCCTTGGTGAACGTGATTGTCCCGGCTCCTTCTTCCAGCAGGGCCTGCATCAGATGCTGGGCTTCAACGTTTCCGCTTCTGCGGGAGACCCGCGTTTGCTCCTCCAACCAGGGTGGGTTCCACAGGACGAAGAAGCGCTGCCCGCGCGGCGAGCCGTCCTGGTCGATGAAAATCATGCGTCGGGCGGTCAGCCGCTCGGCCAGCTCGCGCGGGTTCCCCAGAGTCGCTGAGCAGCAGATGAAGTTGGGGGTCGAGCCGTAATGTCGGCACAATCGTTGCAGCCGACGCAGCACACCGGCCACGTGGCTGCCAAAAATCCCCCGGTAGGTGTGAATCTCGTCCAGTACGACGTACTTCAGCCGCGCCAAAAAAGCGGCCCACTTGGCGTGGTACGGCAGAATGCCCTGGTGCAGCATGTCCGGGTTGGAAAGCAGGACGGTCGCCGACCGGCGGATGCCCGGTCGCTTGTGAGTCGGCGTATCCCCATCGTAACAGGCTGGCCGGGCCACCGCGGCCAGCCCCGCCTGCTCGACCATCCGCTCCAGGCTGCCGAGCTGGTCATAGGCCAGGGCCTTGGCCGGAAAGATGTACAGCGCGCGGCACTCGGGGTCCTCCGCCAAGCTCGCCAGCACCGGCAGGTGATAGCACAGACTCTTGCCCGAAGCCGTCCCCGTCGCGACAACCACATCATTGCCGCTTCGCACGACGTCGTAGCTCTCGGCCTGGTGGCGATAAAGTCGCTGGATGCCCTGGCTGCGCAACATGACCGCCAGCGCCGGCGGCAGGGGGGCGCGCGGATCGCTGAACTGAGCCGGACGGGCCGGTAGTACTCGTATGGCGGCGATCTGCCCGCGGTAATGGGCCGCCGATTGAAGTCGCTGCACGAAGCCCTGTGCGTCCACGCCGAGCTGGCCTCCAGGTGCCTGCGCCGGGGGCCCGACTATACCGCGTTTGCGAACAAAGGCCAAACATACTTACTCCCTCCGGCCGCATGAGCCGAGGCCGTCTCCTGGACAGGCCCGGCCCGCCAACCATTCCGGCCGGTGGGCAGGAACTGACCGATCAGAGCCCGGGGCGTGAGCGACGGCCCGAGGCGTCCGATCCGGGACCAGCTGGAGGCGGCTGCGAGCTGAGCGGAGCAGGCGGTACCCGTTCGCGATCGGTCGGCGGTCTCGCCCGGGGCCCGGGTCAGCCGGCCGTGGCCGTCAGATGTAACCTGCGTGCACACAGGATGTTACGGGACCGCTGGCCGTCGAAGCCGGCCGTCTTCCTGACCGGCCGCCAAAAATTGCTTTGGCGCCGGGGAGCTTTTTTGCGGACATTCAGATGGCCGGCCGGAAGTGCTGGAGTCTGCGCTTCTGAAGCCGGCCGAGCCGACTGGGGCGATTGCCAGCGTCCCTGGAAGGCGGGCATGCGTCAAACCAAAGCATGGTGAGAGGCTCTGACCCGGAGCCTGAGGTAAACTGGCGTAACAGGAGCTTAGTGATGCAACGCAAACTCGTGACGGCTCGCAGCGCTTTTACGCTGATCGAGCTACTGGTTGTGGTGGCTATCATCGCCTTGCTGATCTCGATCTTGCTGCCGTCCCTCAGGGATGCCCGCGAGCAGGCCAAGGTGGCCAAGTGCCTGTCCAACTTCCGGCAGCTTACCACCAGCACCGTCCAGTACTTGCTGGACTACGACGACAACTACCCCTTCTGGGTGACCGAGCGGGGCGGCATTTGCAGTTGGTACTACGGCGGCAAGACCTGCGACGACTACTGGAAGACCCGAGACGGCGGCGCGTTCTACTGGCTCGGTCGCGAGCGCCCGATGAACACCTACATCCTGGGCGGAAAGATGCCCGACGACATCTATGAGGGCACCAGTGTCGTCAAGCGGGCCGAGGTCGAGGTCCTGCACTGCCCCGGCGACCGCTTCTCCAACCAGCGCGGCGACTGGTCGGCCGGCGGAAGCAAAGCCGAAACCGGCATCAGCACCTACGATGACGTCGGCACCAGCTACCAGTATAATCTCCACGCGCTTATGGACGTTAACTTCCACGGGGACACTGACCCGTGGCAGGACGGCTTCACGTGGATCGATATCGGTCGCGAGCTGGTCAAGAAGGTCCTGGCCAAGTACAGCGGCAGCTATGTCATGTACCTGGACGACCCGATGGACTGGGGCGTGGGTCATGGGACGGCCGAGATGGGCGCCCATGGCAAGTTCTCACGTCACGTGGTCGGCTTCCTCGACTCGCACGCCGAGTACAAACTGATGGACACCCGGGCCTGGTGCGGCGTGGGCTGGTCTGCCATCTGCCCAGAATGGGTAAGGATCGCTCAGGAGCCGAAGACTACCTATTACACGATACCGGAGAAGAACTGCAACCCGCCGCGGTAGCGGCCGTATGTCCGTGGCAAATGCCCGGACGGGTACATAATAGCTGACAGGTCGACGTGCTCCGTCAAGATGCGTGGTCTTGCGGAGCACGTCGCTTAAACAAAGGTGGAAGCATGTCGCCCACGGTAAAGAACGTCGTAATGCTGGTGGTAATCGTCGGCGCCCTGGTCGCCGCCGGGTTCTTCTTCTTCACACGCGGCAAGAAGGAAACCACCTATCCCAAGACCGGGTTCGAGACCCAATGGATCTGTGAGAAGTGCGGCAAGCACTACGAGTTGAGCCCGGCCCAGTATAAGGAGTGGCTCGACAGCCCGGACAGGCGCCGCCGCGACCCCAACTACCCCGCCAACCTGGTCGTGTTCTGGTGCGACGACTGCAAGACGTTCAGTGTGGTGCGGGCCCGGATAGACGCATCCGGCAACTGGGTCATCACGCAGGACTCCGAGGGCCGGCGAATCCAGACCGAGGCCGCTCAGCCGACCGGCAGGAAGGGCGCCGCTGGGCCCAAGAAATCCGAGTCGGAAAACCCGGAGCAGAAGTAGCCGCTCACAGCGTCAGCGGCGGCGCCGTTGCCGCACGAGGCAGGCTGAGCGGGGGCCGGTTATTCCAGCGCCGGCCTGGGTGGCGTGGACGTGCCGTCGAAGCCGGCGGCGCCCCTCTCGCCCCCCGGTTTACAGCCGCTCCGCCAGCACCTTCTGAGCCGCGGTCACTCCAGCACCCAGTTCGAACTTGTGGCCGAGCTTGTAAAGAACTTGCTCGAGGGCTGCGATCGCCAGCACGGTGTCCATCTCGTCTACGTAACCCATGTGGCCCAGCCGGAAGATCTTGCCCTTGAGCTGGTCCTGACCGCCGGCCGACTCAATGCCGTAACGTCGCTCCAGCTCGTTGCGGATATCCTTGACCGCAATGCCAGCCGGCGGGCAGAGGGCGGTCACCGAGTCGGACGGCGACTGGGAAAAAACCTTCAGGCCGATTGCCTGGCCCGCCGCACGGGTCGCCGCCGCCATGGCCGCCACCCGCTTCCAAACCTGCTCCATCCCTTCCTCCAGCAGGACGTCCAGCGCCTTGACCAGCCCGCGGACCAAAAGATGGGCCGGGGTATAGGGGGTGTCGGATTCTCTGGCGGATTTGCGGGCCTTGCTCAGGTTCAGGTAGTAGGCGTGCTGCCCCTGGTTTTCCTCGATCACCTGCCAGGCCCGGTCGCTGACCGCCAGGAAGCCGAGGCCCGGCGGAAGCATGAGCGATTTCTGCGCCCCGGTTATAACCACGTCTACTCCCCACTCGTCGGGTTTCAGCGGCAAGGCTCCGGCCGAAGTTATGCAGTCGGCCAGCAGAAGCTTCCCGGCCCGGCTGGTGACCTGCCCGATGGCCTTCAGGTCGCAGGCGGTGGCGGTGGAGGTCTCGCTGTGAACCACCATGACCGCGGTGATGGCGGGGTCCTTCCTGAGGAAATCGGCCACCATCTCCGCAGTGGGAGCGGTGCCCCACTCGATGGGGTGTCGGACCACGTTGATGCCGAATTGCTCGGCAATCTCGCCCCAGCGCTGCCCGAACTTGCCCCCCTCAATGGTCAAAAGCTTCGAGCCCGGCGGATTGCAGCCGATAATTCCCGCCTCGGCCGCCGCCGTACCCGACCCGGTTATTATGATCACCTCGTTTTGGGTACAGAGGACCTTCTGGAGACGCTCGCTGGCCTGCTTCATTATGCCCTTGAACCAGTCGGTCCGGTGATGGTGAAACGGACGGGCCATCTCGATCAGGACTTCTTCGGGCACGGCGCACGGCCCGGGCGTGAACAGACGGAACTTCCTCATGTTGAAACCTCGCCTATGAAACCTCGGTAACTCGCCTGTGGACAGCGCAAAACCGGATCATACCACCAGCCGGCCTCGCCCGCGAGGGGACGAGCTGGAGGAGTAGCGTCCCGACCCACTCAGAATGCTCCGGGAGGCCGGGCTACCTGCCCGCGCTAGCCTAAGTCGTTGATAGAACATATGTTAGCTCCATGGCCGCCCAGGCCGCTGATGCAGTTGCCGACTTGGCGCCTCGCCTGGTACAAGCCGACCCGACGACAAACCGGTCGGGCGACCTGGAATCCGTAGGCCAACCCGATTAACCTGATAGGCTTAGGGCATCGCCCCTGGACGCAACTATGGAACTGAGCAAAATCCTGACTCCAGAGCGAATACGCGTGCCGCTTGCGCCCGCGGACAAAACCGGCGTCATCACCCAGCTCATAGACGTCCTGGACCAATCCGGGGAGCTGCTGGACCGGGATGCGGCGCTGGCCGCGGTCCTGAAGCGGGAGGCGGACCGGACTACCGGCGTCGGCTATGGCCTGGCCATTCCGCACGGGAAGACCACCGGTTGCGACCACCTGTTGATAGCGGCCGGAAAGCCGGCCGAGCCGGTGGACTTCCAGAGTCTGGATGGCCGCCCGGTCACCTTCGTCGTCCTTCTGCTTAGCCCGCCGGACCAGACCGGCCCGCACATCCAGGCTCTGGCCAAAATCAGCCGGCTGTACAACATCGAGGATTTCCGTCAGGCCGTGGCCCGGGCCGCTTCCGCCGAGGAGCTGCACCAGGCGATCGCGTTGTACGAGGCGGCCCATGTGCCGGGGCCGATCTGACCGTCCCTCGGGGATCCGGTTTGGTCGGCAAGGCAAGCTGGGGGTCCAAACCAGCCGATGCTAGGGTTGAGCTAGAGCGACCCAAGACGCTGACAACCCAGGCATACGGTGGCGCATGACCCATTCCAGCACGCTCGCCCAGCACTACCTCAACCAGCTCCGATTGGCCAGCCGAGTGCAGCGCGGTTTCCTGCCCGAGACGCTTCCGCGCTGTGGGCCGGTCTCGTTCCAGCTCGTCTTCCGGCCGGTGGACTACGTGTCCGGCGACATTTACGACGTGCAACGACTGGACGAAGAGCATGTGGGAATTGCCCTGGCCGACGCCAGCGGGCACGGCATACCCGCTGCCCTCCTGACCGTGTACATCAAGCGGGCCCTGCGCGGCAAGGAGATCGAGAAGGACGGCTACCGGCTGCTGTCGCCGGACGAGGTCCTCAGCCGGCTCAACGACGATGTTTTGGAAGCCCGTCTGAGCGAGTGTCCGTTCGTAGCCGCCGTCTACGCGGTCCTGAACGTGCGCACGCTACGAATGTCTCTGGCCCGGGCTGGCGCGCCTTACCCTATACACCGCCGCTCTGACGGCAGCCTGCGCCTGATCGACGCCCCGGGCGGGGTGGTCGGCGTGGTCCCCAAGTGCCGCTATGAGCTGCGGACTATCGAGCTGGAGCCGGGCGATTGCATCCTCTTTTATTCTGACGGTCTGGAGCGGGTCGTGGCCCAGGTGGAACCTACGGCTGCCTCGCAGGCCCGGTGCCGCGCGGTGCCGGAGCCGGCTCACGCTGCCTGTGGCTCAGTCGCTTCGTTCAGCAGCCCAGGCCCGGCCGCGGCGGCGCCGGTGGCCACCTTCACCGATGAGATCGGCCTGTCGAATCATCCGATAACCAGGTCGGCCTGGTACGCCACCTTGCGGGAGCAGGGGGCGCAGGTCGCCCTGGCTCAGATTGCCGGACGCCAGAGGACCCTTCGGCGAATGGGCTATCCGCTGGACGACCTGACGATTCTGGCCGTGCAAATCGACTCCTAGCGCCCGCCTGCATCGGACCGCGAGCGACGGGCCCAACCGACGCCACTGGAAACCTCAGGGACGGGTCTGATGCCGAGCCCCGGACGCCGGTCGATCTGCGGCCGCACGGGCGGGCGCTTGCTCAGGCTGCTACAATCGCGCCGTGAACAGCCGACCTGTATCCCACCAAGCGAGCCAGGCGGGCGGGCACCCGGAATTGGCGGTCTGGGAGTTTGCCGGCCTGATGCTGACCTATTGGTGCAATGCGCGCTGTGCCTTCTGCTACGTTTGCGGCGGGCCGGAGCATGGGTTGTGGATGGATCCGGAACGGGCGGTCGGGTTGTGGCGTGGCTTGGACCGGCTCGCGGCGGCCGCCGGCAAGACGATGCGGATTCATCTGACCGGGGGCGAACCGTTCGGTGACTGGTCGCGGCTGGTTCGCATCATCCGAGCGGCGCGGGATGTCGGTCTGACGCTGGTCGAGAAAGTGGAGACCAACGCTTTCTGGGCCACGGATGACGGATCAACCCGGGCTCGGCTGGAACTGCTGGACGCTTTGGGGGTTGGCAAGCTGGTCGTCAGTACCGACGTGTTTCATCAGCAATTCGTGCCCTTTGACCGCGTTCGGCGTTGCGTGGAGATCGCCCGGCGGGTATTGGGACGCGGGCGGGTCATGGTGCGATGGTGGGACTTCTTCAGGCAGGCCCCGGGTGGCGAAGCCCTGAGTGATACGACGGATCGGACTGCGGCTTTTTACCGGTCCTTGGCTGCCCACCGCGAGCGCCTCACCGGCCGGGCGGCCGCCCAACTGGCGCCCGGCCTACCGACCAGCCCGGCGGCCGCATTCTGCGGACAAAACTGTCGGACCGAGATCCTCCACAGCCGCCATATCCATATCGATCCTTACGGCAACGTTTTTCCCGGAACCTGCGCGGGCATCATCCTTGGGCGGGTCGCGGATGACTCGGACGTTGAGCGACTGTGGCGGCGATTGGGCGACCAGTGGAAAAGGCACCCGGTCCTGGAAGCGGTGGTGAGCGGCGGGAGCTACGGCCTGCTCCAGCGGGTCGTGCCCCTCGGTTACCGCCAGTTACCGGCAGGTTACGCCAATAAGTGCCACCTGTGCTGGCACATCCGTCAGTTTCTGGTCCGGGAAGGCCAGTGGACGGACTTGGTGGGGCCGCCGGAATGCTACGACCTGGCCGGCCATCCCGCCGACTGAGTCGGTTGCGACCAGCGCAGGCGAAAGACGGTGAACGTGCCGCCCGGGGTCCGGAAGACCGGCACGAACCGCTCGGGGCGGGCTCGCACATATCGGCTCATGGCTCCCAGGCCGACATCAATCTCCCGGTGTTCGATGTAATAGGCGATTCCGGCTTCCCGGTAGACCTGATCCAATCGGTGCTCCAGCTCCTGGAGTAGGTGCCGGCCCTCGGAATCACTGTTCTGGACGCAGAAAGTCCGCCAGTCCCGGTCCGGACCGTAGAAAAGTCGATACGGATCGGTATCGGGCCAGAAGTAGTGACCTGTTCGCCCGGTTGAAAGGAACAGGGCGGCATTGTTGGCAGCCGCGAGCCGATCGTCGGGCCGCGTGTTGGCCGCCACCCACTCTTCGACCGCTCGAACTTCCGTCCAGTCGATCGGGAACTCGCGGAGGAAGTATCGCCGCTCGGTGCTGGTGACTATCAACAGGTTGTCGCGGATGAACGCTACCAGCAGCAACAGGCCGATCAGAGCGGCCGCCGCGCCCCGGATCCACCTGGCCCGATGAGCCGCGCCTGCAACCCGCGTCAGCCCGGTCAGCAGAAAGTAGAGCAGGAATGGCGTCCAGGGAATCAGGAAGCGATAGGGCTCGAAAGGCCAAGCCAGGGTCACGGCCGCATATAGGACCGCGTAAACGTGCAGCAGGCGCAATCTCTGCCGCACACTGCACAGGAATCCGACCAGCAGCAGTAACCCGGCCAGCCAAGCCGCCAGATGGAGCCCGACGGTCGCCCAGGACGGGGCCTGAAGGCAACGAGCCACCGCGGCCGACGGGAAGGCCAGTTGCAGGTAGAGCAGTCCGAAAAGCAGACGGAGCGTGTTCTGGCCGATCACCCGGGCCGTATCAGTCAAGCTGTGGGGCAGCCACAAGGCGTAGCTCAGCTCGGGTGCGGTGAGCAGAGCATCCTGCATGGGCCCGTTGGCCCGCATGGCGAGCATCTGCCGCACCTGCCAGGGGGCCAGGCAGATTGCCATAATCAGCACCCAAAGGGCTGCATCTTTCCAGGCCCTGCGGAAAAGCAGAAGGATCGGGAAGGCGGCCGCCAGGGTCAGGCCGATCCCGCGGGTCAGGACCGCCAGGCTGGCTAGCACCGCACCAACGACCAGCCAGGTCCGGCGAGTTCGAGCACTGACCGCGTGCGAGTAGTGGTGGTCGATTACCAGAACTGTTGCCATCGCCAGAACGGCATAGGGCAGATCGCTCATGGTGAACCGCACGAATGAAAGGAGAACCGGGGAGCAGGCCGCCAGCACGGCCCCCAGCAGGATCAGCCGCCAGTCCTCTTGGAAAACCTTTCGCCAATAGTGCACGGCCAGCGCGACCAGGCCGGCGGCGGCCAGGGCCGAGGGCGCCAGGAGCCAAGGCAGGTTGCGCGGGTACGGCGGACCGAAGAGAAACCCTGGCGTCAGTAGGGCCGGGTACAGGATCGGGTACTTGGTCTGAAGCGGGGTCTCCGGAATCTGAATATGTCGATACCCGCGACCCTCCGTCAGCGACTTGGCCGTGCAGAGGTAGATCGCGTCGTCCTGCCACAATCCGACCGCCCGCGGGCCGCTAACGGCGACCGACCAATAAATCGCAAAAAGCCCCAAGATCAGCGCTAGGGTCAGGCGCATGGCCACCTCGACCGGGATAATGCGGCGTCCGGGCGGACCGAGTCCCATGGTAGCGGCCGTGCCAGGCCGTGTCAGCCGGAAAGCTCCCCGCGGTCAGAGCGGGCTGGACGGCCGGGGCTGGCCTGCGGTCATCAGCGGGTCAGGCGGGTTCGCAGGTTGTCGAGCACGTTCATGAAATTAATGAATGCGTCGTAGGGGGAGTCGTAGGGATTGAAGTACTTGTGCACGTCGCCGTCGGCCCAGTGCTTGGTGGACATATAGTAGAAATGGTCCGAGGTCTGGAGGCGCCGCCAATCATGCAGCAGGGCCTCATCGCCCCGTTTCTTGACCAGCGGCTCCAGCCGGTACAGTTCATGCAGCGCGTTGGACTGCATGGCGTTGCCCAGCCAGGCGGAGAGGTCGCGCTCCGCGTCGGCCCAGGAAATCATATGGGGGACATCGTATTCCCCGCTGGTTTCGTAACTCTCAGCGCATTCGCCCGGCGTTTTGAAGTCGATATCCGGCAGCTTGAACACCGCCTCGGGCAGGCAGCGTAGGAAGTCGAAGATCCCGGTCTCGGCCCACTGATGCTCGCCGAAAGTTTCATAGTCCAGAAAGAGGTTCACCACGTATCCGTTGCCATTGACCTGTCCGATCCACCGGGCGAACTTGTCGGCCGTCAGCGGGTATTCCGGCCAGTTCCGGTTGCTGAATCGGAAGGCGATGTCGTCCGACAGGCGGTAGTTCTTCAGCAGGAGCTTCACGTCCGGCAGGCCGGGCGGGTGATACAGGAAAGTCGGGGAACGGTAGCCCAGCAGGTGATCAGCCCCTTCGCACAGCACGGTCCGGTAGCCCAGCTCGGCCACCGCCGCGGCCAAGGCGTTGTTGTAGATCAGCTCGGTGTTGCGGAAGACCCGGGGCGTCTGGCCAAAGAGCCGCCGCATGAGCTGCCGGTGCAGTTCGGTCTGCTCGATGAATTCCTGACGCGAGTAGAGGAAGGCCAGCGAATGGTAGTAGGTTTCCGCCAGAAACTCGACCGCCCCGGTTTCCGCCAGCTTATGAAAGGACTCGAGCACTTCCGGCATGAACCGCTGGAATTGCTCGATCACCAGCCCGCTCAGACTGAAGGCCACCTTGAACTGACCGGGATAGCGGTCGATCAGTTCGGCCAGGACCGCGTTGGCCGGGAGATAGCAGCGGGTGCCCACCTTGCGGAGCAGTTCCTGGTTGACGGGGTTGTCGAAGTAGTCTGCCCCGCGATCGAAGATGCTGAACCGTCGCAGCCGGAACGGCTGGTGTACCTGAAAGTAGAAGCAGACCGACGCCATGGAGAGATGCTCAGGCCGCCGGCACGCCCATCGCCGCCTGGTAGACCTTGATGCAATTGGACGCCGTGTCCGACCAACTGAACCGCTTTACTTCGATGCTCCCGTGGTCGCGCAGCGTGGCGTGCAGCGGCGGATGACGCAACACGGCGATGATCTTGTTAGCCATCTCGTCCACGTCCCAGAAGTCGACCTTCAGGGCGTGCGTCAGCACCTCGGCCACCCCGCTCTGCTTGGAGATCAAAACCGGCACGTCGTGGGAGAGAGCCTCCAGCGGCGTGAGGCCGAAGGGCTCGGAAACCGACGGCATCACGTACAGGTCAGCCATCCGGAAAACCCGCCGCACGTCGTTTCCACGCAGAAAGCCGGTGAACAGGACCTTGTGGCCGATGCCCATCTGGGCTGCCAGCTCGATCATACGGCGGATCATGTCGCCACTGCCGGCCATCACGAACCGGACATTCTCCATTACCTCCAGGACCCGCTTGGCGGCCGCCAAGAAGTACTCCGGGCCTTTTTGCATGGTAACCCGGCCCAGAAACAACACGATTTTCTCATCCCGTCTGATCGGTGGCAGAGGAGGCTTGCCGCCCTGATCCTCCTCATCATCAATGGCGTTGTAGACCACCTCCACCTTGCGCGGGTCCACGCCGTAGTGCTTGAGGATGACATTCCGGGTCAGGTGGCTGACGGCGATGACCTTGCTGGCAGCGTGCATACCGGCCCGCTCGATGTCGTAAATCCGCTGGTTGACGTTCAGGCCCGAACGGTCGAACTCGGTGGAATGCACATGAACCACCAGCGGTTTGCCGGTCAGGTCCCGCACAGCGATGCCGGCCGGGAAGGTCATCCAGTCATGAGCGTGAATAACGTCGAAATCCTCTTCCTGGGCGATGGCGCAGGACAAGGCCGCGTAGCGATCGACCTGACTGAACAGGTCGCCGGTGTAGACCCCCGCGGCATCGCCGACCGGGCCACCCTCCCACTCGGGCGGCGCGGAGACCAGACGCACCCCCCGACGAGCCCCGGGAGCCCCCGGTGCCAGCCGGCCGCCGGGCACCCCCATGGCGCGCTCGCTGGCTGCCAGATCCTCCGGACGCAGGTAAGGCTGGATAGCGGCCGGCACCGCCCGGAACCGGGTGTGTCGGAACACGCCGGTGCGACCCGGCGCAGCTCCGGTCGCTGACAGGACTTGCACGCGGCCCTCTCCCGGGCTGCTCACCGACCGCGGCAGGACAAAAAGAACCTCGATTCCCAAATGGTCCAGAGCCCGGGTAAGACCATAACAGGCTGTGCCCAAGCCCCCGCTGATGAAGGGGGGAAATTCCCACCCAAGCATGAAGACTCTCATGGCGACCTCGCGCCAACCGGGGTGCCGGGGGACGGCCGACAGGTGTCGCTCCGGGATGTACCGCGCTGCCGACCAGCTTCAGCATCCGGGTGTTCTACTGAACTGTCGGGCTCCCGGGCCGGGGCCGTGAAGTTACAGGGCCCTGGAATCCCTGTCAATAAGGAAAAGCCCAATTGGGACATCCTTCCTCTTCGAGCGATTGCTCGACCCGGTCCCAGTGGATTCTTGCGAACTTTTGCCGGCAGGTAGTGGCGTAACTCGCAAGGTCGGGGTATGTTATGACTATAATTCCGGCTTGCGCGGGCGCAGCCGGAGCAGAAGCGGCTTGACTGGCGGGCCGTGGCCGGACTGCGGAGCGTCGGCCAGGCGGCGGCCGCTGCGGCTGGCGCGCGGTCCCGGCAGCGTGGGTGTCCCCAGGATCGGC
>CAYZXK010000087.1:0-4388 GCA_964482395.1 uncultured Planctomycetales bacterium | reverse complement strand
GTGGTAGCGTTTGCTACCCGGGGGTTCGAATCCCCCCCTCTCCGTTAGCTTCGGCGTGATGGGTGGCGAGGGTGCCGACCCCGGCCGCACAGGGCAATATGCGTGATCAGCAGCCGCTCTGGGGGGCTGAGGGGTGGGAGGTTTTCAGCAGCGGCAAAGGCAGTATCATGTTCGCAAGTTTGCGGGGGGACGGCGGTCCGTGGAGTAGACAATGCGCGCCCTGTCAGGGATCAAGCCCACCGGCGAGCTTCATCTGGGCAACTATTTTGCGGCTATGAAGCAGCACATCGAGCTACAGTACGAGCATGAAGGGTTCTACTTCATCGCCAACTATCATTCGCTGACTACCGTCCACGACGCCGAGTTTCTGCGGCAACTGACCCGCAACGTGGCGATGGATTATCTGACCATGGGGCTGGATCCTGGCCGGGTCAATCTGTTTCGGCAAAGCGATGTGCCGGAAGTCACCGAACTGGCCTGGATCCTGGCAACCGTCACCGGGAAGGGATTGATGGACCGGGCCACGACCTACAAGGACTATGTGGCCAAGGGCATCGTGCCGAATATGGGAATCTACTGCTATCCGCTGCTGATGGCCGCGGACATCCTCATCTATCGCAGCGATATCGTGCCGGTCGGGCGGGATCAGGTGCAGCACATCGAGTTCACCCAGGACATGGCCGGGTACTTCAACCAGACCTTCCGTCCGGTATTCAAACGGCCCGAGGCCCGGCTCAATGAAACCCCGGTCGTCCCGGGCCTGGATGGGCAGAAGATGAGCAAGAGCTACAACAACGTCATAGAACTGTTCGGCGACCCCAAGGTGATCCGCAAGAAGATCATGTCCATCAAGACCGACAGCACCCCGGTGGAAGCCCCCAAAGAGCCTGAGAACTGCAACGTTTTCCGCCTGATCAAGCTGATGGCCTCGCCGGAGGAGACGGCGGAATGGGAGCGACGGTATCGCGCCGGCGGAATGGGTTACGGGGAGGCCAAACAGCGGCTGTACGAATTATGGGAGGCGCAGTTCGGCTCGCGGCGGGAACTGCGGGCCCAATGGGCCGCCCGGCCGGACGACGTCGAGGACATACTCCGGACCGGAGGCCGCAAAGCCCGGGAAGTGGCCCGGGAGGTGATGGCCGAGGTCCGCGACGCCTGCGGCATCGTGCGGGCCGCGGACCTGTAAGAGGCTCTGCCCAAGCGGCCAGAGCCGGCGGCACCGGCAAAGCCGGGGATCAGGATGAGCTGCGCCTGGAAGGTACTTGCAGAGCCGGACATTGTCGGACTACCGCGTACAACTTGACGTATTCACCGGCCCCCTGGACCTGCTGCTGTATCTGATCCGGCGTGACGAGGTGGATATCCTCGACATACCGATTGCGCGGATCGCGGAGCAGTATCAGGAGCATGTCCGGGTTCTTCAGGAGCTGGATCCGGATTCGGCCAGCGAGTTTCTGGTCATGGCGGCGACTCTGGCGGAGATCAAGTCGCGCTGCCTGCTGCCGACGCCCGCGCTGCCGACGGCGGATGAGGACTCCGATCCCCGCGTCCCGCTGGTCCGGCAATTGCTCGAGTACAAACGCTTCAAGGATGCGGCTCAGCTTCTGGGGCGGGCCGCCGATGAACGGGCCAAGCGCTACGTCCGCCGACCGGTGGACCTCCCGCCCGAGCTGCAAGGCGTCGAACTCGAGGAAGTCCAAGTCTGGGACTTACTGGCGGCTTTCGGCAAGGTGATGGCCGCCATCGGGCGCGGGCCCGGCCAACAGGAAATCCGTTATGAGGACGTGCCGGTTGAGCTGTACGCGGCTGAGATTCTGGCGGTGCTGGAACGCGAAGGCACGATCACCTTCCAGGCTCTGTTCGACGGACAGGTGCAGCGGATGGATCTGATCGGCCGGTTCCTGGCCCTGTTGGAACTGATCCGCTCGCACCGGGTCCGGGCCGAGCAGGAGAAGGCTTTCGGCGTCATTTATATCTTTTTGCTGGAAGAAGAGTCATGACCAAACCGAGCGAACGCTTGCGAGAACTGAATCTAACCTTGCCGCCGGTCAGCAAGCCGGTCGGCGCATACCTGCCGGCCCTGCGCTGCGGCAATTGGTTACTGCTCAGCGGGCAAATTCCGATCCGGGACGGGAAGCTGGCATACAGCGGCAAAGTCGGCGGCCCCGACGGATGCAGCCTGGAACAGGCTCAGGCTGCGGCACGGTTGTGCACGCTAAACGCGATCGCGGCCGCCGCCGATGCGGCCGGAGGCGTCGATAATCTGGCCGGCGTGCTCAAAGTCGTCGTCTACGTCGCCTCCCATCCCGGCTTCACCGAGCAGCACAAAGTTGCCAACGGGGCCAGCGACCTGCTGGTCGAGGTCTTCGGCCCGCCCGGGCGCCACGCCCGGGCGGCGGTCGGCGTGGCCGAACTCCCACTGAACGCCACCGTCGAGGTGGACGTGACCTTCAGCCTGGCGACCGGCTGAAAAGCGGACCGGGCCGGACCCGGCCAACGCGTCGGCGGATGCACATCAGGACCGGAACCGCGCTGATCGCTTCACGCAGCGGCCGGACCCGACTGTCCGGGTGGTGCTGCCAGACCACGCCGACCTCTTTGGTTCGATATCCCAGCCGTTGGGCTAGGGCCAGCACCTCGCAGTCGAAGAGCCAGCCGCTGACCGTCAGCCGCGAGAACAGGTCGCGGGCCGCGGATCGGGTAAACAGCTTGAATCCGCATTGGGTATCCAGAATCTGCGGCAGCAACAGCCGACGGCGTATGGTTCGGAATGCTCGGGCCATCAGCCGACGCATCCACCGTTGGGGCGGATCCAGACGCGAGTCCGGCAGATCCCGGGACCCTATCACCACGTCGTACCCGCGGCTCAGCCACGGTTGCAGCTTCTCCAGCTCCTCGATCGGGGTGGAAAGGTCCGCGTCGGACATGAGGATGGGGTCGCCGCTCGCCGCCAACACGCCCTCCCGCACGCTGTAACCCTTCCCCCGATTGGCGGGATTGACGAGCAACCGAAGTGTCAGTGGGCGGGGGTCGGTCAGGGCTCGAACCAGGTCGGCGGTCCCGTCTCGGCTGCCGTCATCGACCACGACTACTTCGTATGATTGAGCGGCCTTTGACGCGTACTGGCGGATTCTCTCCAGAGTCCGACCAAGCCGGCCGGCTTCGTTGTATGCCGGAATGACGATCGACAGATATAATGGGGTCATTTTGCCGCCAGCCTGGCCTGACGCCCGGACCGCAACTGCGACTCATCAAAGCCCCAGGCGTCAGCGCGGAGCCAACGGTCCGAGCTCCGACCGTAGGGGAGGGCCGCGACACCGCACTTGCCGGCAGTGTTGCGCCGAGCCGTCGCCTGACAGGCGCGGCTCGGGTCCGATACCTCACACTTTCCGCCGGGCACTACGCTAGCCGACCGGCCAGCGTATGCCAACTGGGGAGAATCGGGGCCCCGGCTGCCATTGGGCCCTGGGCTACCGGGTTCCCAGCTTGGCCCGGAGAAGTTCTGCGGCCCGCTTGGCGTCCGGGCCGGACTGGAACCGGAGGTACATCATGCTCCGCTGGTCCAGGGCAGTGGCCCACAGCGAGGTTATCTGTATGCCGGCGTCTGCCAGCGTCCGAGAAATCTCGGCCAGCAGCCCTGGCCGGTCGGGTCCGCGGATTCGCAGGGCATGCAAACCGCCGGAGCATTCCAGCCCCACCGATCTGGCCGCCTGCATCTGTTGCTGGCCGGACAGGGGGGCGACGAACAGCAGACCGACGCTCGAGGTTACCTGGGCGGAAGGCCGAAGGATGGCGAAATCCAGATTTGCTCCGGCCCGGTGAAGCGCTTCCAACTTCTCCGGCAGGGCCTCGGGCCGGTCCTCGACCTCCCCGGTCCAAACATCCACGGACGCGATCTCGAATGCCATGACCTGCCCTCTGCTCGACCAGGGCGCCGGGAATGACCGTCGGGCCGAGACTTGCCCTTAGGCCGGACGAGCCGCCTGCGCCAATGACACGCCATGAAAACCAGCCTGGAACCGTAAACCAGCCGCCCGCGCGCCGCAACTGGCACCGGCCGGTAATTGAAACCTGGCCGGACCAGGCTTTTTCAGGCCGCCCGGTCGGATTGCCCGGTCAACGGCGGGGCGACATACTATCCGTCGAGCCCGCTCGGGGCCTGAGACACACAGTGGACGGGATGTGCCGGTCAGGGCGGACGGGATGCGCCTGCCGGCCGGAAGTGCCTGTTTGAAGGATCGCCAAATGTCGAAATCCTCGGTTGAACTGGTCAAGAATGCCGTCGGTCGCATGGTGCCTGTGGTGGTGAACGGTCAGCCCCAGGTTCCGTTTCAGGGGGTGGCCAGGTACCGTCCGACCGGCCGGAAGGCCGCGCCGCCGGTGCGGAC
>CAYZXK010000086.1:0-18662 GCA_964482395.1 uncultured Planctomycetales bacterium | reverse complement strand
GCCATCTACCCCGCCCCGCCTGCCCCTCCGGCCGAACCCAGATGACCGCTGGATCGGCGTACCATCGGTGCGATCCATATCCCCGCCGGCCGCTTCCGGCCACGCTCTGCCTGGCGGCGCTGGTCTTCCTGCTGCACGGCCCCTCCCTGCCGACCGGCCTTTTCATGGACGACCACGCCCACTTTCAGCAACTCCGCCAGGCCGACTGGTCCCTGCGGGGGCTGACTGACGCTTGCCAGCTCGAACTGGTCGGCGGAGTCGTCAAGCTCTGGTGGTTGCCGGAGACGACCCTCCGCTTCTTCCGTCCGGTCGCCTTCGGGCTCATGAAGCTCTCTTACATGTTTTCCGGGTGGAGCCCCGCTGCGTTGCACCTGGCCTCGCTTGTCTGGCACCTGGTCAACTGCCTCCTGCTGATGATCCTCCTACGCCGGCTGGGCAGCTCCCGCACGCTGGCCTGGGCGGTGGCCGGACTGTTCGCGATTCATCCGGCCCATGTTCCGACCGTGCAATGGATCGCCTGCCAGACTGAGCTGATGGTTACCGCGTTTCTGCTGGCGGCCACCCTTTGCTTTGCCCGCTTCCGCGGCTGGCCAGGATTCCAACCTCTCCCCCCGGGGCCTTCGACCCGTGATCTGTGCGCAACGCGGGCCCGGCCGCGGGACCGTCCGCTAGTGTGGGCGATCGCTTCCTTGGTGTTCTTTACACTGGCCCTGGGCTGCCGCGAGAACGCGGTGGTGTTCCCCCTGGTGGTCGCTTCGGCCGAGCCGCTGGTATGGCGTAAGCGGACTCGCTCGGCCCTGGCTTTCTATTTCACTGCGGCGGTTTTGCTGGGCGGCTACTTCCTCGTTCGCCGGCTCATGCTGGGCGGGGCGGCCATCCCGCCGCGACCATACGTCGTCCCGGTCGACGATCCGGGCTTTCTGCGCTTCGTCTGGGACAAGGCCTGGTACTATCTGCTGGGGGAGTTTCTGCTGATTCCCTGTGTGCCGATTGCCGGCCTGCCTTATTTTCAGGAGCGGCCGCTCCTTTTCTACGGCCTGTCAGCGCCCATCGCCGTCTTGTTGGCGCTCCTATACCTGCGATATTGGCGGCGGCCACCCGGCTTGGTCGGGCTGGCCTGGCTGCTGGGGTTTATGTTGCCCGTGCTGCCGGTCTTCGCTTCCCCGCACCATCTGTACCTGCCCGGCATCGGCTGGGCGCTGACTGCCGGGCTGGCACTCGGTCGGTTGAGCCCGGGCGGACCCCGCCCAGCGTCGGTCGCCGGGCGATTCCGAGCCGGTCTGGCCTGGACCGTCCTTGTGGTCTCGGCTAGCGTGTTTGCAGCCGGTAGTTACTGCTACGGCTTGGCTTTCCGGATCGGTCAGGGCGTGGAGGACTGCCTGGTGCAGGAAATCGCTTCGGCACCCAGCGGACTGAAGGACGGCGACACGCTGTACGTGGCCAACCTGCCCGCGATCGGCCATTACGCTCGGCTGGCCGTGGAGAAGATTACCGGCCGGTCGGGTCTGCGATTGATACCGCTGACTTGGTCCTCGCGTTTATTGGGAGCGGTCACGGCCACTGAATTGACCTGGGTCGATGATCATACGATCGAGCTGCGGGTGGCCGACGAGCGGTATTTTGCCGGACCGTTTGCCCGGTTGATCCGGGAGGCTGCCGGCCAAGACCTGCCTGACGAGGTGGATCGGTTAGCCGACCTCGGTTTTCGCGTTCGGGTGCTGGAAAGGCACCCCGACGGAGTCTCTGCCCTCCGGTTCGAATTTAATCGATCGCTGACGGACCCCACGCTACACTTATTCTGGGGCTCGCGGGTCCGTTGGGCCTGCGAGGTGAGACCGTAAGCGACCTTCGGGCAGCCCGCAGCGGGGGCCAGAAGGCAAAGCGGCGGCCAGCACGAGCGGTCCGGGGGCCCGCTGATCCTTCGCGTTCCGCTTGGGGCTGCGGGTTGGCGCTGTGATATAGGACAATGACCGACCAGAAACTGCCGGCCCTGCGTCCGATTGAGATCGTCCCGTTCCGTGACCAGAATGGGCGGCTGTATTTCGCCTTGCACGATCAGACTCAGCTCGCGCCGCGAGCGCTGGCGGTTTCGCCCGCCGCGGTTTTCGTCCTGGCACATCTGGACGGCAACCACTCTTGCGCGGAGATCCAGCTCGCGTTCCGCCAAGCATCTGGAGAGGACCTCCCGGCCAACGAAATCCTCGATCTGGTCCGCGTGCTGGATGAGGGCCTCTTTCTCAGGGGCCAGCGGGCTGAGGAGGCGTCTGAGCGCCGGCGCAACGCCTATCATAACTCGCCAACCCGCGACAACCGCGAGCGGTATCCCGATGCCGTCGGCCTGCGTCAGCAGATTGAGCGGGTGCTCGCCGGCGGGGTTGCAGCGCCGGTAAGTGAGGTCCGCGGCCTCATCGCCCCGCATCTGGACTATGAGCGTGGCGCGCCCTGTTACGCCGACGCTTATGCGACGTTGGCTCAGGTTCTGCCGGTGGATCGTTTCGTGATCCTGGGGACTAATCACTTCGGCCGGCCCGCCTCCGTGGTGGCCACGACCAAGGATTTTCAGACCCCGTTTGGCCGGGTGCCGACTGACCGCAACTTTGTTTGCGAGCTTGAGCGGCGGCTGGGCATGTCGCTGTGCGAGGACCAGGTGGATCACCTCAGCGAGCACTCGGTGGAGCTGCAACTCCATATCCTGCAAGTATTAATGGCCGAGCGTCCGTTTTCGATCGTCCCGATTCTGTGTTCTGACCCTGGGATTGCTGCCGATCCTGCCGGCGTCAAACCTCGCGGTCCCGGGCTGGCGGACTTCGCCGCCGCACTCGGCCAATTGATCGAGCATTCAGATTATCGGACGATCGTCATAGCTGGAGCCGATCTGAGTCACGTCGGGCAACGCTTCGGCGACGCCGATCGTACCAGTCCGGCCATGCTGGAAGAGGTGGCCCGTTCGGATCGCTTTTTGTTGTGGTTACTGGAAGCCAGGGACGAGGAGGGCTTTCTGAACCACATAAGGGCGACCGGCAATCCGACCCGAATTTGCAGCGTGGCGTCCATATTCGCCCTCTTGCGTGCTTTGCCCGGGCGCCCCTGCCGAGTACTAAGCTATCACCAGGCGGTAAATGCGGCCGCTGAGACCAACGTCACTTGCGTGGCGGCCGTGGTGACCTAGCTGCGGGCTGGATAGTGCAAGAAAGGCCCCCGAATGGGTTTTGACCCCATTCGGGAGCCCGTGCGCTGGGATGGGCTTTGAAGCGTTGCCCATAGACTTACACCGCCGTGGCCGCCGAGGGTGGCAGTGTTTTCGGCTTCCCCGACGTCGGCAGCGGGGTGTGCGATATAAGTGGCTTTAGATGATGAACTTACGGGTGTTGCCAATCCGCCCCGACGCAAGGTTCAGCCGGTACAGTCGCTGAACCGAATTTGCCAGTCGCTGAAGGGTAGTGCGGCCGTCGGGGGTGAGTTCCAGTCCCACAAACTGGACGGCGGCAGTGAGCGCCCCCCCGGCGGTCAGACGCACGCCCCGGTAGCGGGCATCCGTCAAGATCGGCGTCCGCCCGTCCGGGAGCTGCATTTCCAGCCCTAGCGTCTGCCCGTCCGCCCAGTTGGGCGGCGTCGGCAGGTGCAGTCGCAGCAGGGCGCCGCCGCAGGACAGGTCCGCTAGTTCGCCGGTTGTCACTTGTAGCGGAGTCTTCTGGGCGTTCCCGCGAGCCGCGATGCCGCCCGGCCAGACACTGACCAACAGCGTGGTATCGTCCGGCACGCGCGTCCGGTAGTAGGCTCGGCGTTGCATCTCGGTCATGCTGTCCGGCCAGCGGTATCGGACCGCAGGTATCACGGTGCGGTCATCCAGGTGAAAACGTCCTATCGCCTCGGCTACGGTCGCGAACAGCAGCTTGCGACTCCTCTGTCGGAAGCTGACACCGAGGCACTGGCCAGGAATGATGGACGGCGGGGTGTGGTCCCCATTGGGCAGATGGTCGAGGACGAAGAATCGGCCGCGTGGGTCGCGTTCCAGGAACCGGGACTTGAAGGTCAGCCACTGCGAATCGCTCTGGACCGTCAGCACGGCCAGGGCCCGCTCCTGCACGGCGCGATCGAAGATTTCGGTCATGTCCGGGCCGGCAAGCACTCGCCTGGGTCTCATGCTCAACCCTCCTCGACCAGCCGGGCGGCCTGGTCGCGAAGACTCTGGCGGAGCTTTTTCAAGCTGGCCTCGTCGGCAGTGCCGGCGAACTCGAAACCGACCATGAGTTCCTCTTCCTGACGGCTACGGGACTTGGTGCACGCCACAGCCGGCAGGGTGTATAGCTCCGCTGACCAGGGCAGTGCGAACTCAAGCTGGGCTTGATCGCCGATGAACAAGACCTCATCCAGCTCCCGACCCGAAAGGCGGCAGGCCAGTCCGGTCGGGTTGATGTTTGCCAGGATGCCTACAAAGGTGTTGGCAACGGCGGGTACCGTGATCCGCACCGGGACCGGTTCCAGCGGCGCCTGACGGGCGAACCGCCGGCGGTTGGCCACCTGGATGGTCTGCGGCACCTCGATTACCAACCGCTGCGGCGCAGTCTGCGGGACGCTGTCCACCACGAACGTGGCAAACAGGTACAGTTGCCTGGCCAGGATCATCCGCACGTCGCACATCGCACCGACCAGGCCGGCCAGGTCGATGTCCGGGCCCCGTTCGTGCAACTCGACGTAAAGGCCGTCCTGGCCGCGGCCGGAAAGCGTGCCCCACAACAGGTCGCTGAATGCGTCGGGCCGCGGCTCGATTTCGAGCATCGCCCGGATGTGGACGGCTTCGGCAAGAACCCGGGCGGTCTGACGCGAGTTCAGGTCCAGCGTGACCAGCATGGCTCAGGCTCCTCCGTCGTCGCTTGATCGCTTTTGCTCGTCCGACCCGCTGCCGAAGTGGGTAAGGCAGAAACGCTGAATCCGGGCGAGCTGACGCCACTGAGTGCTGGCGTCGTCGCCGGGGCAGAACTTGCAGCCGAAGATCACCGACTTGCGTTGGCGATCCGGCCGGGTGTGGGCGACTCGGACCACGAATTCCACCGCTCCGCCCTGGTCGGGCAGTTGGAACCGGGTCCACAGCAGTTCGCCGGGTCGGACCGTCTCGGCCGCGTCCCCAGGTGCGACGGCTTGCAGACCGCCGGGCGCGATATCTCGAAGCTGGGCCCTGAAACTACGCTGATCGTCGGCCACGCTGGTACAGGTGGCCGCCAGCGAGGGCAGCCGGACCCGGAAATGGTGACGAGGCTCCCATCGCCGAATACACAGCGGCAGCTTCAAAGTCCAAACCGGGAGTTGATCTCCATCATCCAGTGTCCAGCAGCCCCGCCCGCAAGTGTGGGTCCGGAAACTGAGCCGCTGGCCGTCGTGTTCGAAGAAGACGTCTACCATCTGCCCGCCGGCCGGAAGATTTCCGATCCCGCCGACTGGCCATTCCAGAACGATCCCTTCCCGCGACAGAGCGACAAAACGCGTGGTGGCCTGGCAACTGCCGCTTGGGCCGGGTGCCAGGCGCACGCGTGCGTGCCGGCGCTGACGGCATACGGCTTCTAATAGCTCCAGTTGCGTTCTACGCTGGGTCAGGGATAGCACTCCATTTCCTCCGGATGACAGCCGGGCCGGCTGATAGTCGGGTCGGCACGTGGCCCGGCCCACTCCAGTCCGAAACAACCGGCCCGGCGGACGGACCTTGCGGCTCGTCTCCCAATGGCATGCCCGCAAGCGATTTATTCGGCGCCTCGCCCGACTGCCAAAGGACCAACGCTCATTGTGATGGGCGGAAACCAGTCCCCGAAGATCAGTTGATGCCCGGCGCGCGACCATCGCCTATCGGACAGGTCCGATTAGGAGGCAGTCGCACGGCCTTCCCCGACAGGCCTTGGACGCATAAGGTGACCTGAGGCGGCTGGCGGTTTCTCCGCCCCGGATAATCCTGCTTGCTCCCCGGCGAGTATCCGGATAAGAGTGGCCAACTGCTAATAACTTCCGCCGCCTGGAAGTCGGCGATGGTCCGGTTAGAATGCCGGCGGCTGGTTTCCGACCTCGGATCGAGATCACGGCATGACGCTGAAAGCGGCTGGCCAATTCCCCACGGCAGTAATGATCCTGGCGGCCTTGAGCGGGTGCGTCGAGCGGATCGCCAAGATCCAGACCGAGCCGCCCGGTGCTTTGGTCATCGTCAATGATGAGGAGGTCGGCGTCAGCCCGGTGAAGTACCACTTTTTGTGGTATGGCGACTACGACATCATTCTTCGCAAGCCCGGCTACCAGACGCTCAAGACCAATTACCGCCTGAACCCGCCCTGGTATCAGTTGCCGCCGATTGACTTGGTCGCCGAGACCATGATCCCGGTGATGATCCGGGACGAGCACGTCTTGCCGACCTTCACGCTGGAGCCGGCCGAGCAGCCGAGCGTGGAGGAAGTTGTTCAGCGTGCCAGCGAACTGCGGGAGCGGGCCTTGTTCGAGGGCGACTAGCAGGCTCGGCCTCACACCTGCTAGTCGCCGCGCTGCCTGCCCCACTCCCCGGGCCTGTTAGTCAAGGATCGATTATTCGTTGCCGAATCGCGTACCGGGCCAGCTCCACCCGGTCGCGCAGTCCGAGCTTGCGAAGCAGCGTAGTGCGATATGAGTCGGCGGTCTTGTAGCTGATCTCCATGGCGCTGGCCGCCTCGCGAAGCGTCATGCCGCGGGCCAGCAGCGGCAACAGTTGGGCTTCGCGCGGCGACAGCCGTGCCGGCCCATTCTTGCAGTATCTGCTGCGCGACAGGGCCTCGCGGATGCCGGGGCTGAAGTATTCCCCGCCGCTTGACACGGACTGGATCGCATTCCGCAGCTCCTCTGTGTTTGCGTCCTTAACCACGTACCCATCCAGCCGGCAGCGACTCCAGGGTTCAACCTGTAGGGGATCGACCGGTCCGCTGATCGCCAAAATCCGCGCCTCGGGCCGAAGGCGGGTGGCCATTTGCACCGCATCAATCACCTCGGGCCGCGGCGCGTCGGCCTCGACTAGCACCAGATCGGGCTTGGAGCGCAGCGCATTCCAGACCGAGACCGGCGTAAAGTCAGCATCCACAGTAACTTCGTAACCCAGGTCCTCTTGTAACAGTAGCCGGTAGGCCCGTCGGCCTAACGCCGTGTGCCCCAGCAGGCAAATCGCCGGCCGTGCAACGGAAACCACGCCCAGCTCTTGCATAGCCGCCGAGTTCGAAGTCTGTCCGTGACGACCTTTGGGCACCCAAACGCACATCACAGTGCCCAGGGTTTAGACAATACTTCCCCCTCTCCGAGTTGCCATCGGGCAAATACCCGTACCGCTCGTTTTTTATCGTCACCGCATGCGGTCGAACTTCGACAGTTGGCCTGACCAGGCGTCCCCCCGCCCGATGTCTTGTCTGGAGCACTCAAAACAGATGCCGAAGGACACTCCACCCAATTGCCGTGCCCGGGTCCGGCCGCCGTGAGCGCTTGCTGATAGCCGCGCGGTCGCTTGCCCCGCACACAAACCAGCCGGGAGGGCCGACTGCCCTACCGGAGGCCGCGTGGTGCCGGGCAGGCCCAGGTCAATTCCGCGTCAGGCCGAGGAAACGCATTACCTGCTGAAGGTCTGCCCAGGCCTCGCCCTTGGCGGCCGGGTTCCGCAACAGGTACGCGGGATGGAAGGTCGGCATGATCTTCACGCCGCTCAGGCCGGCCAGCGGCATCGGCGGCCGAAAGTCCAGGAACTGCCCCCGCAGTTTGCTGATGGCCGCATCTGTGGCCAGGAGGGTCTGGGAGGCCGGGCGGCCTAAGGCGACAATCACCTTCGGACGCAGGATCGCTAACTGCCGGAAAAGGTAGGGGCTGCACGTTTCCATTTCATCTCGCAGGGGCGTTCGATTCTCCGGCGGGCGGCACTTGACCACATTGCAGATATACACCTGCTCCCGGGTAAGAGTCATGGCGGCTATCATGCGGGTCAGAAGCTGCCCAGCACGCCCGACAAACGGGAGCCCCTGAACGTCCTCCTCGTACCCCGGGCCCTCCCCCACGAAGACCAGCGTCGGGCGCGGGTTTCCAACGCCGAAAACTGTCTGCGTACGGTGCTCGTGCAGCCGACATTTGGTGCACTTTCTGACGAAACCGGTATCGAGCTCGGTCAGCGCTGCCTCCGCTTCCGCCGGTGATAGCTCCTGCTGGCAGACGGGCGGCAGGTTGGGATCGTCGGCAAACAGGCCGCCAGGAGCGGCCGACATGACGGGCGTAAGCGTCGGTGGCACGGCTTGCAACGTGGAGCTGCGCTCTGCAACTTGGGCTGCCCCAGCCGCGGGCGGTTGCTCGGACGCCCGTGCGCGTGCACGGGCCACTGGGGCCGGGCTGGAAGGTGCCGACGAACTCTGGCTGGAGCGCGATGAGACTGCCCAGTGAGGCACCCCCAGTCTGCGCTCGTTGCGCAGCCATTCACGCAACGCCGCCAATATTGGACCGGGCTCGGCCTGGCTCACGATAGAAAGCTTACGGTCGGCACCAGCAGCCGGCAAGCGGCCCTCTGGCCGGCGTTGCGACTGTGGCGCGCAGGGCTGTAGAATCGCCCGAAATGCGAGATTCGCTGAGTTGGCCGGCAGCGGGAGGTCCCCCAGTCGGCGAGTGAACGGGGCAGCAGGCCGATGGGAGCGTCAGCATGGAGCGACCACCCCTCAAACCATTGTCATTGACCATCTTCTTTCCATGCTACAACGAGGAGGCCAATGTCGAGCGGGTGACCCGGGCCGCGGTCGAGGTGGCGCAGCGCCTGGCCGACGACTACGAGGTGCTGATCGTCGACGATGGCAGCCAGGATCGCACCGGCGAGATAGCCGACCGGCTGGCGGCCGAGATTCCCAATGTCCGCGCGGTCCACAACCGGCCGAACCTGGGCTACGGAGGGGCCCTGACCCGCGGCTTTCGGGAGGCCCGCAAAAACTGGATCTTCTACACCGACGGCGACGGGCAGTTCGACTTCAACGAGCTGTCCAAGGTGCTGCCGCTGCTGGAGACGCACGACATCGTTTCCTGCTACCGACTGGATCGGAAAGACCCGCTGCTGCGCAAGATCAACGCCTGGGCCTGGTCGACTCTGGTCAATCTGCTGTTCGGGATCGGACTGAAGGACATCGACTGTGCCTTCAAAATCTATCCGCGTACCTTCATCGAGCGGATCACCCTGCGCAGCAAAGGGGCGTTGATCGACACCGAGATGCTGGCCAAAGCCCGGAACCTGGGATACTCCATCGCCCAGATCGGAGTGCACCACTACCCGCGGACCGCCGGCAGCCAGACCGGCGCCAACCTGAAAGTCATACTCCGGGCCTTCAAGGAGCTGTTCAAGCTGTATCGGCAAATCAAACGGGAGGGCCGCTCGGGCGAGGTTTCGGCCTGATGCGGTGACGTCGGGACGGTCAACTCACAGAAGCGGCGTGCCCCAACGCGAATCGTAGGCTTCGTCATTGATGATCGCGTAGAATCCGTAGTCGTCGCTGCCTACGTCGTAGAGCGCGTCGCCGATCCCGCGCGAAGCGAAATAGAACGTCAGGGCCTCGCGCACCGTCGCCTCGTCCACGTCACGCGGCAGGTCCAGATCGACCGTTCGGACCTCGGTGTTGTCGAAGCCGTATCGCGGGACACAGCGGATCATGAGAGCCGTCTTCTTCATCGCTTCATTCCCGGGCGAGACGCTCGCCGGCACCTCGCCACACTCATTATATTGCCGGCCCGGGGTGCCGGTTCAAGGGCCGACGCGCCGTCGGCGACCACGCCGGCTCGGACTCGCTCGCCAGCCATCGCGCAAGTCCTTGAAGGCTCGATTGTTCGTCAACCGTCTAATCAGTGGGGCTGCCGGCGCGACTCGCGCGGCAGCGTGCGTTTTCGACTGATGCGGCCCCCTGCGGGTTAATTATGGCACGCTAGCCTGGCGCCTTATAAGAACAGCGACCGGTCGGGGAGAGCAGCAAGGGTCCAGAAAGCGGTTCGCCGCCAGACTGAAGACGGCCCGCACTGGAATCGGGCTTGTGGTTACTCGGTCCCTCGCTGCCGCTAATCGGTTGGCCCGTCACTGACGCTCCGGGCTCTGGTCGCTTATGACTTGGGTGGAGCGCGGCGCTGCTGCGTCAGTGCCCGGGGAGGGCGTCGACCAGTTGATCGATTTCCTCAGGCGTGTTGTAGAAGTGCGGGCTGGCCCGCAGGCGGCCCAGTCGGCGAGCCACCACGATCTTGAACTCTTCCCGGAGATGTTTTTGCAGGTTGGGCAGGTCATGCTTATCGGAAGCAAAGGAGACGATCCCGCTCCATTCGCTGGAGGTGCGCGGGCTGCACACTTTCCAGCCCTTGCGGTTCAGTCCTTCCACTAATCGGTCAGTCAGTTGCTTGACCCGTCTCTGGACTTCCTCGATCCCAACTTCCAGCAGCAAGTTGATGGACGCCCCCAACGCACAGATTCCGGCCAGGTTGTAGGCGCCGCTGTCGAACCGCCGGGCATCGTCCCGGAATTCCAGCTTTCGCTCGCGGCTGTCCCAGTCCAGCTTCATGCAGAGGTACCCGGGCTCGCTGGGCCGCAGGTGGCCCAGCAGTTCACGTCGGCAAAAGAAGATGCCCGCCCCGTCGGGCCCGCACAGCCACTTGTGCCCGTCGGCCGCGAGAAAGTCGATGCCCATTTTGCGGACGTCGATGGGGTGGACCCCCAGGGCCTGAATCGCGTCGACGCAGAGCAGCACGCCCCGGCTGGCGCACAGCTCGCCAAGTCGGACCAGATCGGTGCGGAAGCCGTTGCTCCACTGGACTGCGGAGATAGCCACCACACGGGTTCGCCGGTCGATGGCGGCTGCCAGGCGATCGAACGGGATCCGCCCGTTTTCCTCGGCCACCACCTTGAGGTTTACGCCGCGGTGTTCCAGGTTCATCCAGGGGTAGACATTGGCCGGGAACTCCATGGCGTTGGAGACGACGTTATCGCCCGTGACCCACTGGATCCCGTTGGCCACGTAGTTGATGCCTTCGGAGGTGTTCTTGACAAACGTGATCTCGTCCGGGTCGGCGTTGAGCAGGCGGGCGGCGGCCTGCCGCACGTGATCGATGGTTCGATGGTAGGTGCCCTTGAGGTAGGCCCATTCGGCCAGTTCCTGGGCATACGCCGCCATGGCCTGGGCCGCGGGGGCCGAGAGGGGGGCTATGCCGGCGTGGTCCTGGAAGTTGTAGTGCCGGGTGATCGGGAACTGGGAGCGGATTTCTTCGAGGTTCATGATCCTACTACCGGTAACTGACAGTCCACGCTGTCGGAGCGTCGAATTGTACGCGGTGATCGGCACCCAGTCTGCGGGTTTACGGGTCGGCCGGCCCCGGATTGCTGCCACGCCGACCCAGCGCATATGATATCACATTGACGGCAGCGGAGTTACCGCTGTCGGGCTGGTTAGCCGCAAATGAGCCCGCGATGGATAACCTGACACCTCGCCAGATCGTCGCCGCTCTGGACCGATACATCATCGGTCAGGAAAACGCCAAGCGGGCAGTGGCCATTGCCATTCGTAACCGCTGGCGGAGACTACAGTTACCTAAACCGCTCCGCAATGATGTTTGCCCCAAGAACATACTGATGATCGGCCCGACCGGGGTGGGCAAGACTGAAATTGCCCGTCGGCTGGCACAACTGGTTCAGGCCCCCTTCATCAAGGTCGAGGCTACCAAGTTCACCGAGGTCGGGTACGTCGGACGGGATGTCGACGGCATCATTCGCGACTTGGTCGAACGGGCCGTGGCCATGGAGCGGGAGCGCGTGGCTCGCGAGGTCCGCCAGCGGGCTTTACAGGCCGCGGAGGACCGAATACTCGACCAGTTGTTGCCGGGGACGGATTCCTCCGACCCGGGCGACGACCAGGCCGAGCGCCGGCGGCGCACCCGCGAGAAGCTCCGGTCCCAGTTGCGGGCCGGCGGCTTGGCCGAACGGGTCGTCGACCTCACGGTCGAGGAGCGGGCCGTGCCGGTCCACGTCATGACCAACATGGGCCTGGATCAGATGGGCCCCGAGTTCGAGCAGCTTCTCGAACGGATCATGCCCTCCCGGGCCAAACGCCGCCGATTGCCCATATCAGAAGCCCTGGAACTCATGACCCAGCAGGAGATCGACCGACTGATCGATCAGGACGCCCTCCACCAGGCCGCTATCCGGCAGTGCGAGGAGTCCGGCATGGTCTTCATCGACGAGCTGGACAAGATCTGCGGGGCCGGCCTGACCGAGGGCAGCGGCCCGGAGGTTTCTCGCAGCGGCGTGCAACGCGATCTGCTGCCACTGGTGGAGGGCACCAGCGTGAGCACACGCTACGGGATGGTGCGTACCGACCACATCTTGTTCATCGCCGCCGGTGCGTTCACCCAGTCGCGCCCCAGCGACCTGATGCCGGAGTTGCAGGGTCGGTTCCCGCTCCGGGTCGAACTCAGCGACTTGACCGCCGAGGATTACCATCGCATCCTGACCGAGCCCGAGAACGCCCTCATCAAGCAACAGGTCGCGCTTTTGCGTACCGAGGGGGTGGAACTGACCTTCACCAATGAGGCGATTCTCGAGATGGCCGAGATGGCTTATCGGGCCAACCAGATGCTGGAGAACATCGGGGCCCGACGGCTCTACACCATCGTCGAGAAGGTCATGGAGGAAATCGCTTTCAACGCCTCGGATGCCGTCAACAAGCAGGTGACGGTGGACGTCGACTATGTCCGCATGCGGCTGGCCGACGTCCTGTCCGACGAGGAACGCAGCCAATATGAGCTTTAGACGACGGCGCCGGGTCGTCGGTCCGTTGAACAACACCTCGGAACGGCCGGATCCGTGAGGCCGGGCCCATAGCGCCGGAGTTCCGGGTGCGGGGCTACGGTTTGTCAGACCCGTTCGATCGCGTCAGCCGGCAACCACCCGGTTTGCCCGTTGAGCAGGCGTACTTCCACCCAGTCGCCGACCTGCTGAAGAATCTGCACCTCCACGCCCGGGCCCAGGGGGTGCTTGAGGGCCAGGTCCGCTCCCTGGCCGCGTGCCAGCCGAAGCTGGATCTGGCTGACAACCACCGCCGGCGCGCGATGGGCCTGCTGCCACAGGTCCATCTGGATGGAAGACCCGCAGACCAGGGCCGCCGCCACGCCAACCAGTCCGACGACCAGGAGCCAGCGTTTCCGCCACCAAACCCAGGCCAGCAATCCCGCCCAGCCTGCGGCCGACAAGGCGACCAGGGCTGTGAAGCGCTGCCGGGTCGAGGAGCTGTAGTGCCAGAACAGGAGCTGTGCGGCCAGTCGGGCCCGTCCGGTCGGAGCGATCTGCGGCTCGACTCGCTGACGTGCGTACCGGAGATTGGCGGTCAGGTGCGGATCATTGGGCGACAGCCGTTGTGCTCGCAGGTAATGCAGGATCGCTCGCCCCAGGTCGCCGAGCCGGAAGTAGACGTTCCCGAGGTTGTATTCCAGGGCGGCGTTGCACAGGCCGGCCTCGCGTAGCGCCAGCCAGCCGGCAGCGGCCTGTCCATACAGTTCCGCCGACCGGCCGGTGTCTTCGCGGGCCGCGGCCACCGCCTGATCGAAAGCATTCAGAGCGTCCCGCAGGATTTCCCGCTGACGCGCGGGAGGCAGCGATTCGGCTGCGGCCGGCAGCCAGAGCATCGTCGCGATCAGGACCGGGATGGCAGATGCGCTGCGGCGGCCGGGCGGGCGCCGGGCTGGCTGCCCGAGCTGGCCGGGTCGGGCCTGGCCTGCGCCTGGACTCACTTTGCCGCTTCGAGTCTGCCTCATAGTTTGTGGCGCTCCAGGGCCCTCAGGCAAGCCAGGGCTTGGCTGCAAAGCGAGTCGCCATCGGGGAGGCTGCTGCCAGCGAACGCGGCCTGCTCGCACCGGTCAACGACCGCTGCCCACTGTTCAACTATCCGCGGCGGCAGGCTGCGCTGGCGCAGAAAGATGGCCGACTCGGTGGCAGTGAAGCGCCCTGGCGGCTCATTGAGCCGGTCGGCCAGGTAGCCGACCAGCGCCGCCGCCACCTCCCGCGCCTGGTCCCGTGGAGCCAAGCTTCTGGCCCGGGTGATCCGGCGGCGTGCGGCCGGCAACGCTGCCTGCCGCCGCTGCCGGGCCGGGTCCGCCGTTCGCCGCCGGACGTACGCGATGCCGGCCCAGCTCAGTCCGAAAACCGCCGGTGGTACCACCATCAGCGCCGTCACTGCCCACTGGCTCACTGAGTCCCGGTTGGCCAACAAGGCGGCTTCGCTGGTTTCGATATCGTGGAGTCCGTCCAGGGCTTGCAGAGCGGCCGGATCGATAGCCGGACCCGAAACGCGGGCGCGCCCCACCTCCTGCGGTGATGCCTCGGCTGCCGGCCTGACGGTCAGCGGAATCGGCTTGCTGCGGGCAATCACGAAACGCTCGGCGTCGGGATCGAAATACGGGTATTCGATGGAGGGGATCTCATTCACGTCTTCCCGCTTGGCCCGAATGGTGACCCGGAAGCGTCGCCGACCTTGCTCCATCTGGCCGGTCAGTTGCTCAGTCGGCAGCCGGAAGTTCTCGGTCAGCGCCGGATTGCTGCCCAGCAGTGGCGGCGGCAGGGTCTCGACCGGCCCGTCCCCGAAGATGTCGATGGTCAGCTCGATCGGGTCGCCGACGCGCACCTCGGTGGGCTGCGCGTCGACCGCGATATCGAACAAGCCGACCGCCCCCGCATATTCGGCCGGCCGGCCCTCCATCGGGACTGGCAATACCTCGATCGGGTCCGCCACCGGCCGGGCTCGCAGGCTGCGACTGCCGGTGCGGGTGGGATAATCCAGGCCGAGTTCAATGTTGTCGAACGTCAGCGGGCCGGGACGTTCCGGTACGACATTGGTCGCGAACTGGTAGCAGTAATACAAGTCATCCGGTTCCGCGCCCGGCCGCGGCCGCGGCCGACGGTAATCGTTCCGGACCTGCCGCGGGAATGGTCCCAGCTCGATCGGCCGCATCTGCTGAAGCATCGTGGTGGCATCCAGCAGAACTCCGCCATAACGAGCCGGCTTGACCCAGACCGTCATGGTTAGCGGCACACGCTGCCCCACGTAAACCCGGTTGCGGCCGGCCGAGATCTCGATGGCGAAAAGCTGGTCGGCATCGCTGGGCCGGACGTTCAGTTTCAGCTCCGGAGTCTTGAGCACCCGCCCGTCCACCTTCACCGACACCGGCGGAATGACCAGCTCCCCAACGGTCTGCGGCGTAAGTTCGTATTGGTAACTGCGGGTCCGCGATTGAGTCACCCGGCCGTTGATGATCGAGGTGAACTGCGAGTCGGAGGGGCCGCCGGCTTCGCGAATGATCGCGTTCGGAATGGGGGGTATTTCCGGCTTTTCGCAAGACTGGAAATCAGCGACCTGGACGATCAGCTCGCAGGCTTCGCCCACGAACACCTCGCGGCTGCGCACTTTCAGTTCGACGGTGGCCTGGGCGAAGGTGGCAGTTGCCAGGCCCGCCGCCAGCCAAGCCGCCGGCCAGAACGTTCCTCTAATCCGTCCCTTCATCGCGCCTTGCCATCGGCAACCCACCCCAGCCTGCGGGTCGCCCTGACGATTTCTTGGCGTATACGTCACTTATTTTATGCCCCGGCGCGCCGTGGCCCAGCAAGCCCATGGCGTGGCCGGCCCCGGCGGGTATGATACCAGCCAGCCACGGGAGCAGCACATGGATGAGCGCAAACCCGCCGCGGCCCCCAGCCTGGTCTCGTTCCTGGTCTGCGACCAGGTCATTGACGACAAGCTGACCAACAAGAAGAGCGCCATCGGCATATTCAACACCATCCTGGTGCCCAGGATGCCCGCCACCATCCATCAGATGGCCATTCTGGCCTCGGTGACCGAGATCGCCGGGCGGGCGGAGTTGGAGATCCGCCTGGTGCGCGACTCGGACAACGCCGTGCTTTTCAGCGGCAAAGGCGGAGTCGAGGCCCCGGACCCGCTGGCGGTGGTCGATCTGCTTTTTGCGATGCAGGGCGTCAAGATACCGGAGGCCGGGCAGTACGCCTTCGAATTGCTCAGCGGCAGCGAGCTGCTGGGCCGCCGACGGTTCCACGTCCTGGTCCGTCCGCCCGGGCCGCCGGGCCCCGCCCCGCCGGCCGGGCCGGCCTGAGCACATCAGCCGCCGGAGCCCGCCTTTGCCTGGTCATCCCGGCTGCACGCGCGACAGGAAACCCACGCTGGAGGCGAAATACCGCTCGCGCAGGCGCTGACGCGACTCGGCGTCGCGCTCGTCCTCGCTGCGCAGATCGGCCAGATTGGCGTTGCAGCGGTCGCAGTCGGCCTGGTGAACGTGGAAATCCACGTACGCGTTCCAGTCTTCGTCCAGCGCGCCCAGCAGATACCGACCCAGAGTCGACCGTTTCAGGCAGGAAATCCCCTCCTCACGCCAGATCCGTCCGACCGTGCTGTCGGCGGCCAGATCGGCTTCCCGCCATTCGTGGGCGGATGGGGCGGCCGCGGTCAGCTTCCGCCACTGCTCCAGCACTCTGAACTTTATGCCGGCCACCGCAGTCTCCGTCAGACCCAGATCGGCCGCCACCTCCTTATTGCGCAGCCCGAGCACCACCAGCATCTCGACCACCATCAGCTCCTGAAAACGCCCCTGCTGCGTGCATTGCTCGACCCACCGCCGCAGGGTATCGACCAGGGCGGCCCGCTGGGCGCTCAGGTGTTCCTGATCGGCCAGGTGGCGACTGGGCGTTTCCGCGTCGATCCAGGCCTGCGGCCGATCGTCCAGATCCAGGTGGTTCAAGCTCTGCCGCTGCCCGGGCTGGCGACGCCGAAAGTGATCGTGCAGCTTGTTCCGCAGGATCGCGAAAAGGTAGGTCTCCAGCGACCGCCGCCGGTCGAAGTTCGGCAGGCTTTTCAGCAGTCCCAGGAAGGCTTCCTGTACCAGGTCTTCGGCCTCGCTCCGTTCGGCCAGCATTCGGCGGGCAAAGCTCAACATGCGGCCCTGGTAGCGGTCGATGACCTCTCGCCAGGCGTCCGGATCGCCGCGCTGCACGCCTTCCAGCAGAAATGATTCCGCGTCACCGGTGCTCATGCCGCTTCTACCGGATCAGCCTCGCCCGGCGCGGGCTGCACCCGGACCATTGCGGAGCCGGCCGGTAGCCTGAGCGCTGCCAGGACCGTCATGCCCGCTCGGCCGCCGGTCCCGGCCCTGGCCGACTCGGATCCGACGTTAACTGCTCGTCCACATCGGCCTCCGAAAACCAGCCCACGCCGCAAGTGCTAGCATACCCGCGCGCCTGGCGGGGGCCAACGACCTGCCGCCTAAACCGTACCTCAACGGCCCGTGTCGTCCCATCGTTCGAACTGGTTTGACCGGACCGCGGCTTGCATCCCGTCGTCAGTTAGGCACCTGGAATGAAAGCGGCATGTCTGTCACGAAACCGCAGGTCCTATTAATCGACGACGACCCAAACATGTACTTGGCGATTGAGATGATGCTGGCCTGCGAGGGCCGCGAAGTCATTTGCTGCCGGACCGGGGCCGAAGGACTGGAGCGGATGCGTCGGGTCCGCCCGGACCTGGTCCTGCTGGACATCATGCTGACTTTCCCGGCCGAAGGCTTGCAGCCAGCCTGCCAGATGCGGCAGGATCCCCGTGTGAAGGAAAACCAGATCATTTTCATGTCGGCGATCCGCAAGACCGTGGGCGCACCACGCCAAGGAGGTCTGCCCGATCGCGCTGGATGCCGACCTGTTTCTGGAGAAGCCCCTCAACGCCTCCACTGTTCGCGAGGCGGTCCGCTGGGTTTTGGGACAGCAGCAGAAGGCGACCGAAACGTGGCTGCCTGCGCCGCCGGCACAGGGCGAGCAAGGTCAGGCTCACCCCGCTGGCGGGTTCCGGCGCAGGCGTCAGGTATCGCTGGTCCGAGCCGAACTCCACGATGCTGTTGTGCGCGGCCGCCGCCAGCTCCGCGTCGGTCAAGCCCGCCGTAAGGGTCAGCTCGAACAGTATCGAGTTGCAGACCGCGGCCCGGTTGGACGGAATGGCGACCAGCACCGGATTGGCGGCGATTCCGCCCCAGGGTCCGTCGACCGTCCCGCTGCCGCCGTCGAAGCGTGTTACTGTCCCGCCGCCCTGTCCGCTGCTGGTGCTGATAACCTGCGCATAGCTCTCCATCAAATCGCCGCCGAAATCGTTGGTCCAGATCCATTCCTCTCCGACACTGTCGCCGGCCACTCGATTCGACCAGATCCCCAGCCCGACTGAACCCGGGCCGATAACCGCCGCTTCTCCGCTGGCGATCGTTACGCCATCGGGCAGGTTCAGGCCCCAAGACACCAGCAAGGAGTCGGCGGCTTGAAAGCTGGGCGGAACGCCGACGCTGGTGTTCTCAAGCAGGACCGACAGGTGTGGGCCGTTCAGCTCGAAGGTGGCCCGTGCGGCCAGGCCGCTCAAGGGCTCCGTGTTCTGGCCGCCGGCGTCGACCGTGTAGTCAACGATGATAGCCGCTTGAGCGAGACTCGCCAGCGCCCCGATTACAGCTGGTGGCGTATCCTTTCGTGTGTAATCTCGTTGCCGAGGCGTAGGAAGGGCGTATCCTCTGGCCCATATTGAATTAACAGACAAGGAGGACACGCCCATGAGGATCGTAGCGGCGGATTTGGAGCGGACGCCAGTTACCAT
>CAYZXK010000085.1:0-72400 GCA_964482395.1 uncultured Planctomycetales bacterium | reverse complement strand
CTGTACCCCGTCGATGCGCTGCGGGGTTGGTTGGCGGAAGAGGCGCAGAAGACAGGGAGCCGTCGTTGAGTGACTTGAAGCGCGCGGCCTTCTATTACGCGAACTACGGCTGGCCCGTGGTGCCGTTGCACAGCATCAAGCGGGATGGCGGTTGCACCTGTGAGCGGGCCGGGTGCGGCTCGCCCGGGAAACATCCGCGAACACGGTACGGGGTGAAGGATGCGAGCCGCGATACCGTAGAGCTGAGCCGTTGGTGGCAAGCGTGGCCCAATGCCAACGTTGGTATCGTAACAGGCGAGCGCGCGGGTATCGTGGCGTTGGACATCGACCCGCGGCACGACGGTGATAAATCGCTTGCCGAACTGGTGCGCGAACACGGCGAGCTACCCGCGACGGTCGAAGCACTGACCGGCGGCGGGGGGCGACACCTGGTTTTCAAGCATCCCGGTGGCGTGGTCCATAACCGGTCGAACCTACGGCCCGGGATCGACGTGCGCGGCGACGCCGGGTACATCGTCGCGCCGCCTTCGGCGCACGCAAGCGGTGGGCAATATCGTTGGCGTGAAGGACACGGCCCGCACGAAATGACGCCCGCGGAAATGCCAGCGTGGCTGTTGACGCTGGTGACGCGCGGCAACCTGGAAGACATAAACGCTGACGCGCCCCCCGCCCAAGTCTCAGCTATGTCGGCGGCGATCATGAATGAGCGCGCGAGGCGGGCGCTGGCGGCGATGCGCAAACTGCGGGTTGACGACCATAAAGATGGAAGTCGACGTCTGTTCGCCGCGGCAGCTATCGGGGTGCGCTTCGGCTTGGACACCGACACCGCACTGGTAACGATTCGCGAGTACCTGAACAGTGCGCCGACGCCGTGGAAATATGACGATGCCGACATTCTCAGGCGGCTGCACGATGCCGAGCGCACTTGCATCCGCGGTGAAGCCCTGAACAACGAGCAAGCTCGGTGCGCTGCGCCCCCGGGCGCCGTGGCGCCGAACACGCCCGCGCCCGAGGCGTTCCGGCCCTTCCCGGTCGATGCGCTTCCCGGCCACGTGCGCGCCTTTGTCGAGAGCGTGGCCGTGGCGACGGGCACGGATGTCGCGTTTGCTGCACTGGCGGTGCTGGTAGTGATCGCGGGCTGCATCGGGAATCGTGTTGCTGTGCTGGTGAAATCCGGCTGGATTGAACCGGCGGTGCTGTGGGGCATGCTGGTTGGGCGATCTGGCACCACGAAAAGCCCCGTGCTCAAGCTCGTGACACGTGCGCTCATCGACCTGTTCAAGGCCGAGCGCCGCGCCTTCGACGACGCCATGAAGGAATACACCCGCGAAGTGGAACGGTACAACGTTCGGCTGGCCGAATGGAAGAAATCACAGCGCGACGGCCCGCCGACCGATCCACCTAACGAACCCGAGCGCCCGACCGAACGTCGGCTGCTCGTGTCGGATATCACCGTTGAAAAGCTCGGCGAATTGCTGGAACAAAATCCGCTCGGGTTGCTGCTGGTGCGCGACGAGCTGGCCGCGTGGATCGGCGCGTTTGACCGCTACGCGAGCGGCGGGAAGGGAAGCGATCAACCGGCGTGGTTGTCCATGTACGACGCGGCCCCCGTCACCATCGACCGCAAAAGTGGCAAGGGGAATTACTTCGTAGAGCGGGCTGCGGTAAGCGTGCTCGGCAGTATTCAGCCTGGCACTTTAGCGCGTAGTTTCGGAACGGCCGAGCGCGAAGCCGGGCTGCTTGCGCGCGTGCTCGTGGCGTATCCGCCGGACCGCCCGGCGCTGTGGACGGAAGCGGCGCTGCCCGATGACGTGGCCGCGGAATGGCGGAAGCTGCTCGAAGCGCTGCTGGCCCTGCCCCCGGCCGTCGATGAGCACGGGGGCCCCCGGCCGCGATTTATTCCGATCGGGCAGGAAGCGAAGGCGTTGTGGATTGAGTGGCACGACCGCCACGCGCGCGAGCTGGTCGACATCGTCGACGACGACCTGCGTGCGTTCTACGCGAAGCTGAAGGGCGCGTGCGCTCGTATCGCGCTGCTGTTCACGTGCGTGGAAGTGGCGGCCGGCGGCGATGCCGTCGCGTACATCAGCGCGGACGCGATGCGGCGAGCTATCGCCGTGGTCGAGTGGTTCAAGCACGAAGGTCGGCGCATGTACGCCGTGCTAGGCGAGACTGAGGAAGACCGCGCCCGTCGCCAGCTTATCGAGTGGATCGAACGTCGGGGCGGCGCGGTGACGGCCCGCGAGCTGACGCACAGCTTGCAGCAATACCGCGGCCGGACGGACGCGGCGAAAGCCGACCTGGACGCGCTGGCGATGGCTGGCTACGGTACATGGGAACACCCGGCCCCCGGACCGAAGGGGGGTCGTCCCGCACCCCGTTTTGTGCTCGCAGCCAGTGACGCCATCACCAAAACCCCCGCTGGCGCTAGCGCCACGACAGGTTTCGGTGATGGTGATGCCTTGAGTGGGTCAGCGTGCGCCGAAGATGACGGCGGCGACTGGGGGGGGGAGTATGACGGCCAACCCGGACACGCCGGCAGCGCTGCTGGCCGAACTGACCGCGCTGGGCATCGAATTGCAGGCCCACGGGGACCGGCTGCGGTTTCGGCCGCGATCGATGATGACGGCTGAGCTGGTCGCGCGGGTCAAGGTCCACAAAGCCGGGCTGCTGGCGCTGCTCACCATCACCAAAACCCCCCGTGGCGCTATCGCCGCGGGGGGTTTCGGTGATGGTGATGCCAGTAACGTGCTCACAGTCACGAGCTACGCCGCCGACGAAGCCCGCATGCTCGCGGACGCCCCGGCCGACCTGCGGGCCGCCGTCGAATCCATCAAGCGCGTGTTTCCTGGGGCCGAGCTGGTGAGCGTCCACGCGCCCCCGGCCCCCCTGCCGGCTGACGCTGCGGCATGGCCTGCCCCTGACGTGTTGGCGCATCTGCCCCGCGCGGTTGCCGAGCTGGCCCGCCGGCGCGACGGCTGGACCCCGGCGACGTGGCGGGGGCGGCTGTTGTACTTGGCGGCCGCGTGCGCGGCGTTGCACCCGGACCGGGCCGCCGAGCTGCGGCGTGCGGCGGTGGTGATCGGCCCGGTGGTGCTGAGGTGAAGAGGTTATGGCTCTGACTATTCGTGAACTGCTACGTGCATATCCGCCACGCCCCCCTACCGTGCGCGAAACCGGCGGCGAGTATATTTTCGACGCCGGCGGCTGCGCATACCGAGTACCGCGCGACCGTTGCCGAACGCCGAGAGAAGCGCTCTGCTGGCTTAGGCACCTGTCGGAAAAGACCTGGTTTCGGGCCGAGCACGTTGCGGACTTCCTGGATTTGCTGGGCTACCGCGAATGACCTTGCGTGCAAACAAGCTATGTGCTATCCTGCCCGGCATGGCCGGGCTGCTGGACAAGATGCGGAAGGTGATAGAAACGAGCGGGCAAAGCCGCCATCGCATTTCGAAGGAAACCGGCATCGCTGAAAGTTCGCTGTCGCGCTTTGTGAACGGAAAAGCGGTGCTCACCGTCGAAACGGTGGAACGGCTGGCCGACTACTTCGGGCTCGAAATCGTGCTGCGCCCCAAGCGGGGCCGCGGTGCGCAGAAAGGCGGGTGACGTATGGCGAGCAAGCGACAGCGACCGAAGGGGGCGGGCACGCTCTACCGACGCAAGCCGAAGGGACCGTGGATTGCCCGCTGGTTCGACCATACCGGGCGGCGACGGGAAACATCGACCCGCACCACGGACCGGGTCGCGGCCGAACGCATCCTAGCGAAGCGCGTTGCCGATGCGGCGATTCGCCGGGACGGCGTGATTGACGCGCGCCGGGACCGCTACATCGAAGAGGCGCGGAAGACGCTGGCCGAGCACTTCACCGAATACGACGATTACCTGCGCGTACATGTCAACCCGAAGACCGGTTTCCCCGCGACGCCCGAGCACCGTTCGTACCGCCAGAAGCACTTGAAGACCGTGGCTGACGCGCTTGGATGGTCGAAGCTCGAAGACCTGGACCGCTCGAAGCTCGAAGCATGGCTGGCCGGGAAGGACACCGCGAGCATGTCGGCCCGGACGCGGAACACGTACGCGCTAAGCTGGTGCGCGTTCGGTAACTGGTGCGTGGACACCGGCCGGCTCGTGGCGAACCCCTTTACCCGGCTCGGCCGAGCGAATGAACGTGCCGATCGTCGGCGGCATCGTCGTGCACTTGCTGTTGACGAGCTGCGCCGGCTCATCGACGCCGCGCGCCGGCGTCCGCTGGCCGAGTACGGCCGCCAGCCCGTCAAGGTGCCGCAGGCCGAGGGCGAGCCGAAGAAGCGCGCGTCCTGGACATACGAGCCGGTGACGCCCGAGAACATCGCGAAGTGTGAGGCGGCGGCCCGCGAGCGGCTGAAGGAAAAGCCCGAGCTGGTCGCGCGGCTTGAAGCAATCGGACGACACCGCGCGCTAATCTACAAGACGTTAGTTCTGACGGGGTTGAGGTTGAATGAGCTGCGATCCTTGACGATCGGCGATGCGATGCTAGACGGCGATGAGCCATACGTTACGCTGCGGCCCGAGCACGAAAAGGCCCGCCGTGGCGCGGACGTCCTGCTGCGGGCCGACTTGGTCGCGGACCTGACGCAGCATCTTGCCGAGCGGTTGCAGGATGCCCAGCGCGACGCGATCCGCGAGCGGCGGCCCGTCCCCACCCACCTGTCGGCGGATACGCCGCTGCTGACGGTTTCGAGCGATGTTCTACGCGTCCTGAACCTGGACCTTGTGGCGGCGGGGTTGGCCGCGCGCGTCCGCGGGAAGGACCGTAAGGGGCAGCCGACCTGGAAGATTGACAAGCGCGACGGGCGCGACCGCACCTTTGACTTGCATGGGTTTCGCACCACGTTTAACACGCTTTTAGCGGCCGCCGGCGTCCCGCTGACGACGCGGCGTATCTTGATGCGGCACGTGGCCGAAGGCGTCACCGATGAGCACTACGCCGATGCGAAGCTCATCGACCTGCGCGGGGCGCTGGACCGGCTTCCGACGTTGCCGCTGGACGGCGGGCCCGAGCGGCAGGCGCAGGCCGCCACGGGCACGGACGGCCGGCAAACGGCTAAGATGTTCGGTTTTTGTTTGTCCGCCTATAACCCCGACAGTTGCGGCGCGATTCGGCGCGATTCAGCGCGAGTTGGCGACGTATCGACCGAGCGTGCATGCGCGCCGGCGGCGTTGTGCGACGTGCGTAACTCGTTGTCAGCGAAAGAACAAAGCGACGCCGTGCGACGCGGTGCGAGAGGGGGAAGAAAAGCGGGCGATGGGATTCGAACCCACGACGTCCAGCTTGGGAAGCTGGCATTCTACCACTGAATTACGCCCGCGATGTGCCGACACATTATGCAACGTTTCACCCGGTCGTCAACTCCCCTGCGGAGGGCGTGATCTAGTTGTCGCCGGGTCCGGTCGCCCGGCTGCCGGGTGCCGGGAGATCGGCCCGCTTTCCAAAAACTGCTTTAGGCGTTACCAGAGTTTTGGGGCCGGCCGCGGCGCAGCCGCCGCCGGGGTCGGAGGCTCCCGATGAGAAGGACAAGGCACAGATCGGAACAGATCGTTGCCAAGCTCCGTGAGGCCGACACGCCGTTGGGCGGCAGTGCCAGCATTGGCCAGGTGTGCCGGAAGCTCGGCGTGGCCCACGCGGCCTTCCACCGCTGGAAAAATCAGTCTCGCGGGAGTGAACGCGACTTAGCAAGGAGCGTGAACGCCAACGACGCGCGCCGGCTCGATAAGCTGGAGCACGAGGACGCCCGGCTCGGGAAGCCGGTAGCCAAGCAGGCGCTCGGCAACGCGATGCTCAAGGGGCTCAACTCGGCAAGATGGCGAGCCCGACCGCGCCCGCCCTCCTCCAACCGACAGCCACGGTCAAACCTCTCATCTTTCGACCCCTTGCCGGGAGTCGCACCTCTGCTGGATTGGCCCCTTGCCCGCGCTCGGGGCTCTGATCGCTTGCAGGTCTCCTGAGCGGTCTCTTTGGTGCCGAGGTGCCCTGGAGCCGGTCAGGACCGGGGACGCGATCAGGCGCATGGCGGCCCATGGCCCCCGGATGCCCACGAGACTAGAAATCGACGCTGAGCCCCAGCCCTCGCGCCAGCCCGCGGGCCTGGGACAGCGGCAGATCCGGGTCGTCGCTGACTTTCGTGACCATCAGCGGTCGACCGCCGACCATATTCAGCGCCAACGGGCCGCCGGGTACCAGGCTGGCCTCCGGAATACGCAGCAGGTGCCCGCTCCAATTGCACACATAGGCTCCCGGCGAGGCGATCAGGTCCAATGGCACGCTGACACCCACGCGGGGACAGCGTTGAGCCGCCGCGGTCGTCTGGTTGGCAGCCGTCTGATCGTGCATGTCACCTTCCCGTTCAGCTAATTGAGGTTTCTCAGCGAGTTCCCTGTCGCAGTGCGCTCCCACACGCGTTGGTATATCGGCAGCCAGCGATTTCTTTCTTGAGCTCCCGCCGCGATTTCGGCTCGGGTCGGCCGCCACAGAGGGCCAGTCCGGCCACGCCCGATCAGTTTGTGGCTGGTGTCGGGCCCGGGCATAAGAGAGTTGCCGGACCCGGAGGTCCGGCGATGTGGCGTGTCTCCACAAGTCCGGCTATTGGGCAGGGCTGGCCGGTCGCAACAGAGAGGCCAACAGCTTTTCCAGGCTCAGCTCCATCACCGAAACCGGGTGGCGCAAGCGGTAGGCTTCCAGCACCTGGGGGTGAAGCTCGCCCAGCGTACCGATCCGCTGACCATCGGACGCGATCAGGGCGGCCGCCCGGCCGGGGATGTAACTGGGGTGTTGGATGGGGCTCACCTCGCAGCTCCGGTCAAACTCGTGCAGCAGTGCGTCGGTGACGGCCCGAATGTCGGCGTAGCCGACGTGGGTGCCGATCATGGCCGCCGCCAACATACGCTCTTCCCGGGCTCCAGTCTCGGCCTGGGGATCAGCGAAGCAGCAGTCACCCACCTCGAACAGATACTGCGGCAACTCGTACTGCTTGTTGATCGCCAGCGTCTCCAGCAGCCCCGGCAGCAGCGAAACCCGACAGATGGTTTGCTCGGTGCTGATGGGGTTTTCGATACGGACCGCCCGCGGGTCAGGCTGAATCTGCCATTTGCCGAACGCGGCCGGCTCGCTGGTCAGAACCAGCGTCATCACCTGGTGAAAGCCTAGCCCGGTCATCACCCGCCGGGCCAGACTGGATTGTTCCTCGATGGCCCGGGCTCCCCCGACTGTGAGGGTCGGCACAAGCTGCGGGGCGATGTTCTCATAGCCATAGGCGATGGCCGCGTCCTCCACCAGGTCCACCGGGTGCATCACGTCGTTGCGATAGGCCGGAACCAGAACGCGGACCGTGTCGCCGTGTTCGCCCTCCTCGACCGTGTGGCCCATGGATTCGAGCAGTTCGGCGAGCTGGCCGGCGTTCAGCTCGATACCGATGGTCTGGGCGGTCTGCCGGACGCTGAGAGTCATTTCCTGCGGGGTCAGATCGGGCGTGATCCGCGTGCGGCCGGGAGACTGGATCAGCACCGATTCGGCCTGCGCCTGCGGCATGATCTCTAGCAAACTGGTGACGACGATGTTCAGGGCCCGGTCGACCGTGCGCTGGGTCAGCCCAGTCACATCGATGAAGAACTGCCGGGTCCGCATGGTCACCCGGGTACGCTCGCTGTTGATGATGGGCGGCATCGACAGTACCGTGCCCACCCCATCCCGGAGCAGGGGGTATTTCCTAAGGGAGCGCAGCAGGTGAGCGTAGGCCTGACCGGTCTTGTGCCGGTCCAGGATCTCCCGCGGGGTCAAGGCCGCGGCCGGGTCATCAGCGGGAGAGCCGAGCGGTACAAACCTCAGCCCGTCGGGATCGACCGCGTCATAGTGGAACACGTCGCCCTGGAGCGAATCCAGGTCGTACACGCCGATGGACGCCAGCTTGCGGTCGCGGCCCAGAGCCCAGTGCAGGTCTTCCTGAAGATTCATCACCATCCGGATCGATTGGCTGTCCAGGCGGACGTTGCGGATCACCGCGCAGGCGATGCAGGGCCGGTAGCTTTCCTCGTTGGACAAGGCTGGATCGACCATCACCCGCAGCTTGGGAGCCGAGAGCACGTACTCGGAAAGCCCGGTTTGGATTCCCAGATAACCCCGGATGTAGCGGGCCATGCCGCCCGGATCGAAGAGGTCGGGCCGCACCGCCAGCATGTCCAGGCGCAACACCTGGCTGCGTCCCAGACTGGCCAGCAGGTCCGGCCGAACCCGGTAGTCGGCGCCGCAACCGGCGCAATTCAGCGGCGGCCCCTGAGCCTGAGTGCGGTCGGAGACCCGGTCGCAGGCTTTGCACCGGTATTGCTCGACCTCGGCCAGTTCCTCGACGGCGCAGCCGAGTTTGGGCAGCAGCTCCATGAGGTCCTGAACGCTGAGGCGGGCTCCGGCCCCGACCTGCTCGCCGGCCGCGGCTCCCCGCTCGGGCCGCGCGATGCAGCTCAGCAGCATGTCTACCGGCATACCTATGATCGGCACAGCGGTGCCTCCCGCAGCCAGGGCATGGTCGCGAAGTAAAGCTGGCCGATCGAGTCCAGGTCATGGATCATCATCGCCAGGCGCTCCAGCCCCAGCCCCCAGGCCAGCACGCGGTCGGCGATGCCCACCGGCAGGGTCACTTCCGGCCGGAAAATCCCCGACCCGCCCATCTCGACCCATTCTTTGCGGCCTTCCAGGTACAACAGCACCTCGGCCGACGGCTCGGTGTACGGGAAAAAGCTGGGCACCACTTTGACTTGCGGGAACCCCATCTTCGCGTAGAACGCCGACAGCGTCCCGATCAGCGTGGCCAAGCTGGCGGCCGGGTCCACGATGATTCCATCCACCTGGTGAAAGACCGGCAGATGCTTGAAGTCCGCGGTCTCACGCCGAAAGACCGGCCCGATGACGAAGTACTTGCCGGGCCGGCCGGGCTTGTGTCGGGCCAGGGCCCGGATGGTGGTGGCCGTGGTGTGGGTACGCAGTACCGGCTTATGGGCCAGCTCGCGGTTCCAGCGGTACTGCCAGCCCAGGGAGCCGGTCTGACCACCATTCTCGTGCGTGGCCCGCACCCGCTCCACCAAGCCCGGGTCCGGCAGTCGGCAGCGTTGAGGGTGAGCGACGTAGAAGGTGTCCTGCATATCGCGGGCCGGGTGATCCTGCGGCTGGAACAGGGCGTCGAAGTCCCAGAAGCTGGACTCTACCCAGGGGCTGGTGACCTCCTCGAAACCCATTTCCAGGAACACTCTCCGCACCCGGTCCAGCGTGCGCTGGAAGGGATGTTCCTTACCCGGGTAGAGCTTTCGTGCCGCCAGCGTGACGTCGTAAGGCTGAAGCTCCACTTCCCGCCAGCCGCCGTCAGTCAACAGCTCCGGGGTCAGTTGCGTGACCCGGCGACGAGCTTTGACCCCGCTGGCTACCAGGCGGCGGCCGGCTTCGGTGATGGCCGCCTGGCGGGAGGTACGCTGCCTGACGATCAGGAAACCCTTGCGCGGAGCCAGCAGTTTGACCCCTTCGGCAACCGGCAGCCCCTCGCGTTTTAGTTCCCGGCTCGCGGCCACTCTGCCACCGGCCAGGGCCGCCAAGAGCTGCTCGTCGGGCTGGGGGGCGGCGGTCCGACCTCCCGGCAGCAAAATCAGCCGGTCGCCTTCCTTGCGGGCCCACCCGCGCTGCCGCAGCCAGCGCAGCGACTGGCCAATCTGGTCGGCCGTGAGGCCGGACCGCTGGGGAAGCTCGGTGATCCGACAGTCGCCGCCCACCTCCTGGAGGACGCGGACGATGACCCGCTCCGGCAGCGGCCGGCTGGCATAGCTTTCCGCCTCCGGGCTCAGGCGCAGCTCCTCGAAGCCGGATTCCTCGACCGAAACCAGGCCCGCCTGACGCAGCTCCATGCACGCCGCGGTCACCGGCGACTGGTCCAACCCCAGAGCCGAAGCCAGGTCGGGAATTGCGACCGGTCCGGCCGCAGCGGCCAGCCGCTGCAAGACATCGAACTGAATCTGGGACAACTCCACTTGGCTAGCTCCCCCAGTCCGTCGGCGCCGGGGAAGGGATCATAAGGCTCCCCGCAAAACCTCGCGGGCGATGACGTGCCGCTGAATTTCGCTGGTACCCTCGTAGATGGTCGTAACCCGGGCGTCGCGGTAGAGCTGCTCCACGCGACACTCATTCACGTAGCCGCTTCCCCCGTGCACCTGGACCGCACGGTAGGCGATCCGGTTGGCCGCCTCGGTCGCGAACAGCTTGGCCACCGAGGCCTCGCGAGTGTACGGCCGGCCCGCGTCCTTCAGGAGCGCCGCCCGATCAATCAGAAGCTGAGCCGCGTCCAGTTCGGTCTGGCTGTCGGCGATCATCCACTGAATGGCCTGGAACTCGGCAATGGGACGATTGAACTGGTGCCGCTCCTTGGCGTAACTCACCATCAGGTCCAGGCAGGCCTGCCCGATGCCCACCGCCTGGGAGGCGATCCCGATCCGCCCGCCATCCAGCGCCGACAGGGCGATTTTCAGCCCGTCGCCCGGCTGCCCCAGGAGATTATCGGAAGGGACGAAGGCGCCGTCGAGGCTCATCTCGGCCGTCTCCGACCCTCGGATGCCCATCTTGCCGTGGATCGGCCGGCGCTGGATGGCCTCCTGCCGGGCGTCCAGCAGGAACATGCTCAGGTCCTTGCTGCGTCCGGTGTTCCCGGTCCGGGCCAGCACGATGAACCAGCGGCCGGCCAGACCGTTGGACACCCACATCTTGCTGCCATACAGCTTCCAGCCCCCATCAACCGCTTCGGCTCGGGTCTTGGCCGCGGCCGGATCGGAGCCCGCGTCCGCCTCGCTGATCGCGAAGGCCGACAGGTTCCCGGGTGTGACCAGGGTGCGCTGAATCTCATCGCGGATGGCCGGGTTGGCGAACAGCTTGATCGCCTCGCAAACCATGTTATGGACGCTCACGGTCACCGCGACCGAGGGCGAGGCGTAGGCCAGCTCGCGGATGATGTGGGCGTAGGGCAGCATCGGGCAGCCCAGCCCCCCCTGCTCCTCGGGCACCCGCAACCCCATCAACCCCATTTCGTAAAGCTGGTCCAGTCGTTCGCAGCAGGATGACTCCTGCTTGTCCCACTGCCCGTCCAGGGCCAGCAGCTCGCCACGGGCGTAGTCCCGTACCCCTTGAATAAGTACCCGGTGGTCTTCGGAAAGCGTGGTGATCATGCTCGTGCGCCGCGCTGGGGCTCAAACTCCCGCCCGGACCGTATGAACGCGGCGGGTCGGACCAGCCAGTCCGACGCCACCGTCGACCTTCGTCCGGCTTTGGTGACAGAATAGCACAGCGCGGCCCGGTTGTCTTGCCCCGACGGAATTGACCGGTCGGACCAGGCCGTGGCTGCGGCACCCTACGGCCGATCATCCCCCACCGGCCGAGTCTGGGCTTGTTCCTCGGTCAGAAACCCAACGGTGGCTTCCTGCGGCCAGTCCTGGCTCAGTATCCGGCGCTGGGCGTTGCGGGTCTTCCAATCGAGTTTGGCCAGCACGATTTCCGGTCGGCCCTTCGCGGTCCGCGGCCCGGGCACGACCGCGAAACACAGCTCATCTGCCCGGCGCCAGGCCGGTTGCGTCCGCAGATGGTCAACCTCGCTCTCGCTCACCAGTTCCCACACCTCGCCGCTGGCCAGATCGAGCACCGCGATGCGGCCGTCGCCGCCGGGAATGGCCACATGTTGCTGGTCGGGACTGGGCTCGAACAGGAAGGTCGCGTCGGGCAGCTCCTGGGCCGCCTGTCGCGGAACCATCCGGGTTATCCCTGGCAAGCGAGCCGGGTCGAGGGCAAAAAGGCCGGCGTTTTGCGGCATGTCGTTGGCGGCGCAGGGCAGCTCCACCTCCAAACTGGCAAACAAAATCCGGCCATCCTGCAGACACCGGACCCGCATCTGATTGTGAAAGACGACTCCCGCCAACTCCTCCGGCTCGGGCATGGTTGCCAGCAAGGTTCCGTCCGGCTCGCAGACCCGCCGCCGAGCAACTACGCCCAGCCGCAGGTCGTCCTCGCTCGAAGCGGCAGTCTTCGTGGTCGCGTAAACCAGGTAGCGGTTGTCGGCCGACCAGTCCGAAAACATCGCGGTGCGCTCGGCGACCAGGCGAGCCGGAGCGCTGCCATCCAGCGGCAGGACCCAGAGCGGGCGAGTGGGGTCGCTCCCTGCGGCTGGGCCTCCATAAGCCACCAGCCTCCCGCTGGGCGAGACCCGCAGCTCCTCGAAGGGATCGACCGACCTGGCCAGCACCGCCCCCAGCTCGAGTGAGCGGCCGTCGCGGACCGTGCCAAGCTGGAGCAGATGGACGGCCGGTCGCAGCTTCCGAAGCTCCTCCCACTTCTCCCCCAGCTTCTCGGCCAGCTCGTCCGGATGTTGATCGCGCACCAAGACCAGCAAAGCCGCGCTCTCGCCCCCGGTCAGGCCGTCCAGGGACTTGGACTTGAATTCTTTCCAGTCGCCACGGTAGGTGAGGATATCGCGACGCAGGTTGGGAGCCCGGGCCTGCAATTCCTCCTGCTGCGCGGGGCTCAGAACTGGCGTCACCTGGTCCCAGCCGTCAACCAGTACCGCCCGGCACAGAACGATCCGCTGCGAATCCGGCAGCCAGGCCACCGAGCCTACGTTCTCCAGCAGTCGCTCAGACAACTTGCCCGATTCGTCGCACAGGTACAGACCATCCCCACCCTTGACCAAGGCCCAGCGGCCATCCGGAGACCAGGTAACCCGCTTCTCGGGTATGCACCCGGGAAGAACCAAGATTGTTGCAACACCGGCCAATGCAATTGCTCTTCTCATAGCTCACCTCCCAGTTTGGGTCTGGAGACGGTGGATTTCCAACTCCAGTTGCTTGTACGGCTCGGGTCGGACCGCCGGGCCCAAGCGTGCAGCCGCGAGACTGACCAGAATCCTTCCGACCGGAGCAGCGCCGCGCCCGCGTACTGGCGTTCCTGGCTCGCCCCCGGCAGCCCGGCCGGCAAAGGGGGGCTCGCCCTCCAGTCCCTGAACATGACCCCCAGCCCGACGCCCAGCACCACCGTGGCGGCCAGCCCACCCAGCGTCCGTATCCATCTGAGTTGGCGACGGGTCCGCTGAAGGTGCCGGATTCGAACGGCGGGGAAGGGTGGGAGCGAGGCTGGGGCGTCCGAGTGGAGCAGGCGACGCGCCGCCGCAGCCGCCCGGGCAAACTCGCCGGCCCGCTGCGCCGCGGATGGTTCCTGCTCCAGGTAAGCCGCCAACAAAGCCTCCACGTCCGCCGGCAACACCCCCAGTGCTCGGTCCATCAGGAGTCGTTCCAGGGTCTGTGTATCCATCCTCTTGGCCTCATGGATCGGGGCGAATCGCGGCCCGCCGAGACCGCCGTTCCTCCGCCGACACCAGGACTTCGCGTAGCCGCCGCAACGCGGAGTGCAGCCGCGAGCGCACGGTACCGATCGGAATGGCCAGCACCTCCGCGATTTCCGCGTAGCTCAACTGACTGTGCAGTCGCAGCTCCAGCGCCTCTTTGAGCGTGCCGGGCAGCTCTGCCAGGGCCGCCCGGACCGCTTCCAGGCGCGGGTCCTCGGCCGCTTCAGCGGCCGGCGGCTCAGCGGTCAGCGACCTGGTTTCTCGTCGTCGCCGCCGGGCAGTCGCGGCCAGATTGCGGGCAATGGCGAACAGCCAAGCCCGGGCGGAGGTCGCCTCGCGGAGACGCTCGGCCCGCCGAGCGGCCTGGAGAAACGTCTCCTGAAGCAGGTCGTCGGCAGCCTGTGCGTCTGGCGACCGGCGTCGCAGATACGCCCACAGGCTGGGCCCCAGCTCCCGGTACAGTGCTTCCAGCCGCCCGACAGCCGCGTCCGTCACCGACGTTCTCCAATTCCCAAGTCGCGCCAGAGGCACAAAAAGTTCGACGGCGCCTCAGTTTGGCGTATTATGTGCGGTCGTAACGGCTCCCGGGCAGCGCCGGAGCCAAACCAGGAGCGGTTTTATGCGTCCTACAGTCAGATTCCTCAGCGACGAGCTGATCGGGCAGATCCTGACCGAAGCACGCCAGATACTGCGCGAGCTGGGCGTCGAAATCCACAATCCGGGAATCCTGGATATGTTGTCCGACCATGGTCTGAAGGTGGATCGCGGCGGCAACCGGGCGTTTTTCAGCGATGAGATCATCGACCGGGCCCTGGCGGCCGCGCCGCGCAGCGTGAAGCTCTATGATCTGTTCGGACAGCAAAGCCACGACCTGTCGGGCTGGAACGTGTACTTCACGCCCGGTTCGGCGGCAATCAACGTCCTGGATTCGCAGACCCTTACCATCCGCCCCGCGACCACCGCCGACTACGTCCGATATGCCAAGCTCGTCAGCCGGCTGGACCACTTGGCGGCCCAAAGCACCGCTTTGGTACCCAGCGACGTGCATCAGAACATCTCCGACAGCTACCGGCTGTTCCTGAGCCTGCTGCATTGCCGCAAACCGGTGGTGACCGGCGCATTCACCATCGACAGCTTCAACATCATGCGGGACCTCCAGCTCGCGGTACGCGGTAGCCAAGCGGAACTGGCGGCCCGGCCACTGACCATCTTCTCCTGCTGCCCGACCGCTCCGCTGAAATGGAGCGACGTGACTTCGCAGAACCTGGTGGACTGCGCCCGGCACCAGATTCCGGTCGAGTTCATTTCGATGCCGCTGTCCGGCTTCGTGGCCCCGGTGACCCTGGCCGGAACGCTGGTGCAGCATACCGCGGAGACCCTCAGCGGGGTCGTCATCAGTCAATTGACGCAGCCCGGCGCGCCAGTGCTTTACGGCGGCTCGCCGGCGATTTTCGACGTCCGCTACGAAACCACGCCCATGGGCGCGATCGAAACCATGATGATCGACTGCGCCTACAATGAGATCGGCAAGCACCTGGGGCTGCCGACCCAGGCCTACATCGCGCTGAGCGACGGCAAGCAACTGGACGCCCAGGACGGGCTGGAGACCGGCATCGGCGCGGCGCTGGCGGCCCTGGCCGGGATCAACAGCGTCTCCGGCCCGGGGATGCTGGATTTCGAAAGCTCCCTGAGCCTGGAAAAGCTGGTGCTGGACAACGAAATCTGCGGGCTGGCTCTGCGACTGGCCGCCGGCATCCAGCCTCGGGAGGACTTCCCAGCCCTGCCCCGGTTCCAGGAATTGCTCAAAACCAAGCATCTGCTGATCTCGCCACATACCCGCCGGTATCTCAACCTCGAGCACTACCGGCCCGGACCGGTCATCGACCGGGCCAATCGGGCACGCTGGCTGGAGGACGGGGGGCTCAGTCTCCACCAGCGCGCCCGACGAGAAGTCGAGCGGTTGCTCGCGGAGTATCAGCCACCCGAGCTGCCCGCCGACCTGCGGACCGAATTGACCAAGCTTATGCAGCGTGAAGCCCGCCGTTACGGCATGGACCGTTTGCCCCACCAGGACCTGTGAGACGGGAGATCCAAGGTGAACATCTTAGCGGAGATAGTGGATAGCCTTCTGGGCGGCCAGGACGAGCGGGTGGCGGAGCTTACTCGCCAAGCGATCGGGCAGGGCCTGCCCGCCAGGCAGATCCTTGACCAGGGGCTGATTGCCGGCATGAACCGGGTCGGCGAGCTGTTCCAGTCGCACGAATTCTACCTGCCGGAAGTACTGCTGGCAGCCCAGGCCATGAACGCCGGCATGGAGCAGCTCAAGCCGCTGCTGATCCAGGAGGGAGTTCCAACCCGGGGCAAAGTGGTGCTTGGTTCGGTGGAGGGCGACCTGCACGATATCGGCAAGAACCTGGTCGGCATCATGCTCAAAGGAGCTGGGTTTGAGGTCGTCGACCTGGGCACCGACGTACCCCCGCAACGATTCGTCGAAACTGCCCGCGAGCAGGGTGCCCCGGTTATCGGAATGTCCGCCCTGCTGACCACCACCATGCCCGGCATGGCGGCGGTCGTGAATCTCATCAAGCAGCAGGGACTGGCCGGGCGCATCAAGACCATCATTGGCGGCGCGCCGGTGACCGAGAAGTTCGCCCGCCAGATCGGGGCCGACGCCTACGGCTACGACGCCGCCAGCGCCGTCCAGCGGGTCAAAACCCTAGTGGGTGCCGACTGAAGCCAGTAAGCCGCCCGGCAGCAAGGTGCCCCCCCGGTCCTTTTCGGCCGGTCAGTGGCCGGACGATTCTCGGTGGTGCCCCTGGGCGGCAGGTTGCTCCACCGGCTCCGGGCTGGCCGCGGCCGGCGGGGTCGGTTTGGGCACCAGCGGCCGGGGCGGGTAAATCAGCGGCAACAGGAACAGCGCCGCCAGCGAGGTGACAATCGTGGCGATGGCCAGTGGGCCGATCAGGCGACGCGCCGACAGCGGAACCCACCCGAACGGAAGATTAAGCGCCCAAAGGACGCGATCTGCGACGCGATACGGGAGGCTGGCCAGTCGCCGCGCCGACCCGACCGAGACCGCAGGGGCCTTGGCTGACTCGCTCGGGGCCGGTGGCGCCGTCGACTCTGGGGCCATCGGCCCGGACGGCTGGGCCGTGTCGGGCGTTGCGGGATTAGACGCACTCGGTCGTGGCAGCGGAGCCAGCCGTTGAGCCTCGACCGGAATACGCACCACCGGGGCCTGCGTATCCTGGTCCAGGCTGGGAATGGCGGCCGCCCGGGCTTCGGCTTCCGCCAAAGCGGCTTCGATCTCGTCGGCCGTGGCCAGGGGCGGGCTTTCCTGCTCAGGGCTCATATGATCCGCTCGCCGCCGGCTTGCGGCGCCCCGTCAGTTAGCATCGGTTATCTGGGCCCCAGTCTGCATTTGCCTGGGCCGGTGCCGCTACAGGCCCGCCAGCCCCAGTACCCAGGCCAAGACTTCCCGGGCGGCCTGGTAGCCAAACGGGAATACCGAGTCATCCAGGGGGGCGGTGGAAAACTGCTGAGCGGACAGGATCCGCTCGTTGGCGCAGGTGGTGTCCATCAGATCGTTGCAGTCCGCCGTGTGTACCAGTCCCAGGAGGTGTCCGACCTCGTGAGCCACGGTGTTGCCCAGAGCCTGGGCCATTTGTCCCAAACTGGGGTTGACCACGAACGCCCCGCGATATCCGCCGGTGAACACGATGGCCTTATCGCTCTGATCCTGGTTCCAGGAGTCCACCTGCTCCGAGATCGCAAACGCCTGGGGATGAGACCCGCCAAAATACACCGTGGAGTGCGGGCCGGTCGGCTCCGGGTCATCGTCTGAGTTCAGCAAGATCAGGTCGAAGCCGGCGTAACGGTCCTCCACGATCTGCTGCACCCGGTCTTTGAGCAATTCGGTCAGGCCAGCCGGCAGGCCAACGTCCGCGGCACTGAACGGCGGCAAGTCGAATACCCCCACGTTGGGGATCACGATGTCCTGGCCGCCGTCCCAGTCCAGAAAAACCACCTGGCCTTCCGGTTCCGGCACCCCCACCTGACGCACTATGGTTATGCTCACCTGATACTCGCCCGACGTATTACTGCCCGGGTAGGCGATGATGCCCAGGTAATAGTTATCGGACTGAACCGGGACCACGAAGTCGATTAGCGGGTCCAGGTCGCTGCTGTCCGCCTCGCGGTCATCGTTGAACGCGACCAGATACTCGCGGCTGTCGAAGATGGCCGCGACCGGATCGAGGTTACCGCTGATGGTCTGCACGTCTACCCGCAGCTCGTCGCCGACTTGCAGCTCGCCCAGGTTGTACACGTCGATATCGCCATCCTGAATCGACCCGCGAAACTCGAGTTGCCCGCTGGAGCCGATGGGCAGGGCGGTGGCCGTGTTGAGACTGGCGTTATTGGCTCGGTCCAGCAGCGGTGGCTGCTCGTCGCCGGCACCGGTCTTGGAACTGACGGGGGCAAGGGGACAGCCCAACAACCCCAGCAACAAAACCCCCAGTGTGGTCAACGCTCTTGCCCGCAACCGACCCACCCGATTTCCTCCGTAATCAGGACGCGCCGGCCCGCTCAGCGATCCAGCTCCAGACAGGTCCCGCAACGGGTTTGCAGTTCCTGTTCGACCAGGGCGCGCAACTTCGCTTTCTGCTCCATTTTTGCGGCCCCCATGGCTCTTGCCAAGTGCTCCCCCTTCGCCTGGGGCATGCGGCCGACCGTCTGAGCCAGCTTGACCGGGCAGTTCTCGAAGCCCACCGCGAAGACGCTCTGCTCCAGCTCGGCCCGGGTGAAGCTCTGATCACCGGCCAGGTCCCAGGCAGTCCCGGTAGTGTCCATCAGGTCGGCCGGAACGCGGGTGTGGAAAAGACCCAGCAGGTGGCCCAGCTCGTGGCTGGCTACGTTTCCGATCATCTGGCCCATCTCCTCGGCCGTCAGGTTCATGACCGAGAAGTCGGCAAATCCGTCCACATAGATGATCGCGGTTTGCCAGGGGTCGGCGTTGTACTGGTCCACGTTGTCGGCCAGCCCCAGCAGTAGGTTGTCCACCCCGCCGAAATGCAAAGTGGCATGCGGCTGGTCCGGGGCCGGACCCTCGTCGGAGGTCAGGATAACGACATTGTACGCCGCATAATCTTCTCGCATGGCCGACACGATGGCCGCCTTGACGGTCTCAGTCGCCCCGGCATACGCAGGCCCCAGCCGCCCGGAGTCGAAGGCCGGGAAGGAAATGCCGCGGCGACCCTGGACCCGGACCTCCTGCCCCCCACCGAAATTCAGCCACACTAGCTGACCCCGAGGGGCCGGGACGGTCACGCCGCTCTCCCGACTGACCGAAAACCGAAACCCGCCGTCGGCGGTGGCGTACGAGGGCATCACGCCCAGGTACAACGTTGAAGTATCGGCCCGCAGCACATGCTCCAGCGGCCAGCGGCTGGATACGATTTGCCGGTACAGCAGGTCGTATTTCGAATCAAGCAAAACCACCAGGAAGGGATTATTGGTCAACAGACCGCTGGCGTCGGTCACCATCCAGCGCTGCCCCGCCTGGGCGGGCCCCAGCTCGATGAGTTGATAGTCGTCGTCGCCGGCCAGCGATCCCGCCACCACCGTGGCCCCGTCGAGCATTCGACCGGTCGGAACAGCCGGATCGCTCTCTCCAGTTTCGGCCAGCCCGGTTACCGCAGTGAAAAGGTCGTCCTCGCCCGATGAGCCGAATTCCGGGCCGCAACCCAAGCCGGCCAGACCGATCGCCAGCAAGGGCAAAGCAGTTATCAGAAGCCGCATGTCTTCTCTCCCCAAGGTTGGCGAACATGCGGCAGTCAGCCGGTCAAGGCAGGAAGGCTAGGTGAACTATCACAAATGCCGGCCCCCGATTGCCAACTCCTCCGGAGAAATCCGGGCGGGGACCGGTAATGCCGGCCCCCACCGGGCGACTGTCCGAGCCGGCCAGCCCGAAGGTCGATTCACCCGAGACTGGGGCTCCTCGGCCGGGCGGAGGCCCAGGGGCCGGGTCTTCCCGCAGCCTGTGATCGGCAGCCATTATCAGAACGCCGGGCGCCCACCAGTCGCGGGCCGCCCGGCCAGCGTCCGGTAAGCCGGCCCGAAATGATTCCGGGCCGACGGCGGTCCGATGAGTACATCGCCCGGCTTGGAAGCGGGCCGGAGCAGTGTATGCACTGCGAGGTCAGCAACATGGATGCCGAGGAAATCGTCAAGCTCACTCCGCAGGCCATCCGTGACCTGGTGGAGTCGTACCAAGTCAAGACCATCCCCAAGCGTCACCCCGGTCAGCGTCGCGAGGAGCGCTGGCCGTTCCCCGGAACGGTGGAGGTGTGGCTACCGGAGAACTGCTACGGCGAACGGCATGTGCTGGCCACGCTGCATAACCTGAGCCCCCACGGACTGGCCATGCGATCGCGTCGGCCGATTCCCAAGGACACGATCGTCTCACTGGCCATCCACCAGCCGCAGATGAGCTGCTATGGGCATGCCATCGTGCGGCACTGCACCCGGGCCCACGTGGGCTACCTGGTCGGAGTGGAGTTCATTTTCCGACCCGAGGAGGAAAGCGACTTGGAAGATGCTTGAGGGCGATTTCCCGAGTATCTCCCAAGCCGCGGTTCGTCCGGCCCGGCGCGCCGCGCTTTTCCCGCCTGCGGGAACCGCCCGATGACGCCGGCTTCCCAGCCCGTCCGGGTGAGCCGGTCGATCACGCCATTAGCAATTCGCCGGGGGGTCGGTGACCTCGCCCGACCTGGGTGGTAGACTAGCCGGCCAGTGACCCAGGCCATGGCCCGGGCGCCCGCTAGCGCGGTGGTTCGCAGTAACTGCGAGGTGTTAGATCAAACCCGCGGCCCTGGTGGAGCAGTCGACCTAAAAGGGGTTTCGGCGGTGCATATTCGTGAGTTCCAACAACTTATCGACCGGATGTATTCCGACAAGGACCGGGCCCGCGGGCCGGCCAAGACCTTCCTGTGGCTTATGGAGGAAGTCGGCGAACTGGCCAGCGCGATCGCCAAGCGCAAGGACCCCAACAACTTGCGCGAGGAATTCGCCGACGTGCTGGCCTGGCTGACCACCCTGGCCAATGTCGAGGGAGTCGACCTGGAAGAAGCCATTGGCAAGTTCGCCGCCGGCTGCCCGGGCTGCGGCCAGATGGTGTGCCGCTGCCACTCGAAGCTGACCTGAGCGCCGGGTTTGATTATCCGGTCCGATCCGCGCATAATCAAAAGTCTTGGATTTGTCTTACCCGACGAGGCGCAAGCTGATGTTTCGGATTCTCGATACGAGATGGCTGGCTTCAGACGTCAAGTGGTTCCGCATCGAGGCCCCTCTGGTCGCCAAGCATCGTCGCCCCGGGCAGTTCGTGATCCTCAGGGTTGAACCGACCGGGGAGCGCATCCCGCTTACCATGGCCGCCGCCGACCCGCGGGCCGGCACCATCGACCTGATCGTCAAAGCTATTGGAAAGACCACCCGGCTGCTGTGCAGCAAACAGCCCGGGGATGTGGTCCTGGACGTCATGGGACCGCTGGGACGCCCGACCGAGCTCCACCACGGCGGGCACGCCGTCCTGGTGGGCGGCGGGGTCGGAACCGCAGTCATATACCCCTTGGCTCCGGCCTTGCGGGAAGCTGGCTGCTTCGTCAGTTCCATTACCGGCGGCCGCACCAGGGAGCTGGTGGTGCTGGAAGATGAGCTGCGCAAGGTATCCGACCAGGTCTATGCCTGCACTGACGACGGCAGCTACGGCTTCAAAGGCACGGTGGCCGACAAGCTGGCCGAACTCATCAAAGACCCGCGGCGACCGATCGACGTGGTATACGCGGCCGGCCCGGTCCCCATGATGAGGGCGGTTTGCGAGCTGACCCGGCCCCATCGGATCAAGACCATCGTGTCGCTCAATCCCATCATGGTGGATGGAACGGGCATGTGCGGCGGCTGCCGGGTCACGGTGGGCGGCAAAACCCGGTTCGCATGCGTGGACGGCCCGGAGTTCGACGGCCACGAGGTGGATTATGCCGAACTGGCCGATCGGCTGACTGCCTACCGGGCCCAGGAGAGACTGGCCTTAGAACGAATGGAACACGAGTGCAAGCTGGCGGCCAGCCCGTGAGCAGAACGTGATAAAGCCGCCGTTGCGCGTCGGCCCCAGGTTTGCCTTCTGCTTGATTGTCAGGTCGCTGACCGGCATCCTGGGCTTGCGGCTGGACCCGGCCCGCTGAGGTAATCCGGATGGCTCTGACCCCTAAGGAACGCATGGCTATCCCCCGGCAGAAGATGCCGGAGCGGCCTCCCGAGGTTCGCAATCGCGACTTCAACGAGGTGAACCTGGGCTTCCAGGAATCGATCGCCCGACTGGAGGCTCAGCGGTGTCTTCAATGCAAAGACCGCAAGTGTGTGAGCGGCTGTCCGGTCGGGATCGATGTGCCCGGCTTTCTGGAGCGGATCGCCGAGGGCGACCTGAAAGGTGCCGCCGAACTGCTCCTAAGTGCCAACGCCCTGCCCGGGATCACCGGCCGGGTCTGCCCGCAGGAAGAACAGTGCGAGAAGGTCTGCGTCCGGGCCAAGGGCAAGAACGGCCAGCCGGTCGCCGTCGGACATCTGGAACGCTTCGTCGCTGACTGGGCTCGCGAAAACCTCGATATGAAAACCCTCCTGGCTCCCCCCACCGGCATCAAGATCGCGGTGGTCGGGTCCGGGCCGGCCGGGCTCACCGCGGCCGGCGAGCTGGCCAAGAAGGGGCACGAGGTCACCGTGTTCGAGGCCCTGCACCTGCCCGGTGGAGTGCTAACCTACGGCATTCCGGAGTTCCGTCTGCCCAATCACATCATCGACGCCGAGGTCGAGCGGCTGCGTCAGATGGGAGTGAAAATCGTCTGCAACGTGGTGATCGGCCGCACCTTCACCATCGACGAGCTCCTCAACGAGGAGGGCTTCTCAGCGGTGTTCGTCGCTAACGGGGCGGGGTTGCCGATCTTCATGAACATTCCGGGCGAGAATCTCAAAGGCGTCTATTCGGCCAACGAGTATCTGACCCGCTCGAACCTGATGCGGGCCTACAGCTTCCCCGAGTTCGACACCCCGATCATCCGCGCCGAGCGAGTGGTGGTGGTGGGCGGCGGAAACGTAGCCATGGATGCGGTTCGAACCGCCAAGCGGCTGGGCGCCCGCGAAGCCACCCTGGTTTATCGTCGCAGCCGAGCCGAGATGCCGGCTCGAATCGAGGAAGTCCACCACGCCGAGGAAGAGGGCATCATCTTCAAGCTGCTGTGCAACCCGGTCCGCATCCTGGGCGATTCGGACGGCTGGGTGAAGGGGGTGGAGTGCGTCCGGATGGAGCTCGGCGAGCCGGATGAGTCCGGTCGCCGAAGGCCCGTACCGGTCAAGGGCTCGGAGTTCGTCATCGACTGCGATGTCGTCATCATGGCCATCGGCACCCGGGCCAACCCCCTGCTCACCTCGGCCACGCCGGACCTCAAGCTCAATAAATGGGGCTACATTGAGATCGACGAGAACGGCGCCACCAGCAAGCCGGGGGTATTCGCGGGCGGCGACATCGTCCGCGGCTCGGCTACCGTCATCCTGGCGATGGGCGACGGCAAACGCACCGCGGCAGTCATTGACCGCTACGTCCGAAACAAGCACGGCCTGCCGCCATCTGCCTGACCGCGCCGGCGACCAGCATCCCATAAGCCAAGCTCCACCCCCAGACAGATCCGCGCTTGTCGGCCGTTTTTCGCGCCTCGGCGAGGCAGTTCGTCGTCACGGGCCATGGGCCGGCGCCTTGGGTCCCAGGACCCGGTAGTCGCCCACCCGTCGGGTCAGACCCAGCGCGTCCAGCCGTTCCACGATTGGGACCACGAACTTGCGTGACGAACCCAGCAGGGTCCGGATCTCGGCCACCGTGATCTGGCTGCCACCACGCAGAACGCCACAGATCCGCTCTACCAGTTCCTGCCACCTCCGCGGGTGCAGCCACAGGCCGTCCGATATTCTCAGCAGTTGGCCGCGGGCTACTGCCAGGTCGATCAGCTCGCGTACCCGCCTGGCATTACGCGCGGTGCGGCACCGCAGCGCGTCAACGTCCGGGGGCTGAAAAGCACCCTCGTAGAACTCCACAAGAATCTGGTCCAGCAGGGCCTGGTCAGCCGGGGAGAGGGCGGCGGAGTGGCCGCGGGGGACCACGTGCTCGCCGACCACGGCTACCAGCCCGCGGTCGATGAACCACTCGGCCAGTGCCGGCCGGAATCGCTCCGGGCAGGCCCCCGGCATCCAGCTTGGCCATTGGCTGCGCGGAACCCCGGGCAGTCGCGGATTGGCCGCCACAAAAGCCTTCAGCCGACGGTCCAGGTTCTCGGCCAGGCTAACCAGCAGCGAGTTGTGCACCAGCAAACGCTGAGACGCCGCCTCAAGCTGGCAGATTACGCCTTCGTCCAACAAACCACGACAAAGGCGCGCAACCTCGTCGGCGTCCCCCAGACCAGCTTCGGTCGCCAGTCGCGACGGACCCAGCCCCTGCCACCCCGCAGCCCGGATCACCTCTTCGAGTCGCTGCCGCGGCTGACCTTCGAGCAGGACCCGCAGGCGATCCTCAAGGGCCGGATTGCGCGTGCCCCAAGGCCGGGAACCGGGCCGCAGCACCCGGCCGCCACCCAGTGTCCGCGTAGCGCTCGGATCCCGCAAGATGAAATGTTGTCCCCAGGCGGCCACCACCGGCTGGGCCGGCCGAAGTTGCGCGAACACCCCGCGACAAACGTCCGATTCCGGCCGGTCCTTCAGCCGGACTTCCGCCAGAACGTCGCTGGTGGCTAGGTGGAGCCGGACCCGGAAATTCTGCCGGCGGACCTTCCCGGGCATCCGCAGAGTGGCCAGCCAAACATCCAACACCCGGCTGGGCTGAAGGTAACCGGGGGTTGCCAACTCATGGCCGCGAGCCACTTCCTCGACGCTGACTCCGGCCAGGTTCAGCCCCAGCCGCATCCGCCCGCCGACCGCCTGGCGCTGGTCTCTGTGGGTCTGGATGTCACGAACCCGGACCCGTTTGCCCGGCGGCCAAAGCTCGAGTTCCTCTTCCTGCGTCACTGACCCGTGGGCAACCGACCCCGTCACCACCGTCCCGCGACCGGCGACCACGAACGAGCGGTCCACCGGCAGCCGGAACCAGCGGTAGGGGAATGTCGACTGCCGCGGCTGGCGAGCGATGCTGACCAGCTCGCGCCGGAGGTCGTCCAGGCCGCGGCCGGTCTCGGCGGAGGTGCGCAGGCAGGCTCGCGGCTGAAGGCCCAGGCCGGCCAGCAGTTCCCTCGCCTCCTGTTCGACTTCGTCCGCCCATTCGTCGTCAACCAGGTCCATCTTGGTCAGCACCAGCAGGCAGCACTGGATGCCCAGCAGGCTCAGTACCTCGGCATGTTCGCGGGTTTGCGGCATGACCGAGTCGTCGGCGGCCACCACCAGCATGGCCACGTCGACTCCGGTCGCTCCGGCCACCATGTTGTGGATGAACCGTTCGTGGCCCGGCACGTCCACGAACGACAACTCGCAACCCTCGCAAACCAGGTGGGCGAACCCCAGGTCGATGGTCATGCCGCGAGCCCGCTCTTCCGGCAGGCGATCGGGGTCGGTTCCCGTCAGGGCAAAGACCAGGCGGCTCTTGCCGTGGTCAATGTGACCGGCAGTGCCGATAACCAGCGTAGGGCGGTCCTGCATGACAACCGGCATTGTACAGCGTCGTGACGGCTTACGCCTGACCGGGAGGGCGCCACCCGCCGGACTGGGAGGTCCGACGGTACTCGGCAAGCTCATGGGCTTTGTGCGATCACCCGACTACGGTGCGTTTCGGCAAATACTGCTGTGACCACAAGCGACAATTCGTCGCCGGCGAGCGTGATTTGAGCTGGGTTGTCGGTTCCAGTCACCGCCCCCTCCCAGCGGCGGAACTCATACCCTTCCCACGGATCGGCGGTGAGTTGAACCTGCGTCCCGTCCTCGAAAACGAACACCCCCAGGTGCTCCTCCGCGGGCGGCCAGACCGACACCCCGCCGCGCCCCACGATTTGAATGGCCAGACTGTAGGTCCGGGCGGTCCTGAAAACCGCCTTCACATGCCGGTCGGCGTCCATGGTAATGGTGGCCGGGTTGGTCGTGCCGACCAGGTCGCCTTCCCAGCGGGCCAGTCGATAACCCTCCTCCGGGACAGCCGTCAGGGTTACCTCCGTGCCCGGCAAATATCGTCCGCCTTCAGGCGACAACTGAACGCTGCCCGGTCCGCTAATCTCGACGCTAAGCGTATACAAAACGACCTGGGGGCAGCCGGCCAGAATGACCGCAGTCAGACCCGCAAGAGCAAAGACAGCGACCGATCCGGAATTGTGGCGACTCTGCGTTGGCTGGCTCACTTTCACCCGTCAGCCTCCAGCTTGACTCCGAGTTGCTGAGCCGCGGCCTGTGCGGTCTGGTCGATCAGCACGGCGACGGTCATGGGGCCGACGCCGCCGGGCACCGGTGTGATGAGCGAGGCCGGTTCGTAGGCTCCCTCGAAGTCGACATCCCCAACATTGCCCGGGTTGTAGCCGGCGTCGACCACCACCGCCCCGACCTTGATCCAGCCGCCTTGAACAAACCGCGGCCGACCAACTGCCGCGATAACGACGTCCGCCCCGCGTACGATACTTGGCAGCGACCGGGTGCGGGAGTGGCAGAGGGTCACGGTGGCATGGGCGTTGATCAGCATCGACGCCATCGGCCGGCCCAGGATGGGGCTGCGGCCGATCACCACCGCGTAGGCTCCGTCGAGCTGGACGTTGTAGGCTTGCAGCAGGTGCATAATGGCGGCCGGAGTGCAGGAGCGGAAGCCCGGCATTCCCAGGATCATGCGTCCCAACGCCGCGGAGGTTACCCCGTCGACATCCTTCTCCAGCGGGATGGTTTCAAACGCGGCCCGCTTGTCAATCGGCGGCGGCACCGGATGCTGCACCAGAATGCCATGTATCCCCGGCTCGGCTGCCAGCCGCCGGATCTCGGCCACCACCTGTTCGGTGCTGGCGGCCCGCGGCAGCTCGACCCCGACCGAGTTCATCCCCACCTCCTCGCACCGCTTGCGCTTCATGCGCAGGTAGGTGGTTGAGGCCGGGTCGTCACCTATCAGAACCGTGGCCAGTGTCGGTGTCACCCCGGTAGCGGCCTTGATTCGCTCGACTTTGAGCCTGCTCTCTTCGAGCATTCGGCCGGCCAGGGCCCGGCCGTCCATCAACTTGGCTTTGTTTACGGTCGTCATGCCACGGTCCGATCTGAGCAAGGGCGGAGCGATCGGCCACCATTGCCCATGGACCCCATACACTCAGGATGAACGGGGTTCCCGTCAAGATTGGCCGGCCGCGATTTTCTGGTTCACGATCTGGAGGATGGTCTCCTCCAGCTCGCGAGCCTGCCGCTCGATGGCCTGGCCTTTCGCCAGCACCTCATTGACGAAGTCCGCGTCCTCCAGATTGCTACAGTTGATCTTGACGTTCAGCATGGCGCCCAGAACCGCCGACCGGGCGCAAATCGCCCCCACCCCGGCATCCGAGACCGAGCTGGGATTGCCGATTTCGGCCATGGCTCGCATGACCTCCATCGACTCCAGCGCCTTCTGCATGACTTGCAGGGGAACCTCGATGGCGCCCCGGGTGGCCGACTGGATGGCCTGTCGGCGCTCGGCCTTTTGGACCTCGGTATTCTGGGGCAGTCCGAAGGCCGACATGAGCTGGTTGAAGGCCCGCGTGTCTTCGTCGATCAGGCGAAGCAGCTCGACATAGTGGGCCTTGCCCTTCTCGGCCCAGTTCGAGAACTCTTCCCATCGCTCATCCCAGCCGGCCTTGTGCGAGGACAGATTGGCCACCATGGTGGCCAGGGCCGCCCCCAATGCCCCAACAGCAGCCGACACCGACCCACCGCCGGGAGCCGGCGACTCCGAGGCCGTCTCCTCGACGAAATCCTGCACCGACAGGTCGATCAACCGCGGCTGCTTCTTCCCCTTACGGGCCTCGATCGCGTACTCGATTATCTTCTCTTCCGGCTTGAACGGATACAGGTCATTCAGGCCCAGCGACTTGACCGCGATCTTGATCAGCTCGCGGTCCGAAACGCCGGTGGAACGCTGCTGCTTCCGCAGAAAATAGCGGCCGGCGTCCAACATGGCACGCAGCGGAATCAACCCGACCAGTTCCGACCCGGTGACTCGCACGCCGCGCTCGGCCGCCTTCTTGACGCACTCGTCGAAGGCCACGTGCACCGGCGTAACGCTCAGGTTGGTGAGATTGATCGAAATCTGAGCGATGCCATACTCCTTGATATACCACCCGATGGCTTTCACGCATTTGAGCGAGCCGGGGATCATGACCGGGTTGCCGTGCTGGTCGCGGACCACCTTCCCGGTGATCGGGTGACCTTCCCGCATCGGTCGGCCTTTTTCGCGGATATCGAATGCGATGGCGTTGGCCCGGCGGACAGAGGTGGTATTCAGATTGACATTGTAGGCCACCAGGAAATCACGGGCCCCGACCGCGGTCGCCCCCCAACGCGGATTGAACACCGCCGGCCCGAAGTCCGGTTTGCCCTCCGGCCGGCTGAGTTTGTCCTTCAGTCCCTCGTATTCCCCGGCCCGGACGTACGCGAGGTTCCGGCGTTCCTCGCTGAACGCGGCATTCTCATAGCAGTAGATCGTCATGCCCAGCTCGTCGGCCAGCCGCTGGGCCAGCTTGCGGGCGTAGACCACGGTTTCGTCCATGGTGATGTTGGCCACCGGCACCAGCGGGCAGACGTCCATGGCCCCGAACCGCGGATGAGCCCCCTTGTGCTTGCTCATGTCGATCAGCTCGCCGGCCTTTCTGGCCGCTCGGACCGCGGCCTCCAGCACCGGCTCAGGCGGCCCGACGAAGGTCACCACCGTGCGGTTGGTGGCCTTGCCCGGATCGACGTCCAGCAGCGTGACGCCTTCCACGCTCTCGATCTGGTCAGTGATCTGCTTGATAATAGATAAGTCGTTGCCTTCACTGAAGTTGGGAACGCACTCGATCAGTTGCTCGCCCGGCATCGCTTACCTCATCAAGTGCTCATCACTCGCCATGCAATCATGTACAACACCGCTGGTCGCACAGGCTGTCAACTGCCCGCCGATCTCTCAACTGGGTCGGTACCCGTGGCGCGCCTGAGCTTCCGCACGGCGTCGTTCGTAGACTTCTTCGCATTCCGGCGGCCGCAGGTAAGCCGGCCGAATCTCCCCGGGCGAGCAAAAGCGGCCGGCGGCAACGTACCGCCTACCCGCCGCCAAAACCTCCCGCGCATCCGGCCACCAGTACTCCTCAGGCAGCACCTGAAGACCGGCATCAAGAATCGCTGTCTGATGCTGTGAGACGCCTGCGCCCAGAACCGCACACGGCCGCTCCAGCCCAGCCAGCCAAGCAGTCACTTCATGCAGACCCGCCGGCACCACAGTACGCAATTCGTCGCCGTCAGGGGCAAAAACCGCTCCGAAAACCCGGCCTTGGCGGGCATCCACCAGCACCGCCAAGCGCGGCGGCACCTCCCGGCACCGCAGGGCATTCCTGGCCACGACTTCGAGCGTCGGCACGGCAACCACCCGGCAACTGGTAGCCGATTGCCACATTCGGGCCAGGCTCGCAGCTACCCGCAAGCCGGTGAAGCTACCGGGGCCTTGGGAGAAGCATATTATCTGCACCTGCTGCGGCTGTGCACCGGCCTGATTCAGCAGCTCAGCAATGGCCGGGAGCAGTTCCGCCGCGTGCCGGCGCTCAGCAGACAACCCCCGCCAACCCGCAACCTGCCAGCCACGACCTAAAGCCACACTGCCGCGCTGACTGGAGGTCTCCACAGCCAGGATCAGACCTTCGTCCACGCGCGCATTCTAGCGTCCGTCCGTGTCCCGACACAGGGCCGAACCGCCGGCCAGACATGTATGAAGGGGGCATGTGATTGAGCGGCCCAACCCAAAATGCAAAGAAACCCGCTGCTTTTAGGTCGAGCCCACACTCGGACGCAGGCCGGCACCGCCCGGCCAGGCCGCAGGCAGCGGAAACTGGACGGACGGTGCTCAGCCCCCGCGCGATGGAATTTAACGTCGCCGGATCAGCAGCCCGGCCAGGCCCAACAGCAACACGCTGGCCGGCTCGGGAATGTTATGAAACACCGACACGTCGCTTGAAAAGATCGGTGGCACTGGATACGGCGTGCCAGGGTCGATCGACAAGGCATCGAAGTAATTGCTGATCTTCAGCGACATGCTCCGGTTCATAAACAGATCCTGCTGGTTCTCATAGGCCGTAATCAGCAGGCCGTACAGGGGGTTGGTGGGGTCGATCGGAGCATAGAGCCCGAAGCTGAGCGTGCGGCTGACCGCGGCACCCAGAGGGATGTCCCCGAAGTCCCAGGTGGGGACCATGTAACTGCCCCAGGGCGCCAGGTCCGGGTTGGGGTTGCCTGGCGTCCAGCAGTACCATGCCAATTGGTCGTAGCCGATTGCGTAGATGTTCTGACTCAGCTCGTCCCCCAGATAGGGGCCGGCCGGCCCGGGGAAATTCCCAAAGATGCCATCATCCGCGAACGACGTGGTCAGCTTCACGTCGTAGAACGTCCCGCGATAGGGCTGCCGCACAGTCCCCGGCGGAACGAACTCGCCGTGACTGTTCGTGCCTTCCTCCCAGACTCCGAACGGTCCGTCGTCGTTGATGATCGTGGCGGTGATGTCGAATCCGGTGATGTTGCCCGCCGCATCGAAGCCCAGCATGCTGACCATTCCGTTGATGGCCATCGAGCCCGCGAACCCGCCGCCCAGGCCCTCAAGGTTATCGTGAAACTCGTGCGTGCGGTACGTTTCGGTGCCATCGGCGCGTAGGAACCATTGACCCAGCACGGCGTGTGGATCGATCACCGGCCCGGTCCAGCTTGGCACCGGTGCCAGGGGCGGCTTGGTGACCGGAAGCGATGGTCCGGCCATCGAGGCCAGTGTGATGCACAAAATCGCTGTTACACATGCCCAATTCGATAGCTTCACGATGTGCCTCCTACCTAAGAGGGTGCCGGCGGACGCCACGCGCGTCCGCGAAACACAACGACCGTCGGGTGAACAGATCCGACCAGCCCGCAACTGAAGGCCCGCGAGTCGAACCCGAACATCCACGTTCTACTTTATCCGACCGCCTGCCCTTGTCAAGCGCCAGCCAGGCAAATAAGATCAAAATAGTCCCACCGGAGACCTAAGTGCTTATCCGGTCATAACCTACGCACAATGCTTAATTGCCCGGCCGGCTTGCCCGGGTCAGATCGACCAGACCTGCTACTGACCAGCCCGCCGTAGCCCGGGTTCCGCCCGGCCGCCGCCACCGGCGGGGAATTCGAGTTGCATATTAGTAATTTGTTAGGTATGCTGACTGCGCGAGAACCGAGAAGACGCCAGGCCGTTGGTGCCGGACCGGTGCCCACCAGTCGCCAGAGTGTAACCAGGTATGCCGCGGCAGCCCCCATCGCCTGTCCAACCGGCAATCACGCTGGGTGGTCCCGATCCGATCAGACCGCCGATTGGCGGCCCTGCTCTGCCGAGCTACGCCGAGCTGCACTGCCGGTCGAACTTCTCATTCCTGCGCGGGGCCTCGCACCCTGAGGAGCTGGTCGCTACCGCGGCTGAATTGGGCTACGCGGCCCTGGCCATCACCGACCGCAACTCGCTGGCCGGGGTGGTCCGGGCGCATCTGGCCGCCAAGGAACATCAACTTCATCTGATCATCGGGGCGGAAATCGTGCCGGTGGATGCTCCGCCGCTGGTCTTGCTGGCGCCCGACCGGACGGCATACGGGCGCCTGTCGAGATTGATCACCCGTGGTCGGTTGCGCTGTCCGAAGGGAGCGTGTGCGATACGATTGGCTGATCTGGCGGAGCTGGGGCGGGGCCTGATCGCGATCGGCTTGCCGACCGCTGGCGATCAGGTAACCGAACAACGGATCAATGCGGCGACCGCGGAACCGCCGGAGAAAGGCGTCCTGCGCGGCCCAGACATGGCCGGCCGCCGGCCCTGGCAAACCTATCGTGACATTTTCGGACCGGACCTCTACCTGGCCGCGGAGCTCACCCGCGAGGTGCCGGACGCGGAGCGCCTGGAGCAACTGACGGAGCTGTCGCGGGAGAGCGGCATTCCGTTGGTCGCGGCCGGCGATGTGCATTACCACCTGCCGCAGCGCAGATACTTGCAGGATGTGCTGACCTGCGTTCGCGAGAAGTGCACGCTCGCCGAGGCCGGGCGCCGGCTGTTCGCCAATGCTCAGCGGGCCTTGCGAGCGCGCGACCAGATCGCCCGACGCTACGCGGGATATCCGGAGCTGGTTCAACGAACGGTCGAGATTGCCCGCCGCTGCACCTTTTCGCTGGACGAGCTGCGCTACGAGTATCCCCACGAGCTGGTGCCGGAGGGGATGACCGCTCACCAGTATCTGGCCCAGCTTACCTGGGCGGGAGCACGCCAGAGGTATCCGGGTGGCATTCCCCCCAAGGTACGGGCCCTGATCCGGCGGGAGCTGGCGCTGATCGCGGAACTGAAATATGAACACTATTTCCTGACCGTCTGGGATCTGGTGCGATTCGCGCGCGGGCGCGGCATTTTGTGCCAGGGTCGCGGCTCAGCCGCCAACTCGGCCGTGTGCTATGCATTGGGAGTCACCGCCGTCGACCCGGCCCGCATCGACCTGCTCTTCGAGCGCTTCATCAGCCGCGAACGCAATGAGCCGCCGGATATTGATATAGACTTCGAGCATGAGCGCCGCGAGGAGGTTTTTCAATACATCTACGAAAAATACGGGCGCGAGCGGGCGGGCATCACCGCCGAGGTCATCACCTACCGGCCGCGCTCCGCAGTACGCGATGTCGGCAAGGTCCTGGGGCTGTCGCTGGATCGCGTGGATGTGCTGGCCAAATCGCTGGACTGGTGGAGCCAGGAGGCGGTGCCGGATGAGGCGCTGCGCAGTGCCGGACTGAACCCACAGGACCGCACCGTACAAATGCTGGTACGGCTGGTGCGCCAACTGATAGGCTTTCCACGGCATCTTTCGCAACATGTAGGCGGCTTTGTGATTACTGAAACACCCCTGTGTGAAATCGTACCGCTCGAGAATGGCGCCATGCCCGGGCGCACCTTCATCGAGTGGGATAAAGATGACATCGACGCGCTGGGTATTCTAAAGGTCGACTGCCTGGCGCTGGGCATGCTGACGGCGATCAACAAATGCTTCGATCTGGTTAATCAATGCCCTGGTTCGGAGCTCCAGCTTCATTCTGTTCCGCCCGAGGACCCGCAGGTCTACGACATGATCTGCCGGGCCGATACGGTGGGCGTATTCCAGATCGAGAGTCGGGCTCAGATGTCGATGCTGCCGCGCCTCAGGCCGCGCTGCTTCTACGACCTGGTAATCGAAGTAGCGATTGTGCGCCCCGGACCGATTCAGGGCGGGATGATCCATCCTTACCTGCGGCGACGCAGCGGGCTGGAACCGGTCTGGTACCCCAGCCCGGCGGTGCGACAGGTGCTGGAGAAAACGCTCGGCGTGCCGCTGTTTCAAGAGCAGGTCATGCGACTGGCGGTGGTGGCGGCGGGGTTCACGCCCGGCCAGGCCGATCAACTGCGACGCTCCATGGCCGCCTGGCGTCGGGGCGGCCAAATGGAACAATTCCAGACCCAACTCATCCGCGGCATGCTGGCCAATGGTTACTCGCCGACATTTGCCGAGCAGATCTTCAAGCAGATTCGCGGCTTTGGCGAGTATGGATTTCCCGAAAGTCACGCGGCCTCATTTGCACTGCTGGTCTACGTGTCGGCGTGGCTGAAGTGTTACCACCCGGCCGCCTTCGTCGCCGCTCTGCTGAACTCTCAGCCCATGGGGTTTTACGCACCGGCCCAACTGGTACGAGACGCACTGCGGCACGGCGTCACGGTGCTGCCGGTGGACATCAATGCCAGCGGCTATGATTGTCGGCTGGAGCCGGGGCTCAGTGGCTCCGTGGCTTCGCGGCTTTCGCGGGCTGAGACCTGGCCCGCTCCGGCCTTGCGGCTGGGCTTTCGCCTGGTGCGCGGCCTGAGCGCCGAGAAAGTCCGTGGAATCGAAGCCGCCCAACGCCAGGGGCCGATCCGGTCCATTCAGGCTCTGGTCCGCCGGCCAGACGTTTCACGTGAAACGCTGCTCCGCCTGGCGGCGGCGGACGCCTTCCGCTCACTGGGGCTGAACCGCCGGCAGGCGCTATGGCAGATTCTGGCCCCGGACGATGATCCGTCGCCGCTATTTGCCCAATCGGAATTGAACGAGCCGCCGGTCGAGCTGCCGAGCATGTCCCCGGATGAGACCGTGGTGCAGGATTATGAGACGGTGGGCCTGTCGCTAAGCGCACACCCGATTGGCCTGCTGCGCGACGAACTACGGACCTTGGGGGTGAGTACCAGCGAGCAGTTGCATGCGGCCCGCCGTGGGCAACGGATCGCCGTGGCGGGACTGGTCACGCATCGTCAGCGGCCGGCAACTGCCAAAGGTCTGATCTTCATGACCCTCGAAGATGAGACCGGCACGGCCAATCTGATAATTCGGCCGGCGGTCTGGAACCGCCATCGGCAGGTAGCCCAGACCAAGATCGCGATAATTGCCGAAGGGGTGGTAGAGCGTCAAACCGAGGTGATCAACGTGCAGACGACCAGGTTAACCGATCTGTCAGCACGTCTCGCGCCCCTGCGTGCCAGGTCACGCGACTTTCACTGACTCATAACTGCGGGCGTGAAAAACGGAGAGGGCGGGATTCGAACCCGCGGTACAGGTTTATACCCGTACGACGGTTTAGCAAACCGTTGCCTTCAGCCACTCGGCCACCTCTCCCGGGAGTCCGCCGCGAGCCTGCACCGCCAAGCCCGTAACCGAACCTCGCTTTGGTTGAGCCAGCCAATCCGCAGGCGGCATTCTACCCATCACCCTGACCGGCTTCAAACTCTGTGGGATTGAAAGCCGTTTCGCAACGCTCCCCCCGCGGGCGGCTATAACGTCTCCCGGAACGGTCAATAAGCGCAAGACGTCCGCCAAGAGTTTCCGGCGGTGCTCCGAAAAGCACAGCAAGCGCTTGCAAGCGCACCCGGCCAATCGACAAGCGCCCGGATGAGTGATTGGCCGCCTACCCGAGGCCCCCGGTTCCCGACGAGGTTATCGGATTTACCCTGCCACAGATTAAGCGGTTGAGCGCGGGAAACTCGCTGATCCGGGTGTTCCCCCTAGAAAGCGTGGACGATATTCAACGGTGGCGACGCGGTGGCCGCGTGTCGCACACCAGGAATAAGGGCCATGGAACTCGTAGCCCAGGATCAAGTCGTACACCGGTTGTCCTCGGTGCGGTACTCCAACGGGCAGATCGCGCGCCTGCTGGACGCCCTGGATGACCGTGACAAGGCTACCCCCAGGTCCACCCCGGATCCGCGATATCCGTATCGCATCCAGGCGATGAACGTCGATATGCGACAGCCCGGGGGATCGACTTCGGTCCGCTACGCGGTCCCCACGCGCTGGATCAGTCGACGCGGGCTGGGGTTCCTGCACCAATGCTTCATTCATCCGGGGACCTCCTGCTGCGCCCAGCTCATCACCCTTTACGGCACCTGGACGGACACGCCGGGTTGGGTGCGAGCCTGTCACTACGTGGAGGCCAACATACACGAGGTGGAGATGAGCTTCATGCAGCCGGTCGAGCTGGCCCTCTACTGCCCGCAGGCCAGGCCGTGCTGGGTACTCTTGGTGGAAGGCGACCCGCTGACCGGCAAGATGATCGGGGCGTGGCTGCGCCAGCTCAACGCCAGCGTGAAGCAAGTCGAGGATGCCAACGCTTTGATTCAGGCCGGCCAGGAGAAGTCTTACGATCTGCTCCTGCTGGACATGGACATGCCGGGGCTGGATTGCGCCGAGGTGTGCCGCAAGCTGCGGCTGGACGGCTTTCTGGGGCGGATCGTGCTGATGAGTGCCCGGGCCGGCACTAGTCAGCTCCCGCCGCACCTGGCGGCCTGCTGCGACGAGTTTCTGCCAAAGCCCTTCGGGCACGACGGGCTCGGACAGTTGTTGCGCACCTTGCACGAGGAGCCCATTCTCAGCACTTTCAACGACGATCCCGCGCTGGCCGGCCTGATCGACGACTTCGTGGTCAAGCTGCGGGAGGAGGCCGGCGAGCTGCGGGCGGCTCTCGAGCAGGGCGACCTGCTGGCCATCGATCGAGTCAACCGTCAGTTGAAGGCTCAGGGCGGGATGTACGGGTTTGAAAGCCTGGCCAAAACGGCTCTGGCCATCGAGGTGGCGATCGCCAATGGGGCCACAGTGGCCGAGGTGCAGCCCAAGGTGGACGAGTTCCTGCGGTTGTGCAGCCGGATCCGGTCTCCCTCCCAGATGCGAGGCACCTGATCCATCGGCGGCCGGTCCGAGAAGCCCCCGACCATCTCCGCTCTCGCTATCAGTCCGTTAAAAACTGCTCGAGGCGCTTGGGTCAGCAGCACCGGATTTTCAGGTCCGGAGTTTTCGGCTCGTTATCACGGCCGCACCGCACTCGAAGATCCGGCGCTGAGTGCCCGCAGCAGAATGGAGATCAGCGGCCCGATGATGGCCACCACCAGCAGCAGCTCGATCGGCGTGCAACCCGCTCGCCATCTCAGTCGGAACTTCCGCCGCACTGGGTCAGACGGGATTCGAACCCGTACTGGGAGGATTTTAAGTCCTCTGCCTCTGCCGTTTGGGCTACTGACCCGCAGTTTCTATTCTACGGGGAACAGATGGTGACCGGTTGGAGCGAGCTACCGGCGTGAATATCCGCGTAACCGGTAACCGTGGTCTTCAGATAGCCCAGGCCGGGCCAATAAGGCTTCAGCGGGTGCCGCGACAATGAGGTGATCCGTCCGACCTGCAAACTGTCCCGACGCAGCACGGTCGGCAGCTCCAGCCGGTCGCCGTCCGCAACCCGGAGCTGCACCAGACGCTCCGGCATCCCACCCCCGGAACGCATCCGCTCAATGACCTCCTGGCCCAGATACCGACCCTTAGGGTAGCTCACCGCCCGGCTGGCCGGCCCGGTCTCCGGCGGCGAAACGGTCTCGTCCAAGTCCCGGCCCAACCAGGGTATTCCGGCCTCGATGCGCAGAAGGTCCAGGGTTTGGAACCCCGCCGGCCGGGCTCCCAGTTCCACCACCCGGTCCCACCAACTGGCGGCCTCTCCGCGGGGAATGACCAGTTCGAAACCCACGCTACCCGAACCGGCGAAATCATGCCGCACGAGTCGCGAAATGCCATCCGCCAGCGGCCGACTGGCCAACGCCGGCAGCGACCTTAGGTCGGCAACTCCAAGCTGGGCGGCCAGCAATTCCACCTTCGGTCCACAGCAACCCAGCCGGGCGAACTGGCCGCTGACATCCTGGACGCGTACGTCCTCGTGGATCAAGTAGCGATCGAAATGGCCGGCGGCCACCGGCACGGCCAGAGCGTCGGTATCCAACCAGAGTGTCTCGGGCAAACACAGGATGTTGAGGTCGAAGAGGATGCGGCCTTGGATGTTGACGGCAAAAGCGTACTGGCCTTGGTTCTCGCGCAGGATCGTGACCGGGCTGGTCACCAGAGCATTCAACCAGCGCTGCCGGTCCCGGCCCGCCACCGTGAGCAGCCCGCGGTCACTCCGATCGAAGACCGCCGGCCCGGTCTGGCAGCCGCGGTACTCATCCGCCGGGTCGCGGAACAGCCCGGCCATCCGCACGCCCCGAACCTGCTGCCAGCTTCCCGGGCAGTAGCTGCTGGCCTCACAAAATGGCGAAATGCTGAGCACTTACGGTCTTCCCACGCAACATGCTTGGCCGCTCACCGGCCCGCCCGAGAACCAGCCCTGGACACCGACCCGCCGAAGCCGGGACCAGCCGCGGTGAGCCGATAAAGCCACTGGCGCCCCGCGATGCGCCTCCCATATGCGGGCCTGCCGGTCCGCCGCGGAGGTCAGCCGACGCTGGCAGCCGCCCGGATCGCCCGCAGCGGCTGCCCTTCCGCGTTCTGATCGGTGTCGCACCTTGGGGCACGGTCACATAGAATCCAGGCGGGTTAATCCTAGATCGGAGGCGCCAAGGCCGCAATGCACCGAGCATGGATCGTCGCGACCGGGACTGAACTGACCCTGGGTCACCGGCTCAACACGAACGCGGCGTGGCTGGCGAGCCGGCTTGCCGCAGTTGGCATCCGGACGGTTCGCCACGTGGTGGTTCCGGACGACCTGGGCTCGATGCGGGAAGTGCTGCTTCAGGCCGCCGACAATTGCGAAATTATTCTCATCACCGGGGGTCTGGGCCCGACCACCGACGACGTTACCCGGCCGGCCTTGGCGGAAGCGGTCGGCGTGCCGCTGGAACTGCACCTGCCGAGTCTGGAGCACGTGCGCGGGTTCTTCGCCGCTCGCGACCGACCAATGCCGGACTGCAACCGGGGCCAGGCACTCCTGCCCCGCTCAGCGACCGCGCTGCCCAACACCTGCGGCATTGCTCCGGGCATTTTCATAAGAATCAAGAACGCTGCCTGCTACGCGCTGCCGGGGGTGCCCCTGGAGATGCAGGCCATGTTTGAGCGGGAGGTGTTGCCTCGGCTCCGGGCGGCCGGCGAGCAGGGCGCCCTGCTGACACGCATGCTGCGAACCTTCGGCCTCGGGGAGTCTGAGATTCAGGAGCGGATCGGCGACTTGATGGAGGCGAACCGGAATCCGGAGGTGGGGACTGCGGCCGACCTGGGCCTGGTAAGCATAAGAATTAGCGCCGCCGGCCCTACGTCTTCAGCCGCCCAGTCGCTGTTGGACCAAGCCGAGGCCGAGCTGCGTCGTCGTCTCGGGGAAGCGGTTTTCGGCCGCGACCAGGAAACTTTGGCCAGCGTGATTGGATCGCTGCTTACCACGGCCGGCCTGACGCTCGGTACTGCCGAATCGTGTACCGGTGGCATGATCGGGTCGCTACTGACCGACGTTCCCGGGAGTAGTCGGTACTATCGAGGCGGGATCATCGCGTATGCCAATGCCGCGAAAGTAAGCCTGCTCGGGGTGCCGGCGGCGACACTGGAGCGGGATGGGGCGGTGAGCGGTTCGGTGGCGGCGGCGATGGCCGAGGGGGTGGCGGAACGGCTCGAAACCGATTTCGGCATCGGAATCACCGGCGTGGCCGGTCCAACCGGGGGATCGCCCGGCAAGCCGGTGGGGTTGGTCTTTATCGCAATTCACGCTCGGGATGGCACAGTCGCTCAGGAGTTCCGCTTCGGACAGGACTGGCCCCGCGAAGCGATTCGCATCCGGGCCGCTCGAACCGCTCTGAACTTGTTGCGCCATCGGCTGTTGCGGCACCTTTACGGCAGCAGCGCCGATGGCCGATAACCACAGGAGGCTGTAGGCTATGTCGCCGCAGTCGGCTTCGGATGCCGCCAGAGAGCCAGGGGCACGGCTGCCGCGCCAGGCTGCGGCAGGAGTGAACTCGATGCTGTTGAGAATTGTCGCCGTCTGCGCGCTGCTGGCCGGGCCGGCCGAGCGGGTCAGGGCCCAGACCCCGCCTCCCGAAGGTCCACCACCCGCCACGGAAGCACCCAGCACGCCAGAAGGGATCCTGCGTCTGGCGATTCAGAAACGCGAGGCTGGACGGAACGCTGAAGCGCTGGAAGTGCTCAAGGCGCTGCTCAAATCGTTCCCGAGGTATACGGAAGCCAACGTTGTGGCCGGCGAAATCTGCCTGGATACCAACGATTACGACTCGGGCCGTGACTTCTTCAAGCGGGTTTTGGACGCCGAACCCAGCAACTTCAAGGCCAATATCGGGATGGGAAAGATCTACATGGCCGCCCGTCAATGGCGTCAGGCGGTCGCTTTCCTGGAGAAGGCTGAAAGCGTGGCCCCGCGGGATGGGTCGGCGGAGGCCAAGCGACTGCTGGCCGTGGCGTACGCTCAGATGGGTCATATGCAGAAGAGCACTGAGAAGGCCCTGGAGGCCGTTCAGGCCGGCCCGGATGACCTGGACACGCTGCTGACCCTGATCCAGGTCCGGCAGACCGCCGCCTCCCGCGACCCGCAGCAGATTCCCGTCGCGGTCGCGGATGCCGAGAAGTACCTCCAGAAGGCCGTCGCAGCAGTCGAGCGCAATCCGTGGGACCGCAAGTTGCTCTCCCGGCTGAACAGCGCATATCAGATTCTGCTTTCGCCCCCGCCCAATGTGGGACTGCTTCAGAGCTACCACAACTCCTTTTACCAGCGTGATGCCCGTAACCAACCGACCGATCAGTTGCTGCCGGGCAAGGGACCGGATGCGGCGGCGGTGCTGATCCGTATGGCGGACATATTCCGGCAGCAGGCCCTGCTCAACGTGATTATCGTGGAGCACGATGTCCTGACGCTGCTGGAGCGGGCAGTCGACGACCGATATGACCCCAAGAACGTTCAGTATCTGGTGGACCTGGTGGATGCCTACCGGCAGTTGCAGGAATTGACTGCCCGGCTGGTCGGTGCGGGGGTTTACTCCGACACCACGCTCCACCAGCGGGCAATCGAAACCTGCCGCAAGATACTCGAGCTGGACCCCAACAACCCGACGGCCCAGGACTACCTGCGATCCGCCGGCGTGCCGCTCACGACCCAGCCCGCGCCGGACAGCGACTGATCCACTTCAGGACGCCGACTGCCGGCCGCCGAGCTTCCGCCGAAGGTATTGGCCAGTGTAGCTGCCGGGGTGGGCGGCGATCGTCTCGGGCGGGCCCTCGGCAACGATCTGGCCGCCAGCCTCGCCCCCCTCCGGTCCCAGGTCGATGATCCAGTCAGCACACTTGATCACGTCCAGGTTGTGCTCGATCAGCAACACGGTATTGCCCATGTCCACCAGGCGATTGAGGACTGCCAGCAAGGTCTGGATGTCGGCGAAGTGCAGCCCGGTGGTGGGTTCATCCAGGACGTAGAGGGTGTGGCTGGCCAGCTTGGCCCGCTGGGTGGCCGAGGCGCTGGGCGGCCCGTCCGCGATCACCGGACCGGCCAGTCCGCGGGCCAGTTCGGCGGCCAACTTGACCCGCTGAGCCTCCCCGCCGGAGAGCGTATTGGAGGGCTGGCCGAGCCGCACGTAGCCCAGGCCGACGTCGGAAAGGGCCTGGAGTCCCTGCTTGATCTTCGGAAAGCTGTCGAAGAATCGCAGGGCCTCCTCGACTCGCATCTCCAGCACCTCCGCGATGGACTTGCCTCGATAGCGGACCTCCAGCGTCTCCCGGCTGTAGCGGGTGCCTTTGCACTCCTGGCACTCGACGAAGACGTCGGGCAGGAAATGCATCTCGATCCGCCGGGTCCCCTGCCCCTGACATGCCTCGCACCGTCCACCCTTGGCGTTGAAACTGAAGCGGCTGGCGTCGTAGCCGCGGATGCGGGCCTCTCGCGTCTTGGCGTACAACCGGCGGATCTCGTCGAATACGCCGGTGTAGGTGGCGGGATTGCTGCGCGGCGTGCGACCGATCGGGCTCTGGTCGATCTCCACCACTTTGTCGATCTTGTTCGCTCCGACGATGCGCTCGTGCCGACCGGGCCGCTCTCGGGCACGATAGAGCCGGCGGCGCAAAGCGGGCAGCAGAATCTGCGAAATCAGGGTGCTCTTGCCGCTGCCGCTGACCCCGGTTACCGCGCACAACACCCCCAGCGGAAAGCTCACATCGATGTTCTTGAGGTTGTTCTCGGCGGCCTTCAGGACGCGGACGAAATCGCTGCTGCGCGGCTTGCGGCGCTGGTCGGGCAGCGGGATTCCGTATTGACCGCGCAGATACTTGGCCGTCAGCGAGGCGGGGTGATTCAAGACCTCGGCGGTCGGGCCGGCGGCGATCACCCTCCCGCCGTGCAGGCCAGCCCCCGGCCCCATGTCGATCAGGTAGTCCGCCGCCCGGATCACGTCCTCATCATGCTCCACCACGATGACCGTGTTTCCAATGTCGACCAGATGTCGCAGAGAGTCCAGCAACCGGGCGTTATCCCGCTGATGGAGACCGATGGTGGGCTCATCCAGGACATAGCAGACCCCCACCAGCCCGCTGCCAAGCTGAGTGGCCAGGCGGATACGCTGAGCTTCCCCACCCGAAAGAGTGGCGCTGGTGCGGTCCAAAGTCAGGTAGCCCAGCCCCACGTCGTACATGAACCGCAGCCGCTGGCGGATTTCCCGCAGGACCGGCTCGGCGATCCGGGCCGCCTCGCCGGTCAGGGTCAGGGTCTCGAACATCCGTGTGGCCGCCGCGATCGACAGCCGAGTGATCTCATGAATGTTCCGGTCCGCCACCCGCACGGCCAGCGAGGCCGGGCGCAGCCGGGCGCCCCCGCAATCCTCACAGACGCACTCCGACTGATAGCTGGCCAGCCGACTGCGGCCACCCTCGCTGCCGGCCGCCCGGTAACGCCGTTCCAGATTCGGAATCACCCCCTCGAAGGTCAGCCCGTAGCGCTCCACATCTTCCTGGCGGGTGCCGTATAGAATGATCCGGCGCAAGTCTTCCGGCAGGTCCTTGAAAGGCGTCTGGGGCTTGACCTGAAGGGCCTGGCAGAGGCTGGCCAGCAGCTTGAGCTGGGCGGCGGCAGCCCGCTTCTTGCCCACCGACCAGGGAGCAATCGCCCCGTCGACCAGCGAAACACTCTCGTCCGGCACGATCAGTTGCGGATCGAAATGCAGGGTCGTGCCCAATCCCCCGCAACGGTGACAGGCCCCATACGGCGAGTTGAAGCTGAAGGCCCGGGGGGCCAGCTCGGGCAGGCTCACACCGCAGCGGGTGCACGCATAGCGTTCGCTGAAGATTTCGTCTTGCCATTGCGGCGGCTCGGCCGCCTCCGGCTCGGCCCGACTGACGATCGCGATGCCGTCGCCGATCCGCAGGCCGAGTTCGACCGCGTCGGCCAGACGTGACCGGACCTCCGGCCTCAGGATCAGCCGATCCACCACCACCTCGATGTCTCCATCCGGCGTGCCGCCCGCATCGGTCAGCTCCTTGACGTCCCGGAGCTGACCGTTGATGCGGACCCGGACGAAGCCCTCGCGCTGGATGCGGCGGAGGACGGCGGCCGGCTTGAAGTCCGTTGCCTGGCCCGGCGGCTCGCCGCGCCGAAGCAGTGGCGCCAGAACCATCAGCCGGCTGGCGGCCGGGTAGCCGAGCACCACATCGACGATCTGGTCGACGGTCCGCCGATACAAACGCTGTCCGCATTGGGGGCAGTGCGGAATCCCCACCCGGGCGAACAGCAGCCGCAGAAAGTCATAGATTTCGGTCGTGGTGGCGACGGTGGAACGCGGGTTGGCCGCGGCGGCACGCTGCTCGATCGCCAGCGTCGGAGGTAGACCCTCGATGCGCTCCACGTCCGGCTTGCCGATCTGCTCCAGGAAATGACGGGCATGCACGCTCAGCGACTCGACGTACTTGCGCTGCCCTTCGGCATAGATGGTGTCGAACGCCAGGCTGCTCTTGCCCGAGCCGCTCAACCCGGTGATCACCACCAGCCGGTCGCGCGGAATATCCACGCTGATGTCCTGGAGATTGTGCTGCCGGGCGCCGACGACCCGGATGTACTTGGGCTCCACGCTTCCGCTCTCCCACAACCCCTCTGGTTCGGCTGCGGCCCAACCGGGTGACGACCTCAGACCGGCTCCCCGGACCTGCCGCCAAATCGTTTAGTTTACCAAGCGGCCGGCAGATGTGACAGGCGCGGGACCGCGGCGTAACCGCCGCCGCGACCGGTGACCCGGACCGCGCGGGGCTGCGCCCACCGGATTGCTCAGTCAGGTCACGACCTGGGCCGGGTCAGTCCGTAGCGCTTCATCTTCTTGTACAGCGTGGTGCGATTGATGTTCAGGACCGCGGCAGTCTTCTGGCGATTCCAATCGTTGGCTTCCAGAGCTGCCCGAATGATCCGACGCTCCGGCTCCTCCAGCGCCTCCTTGAGCGTCAAAGGCCGTCCAAGCTGGGTGGAGAACAGGGCCGGGCTGGTCTCCGATGCCCGGATCACCACCGGCGGCAGGTCCGCGAGCTCGATCTGCTGACCGCGAGTGAGCACTACCGCCCGCTCGACACAGTTCTCAAGCTCGCGCACGTTCCCCGGCCAGTGGTAGCGCTGCATGCAGCGAAGCGCGTCCTCCGTGAAGCTCAGCCCGCGCTTGCCGCACTGATGCGAGTACTTGCGAAGGAAATGCTCGGCCAGCAGTGGGATGTCGGTAAGCCGGTCGCGCAGAGGCGGCAGCTCGATGTTCACCACGTTGATCCGATAATACAGGTCGGCCCGGAAGCGCCCCGCCTGCACCTCGGCCGCCAAATCCACATTGGTGGCCAGAATCACCCGCACATCCGCGGTATACGTCCGGTTGGACCCCAGCGGCTCGAACTGCCGCTCCTGGAGCACCCTCAGAAGCTTGACCTGCAAGCTGGGAGGAGCGCAGGCGATTTCATCCAGGAAAATGGTGCCGCCTTCGGCCGCCCGGAACTTCCCATCCTTATCGCTCAAAGCTCCGGTGAACGCCCCTTTGACATGCCCGAACAGCTCAGAGGCCAGCAGAGTCTCAGGTATGGCTCCGCAACTGATCTCGACAAAAGGTCGCGAGCGACGTTGGCTCCGCTGGTGTATGGCCCGCGCAATCAGCGACTTGCCGGTGCCCGTCTCTCCATGGATCAGCACCGTGGTCTTCGAGTCCGCGACCGCGTCGATCAGATCGAAAACCCGCTGCATCTGGTAGGTTCGCCCGATCGGAACCTCCAGGCTGTAAGGCGCGTCCAGGACCCGGCGCAACGAGCGATTGGAGCGCAACAGGCTCTGCTGCTCAATAGCCCGCCGGGTCACCTGGCGGATGGCGTCCATCCGGACCGGCTTGGAAAGAAACTCGAATGCCCCCAGCTTCATGGCCTCCACTGCCGACTCCACCGTGCCATACCCGCTCATCGCCACCACCAGCAGGTCTGGCCACCGCTCGCGAACCGTCCGCAGCAGATCCACCCCGTTGCCGTCCCGCAGAATGACATCAGCGATCAGGACGTCGAAGCTGGAACGCTCTAGCTCCATCAGAGCCTCGCTGGCCGAGCCCACGCCCACCACCTGATGGCCGTCAGTGGTCAAAAACCGGGTCAACGAATCCAGCACCGCTCGCTCATCATCCACCAGCAGAACCCGGGCGCCACGCCCCTCCCCGCTGGCTATAGCCGACACACTGCCGGGCACATCCGAGGCACTCAAGCCCATCGTATATCCTCTCCTCGGCCGAGCCTGTTTACCCGAAACATCGCCGATTGCCCGTCGCGCACGCTCAGGGCAACGATTGATGATGCCCACGGGCAACATCATGCATCATTTCAACCGAGTGTCAACTGGGAATCCGGCTCCGGGCACGACTCGTTGACCGGCCCAGCCAGAGATCGCGCCGGCAAACTGCTGGACTGGCCAGTTGCAGATACCGGGCAGGTTGAGGGCACCGCCCGAGGCAGCTCTGGCTGGGTGGTTGAGCGAACTCACTACTGCATGCAGAAGTCGGTACCGTTTACGGCTACGACCAGTACCGATCTGAGGCCTGGAACGTACACCGCCTCCAGATATCCGACGCCGTCTGGCAAGTAGTTCCCTCCTTGGAAATCTGCTTCTACCAGGCCCGCAGTTCCGTAGATATGGACCGCATTGACCCGGATGGGCCACCCGCCATCCACCGGCGTTCCGGCCCAGCAGACCAGGCCGACGACCATGCCATCTTTCAGATTTGGCTGGGGACCCAACTCGCAGGCTGCATGCTGCAATTGATGCCACTGACCCGCCGTTCGAACTTCCAACAGTGCTAGCCGCGGCCCCAGCGGCACGCACAGTTTGCGGATGGCCTCCGGATTAACCACCAGGCTCCGGCCCAGTCGCTGCATGGACACGGTGGGTGAAGCTTTCAAGTCGCTGAGCGTCAGCGACTTGTCGGCGATCAGCTTCCCGCAGCCGGCCAAGCCCAGCAAAGAAATGCCCGCAGCCAGCCCGATAAGCGCACGCCGGCCCGCTTCCCAGGGTTGCTTGCGGCGGCACTTATCCGTGGCTGTGCTGACAAACGTCATGGTGCACACGGGTCTGCGGTGTTTATCGACCAAGCAATCCCGATCCAGCAGCCCAGGAGTCGAGTGCCAGCGTGCCAGGGGCCAATAAAGTCAAAAATCCGCTGCCTGGATGGGCCGCCAGAGGGCTGGCAACCCGTTCAAAACCTATGTGGCTTGACCCCCGGGTTTAGCGCAACCGCGTCCGCACCGACAGATTGCCGGCCCCGGAGGTCCGATGCCGCGGATCCGCGCGCCCCCGAGGCTTTTTTCAACAGACTGCCGGGGGTTGCGGTTTGGGCGGTTGGTGCTCAAATAGCGGTCTGGTCGGGGCCGTCGTCCGGAGGCTGGCGGTTGACTGCGGTCAAGAGCGCAGCCCGCCGGAGCGGGCACGGAGGTATATGGCGTGAAAAAGTGGATTATTCTCCTGGTATGCATCGGAGTAGTAGCCGTCGGGTGGTACATCGCCCGACAGCAAGTGATGGTGCCCATCTGGGCTCAGCCGAAGCTGGCCAAGGTGGTCCGGGGCGACATCCGGGTGCCGATTACCGCCGCCGGACTCATCCACGCCTGCCAGGTCATCGAGGTGAAATCCATGGCTTCCGGCCGGATAACCGACGTCCCGGTCGTGGAAGGGACCTTTGTACGCAAAGGCAGCCCCCTGGTGGTGCTCGATCCGATCGACGAGCAGCGGTCGGTCGAGCGGGCCCAGGCGGATTTCGACCGGGCCGACGCCCTGCTCACGCAGGCCCGGGTAGCGGTCGAAAGGGCCCAGGTGAACATCGACAGCGCCAAGGCCCGTCTGGAGGAGATCATCGCCCAGGGCGAGGTAGTAGCCTTCGAGCTGGAGAAGGTCGAGCGAACCCTGGCCGAGGGCAAGTCCGAGACCTATAGCGACCAGGAGGTGCACAACATCCGCGCTCAGTATCGGATGAACCGGGCCCAGGAAGAGTCGGCACGGATCGCCATAGCCGGGGCGGAGCTGGCCAAGCGGGACGCGGAAGCCGCGGTCCGCTCGCAGGAGGCGGTGGTCCGTTCGGCCCGAAAGAACCTGGAAGACGCCCAGAAGCGCCTGAATGAGACGACTGTGCTGGCCCCAGAAGACGGCATTGTGACCGACGTGTACGTCCGGCCAGGGATGCTGGTGCAGTCTGCCACCCAGGGATTTACCGGGGGCACACCCCTGATGACCCTGGCCGACGTCTCCAAGAAGAAGGTCATCGCCCGGCTGGACGAGGCGGATTACGGGCGGGTGCTAAGCATATCGCCGGTGGAGGCCCTGCCGGAAATGCCCGGGTTGCGGGAGTCTGCCCGGGAGGATGCGGACCCGACGGGCCGGCGCGGCGGGCAGGTGCGGATCACCGTGGATGCCTTTCCGGACGATGAGTTCGACGGGCGGATCGAGCGGGTGGAGCCGCAGGGCAAGCTGAATGCCGGTTCCTCCATCATCCAGTTCGATGTCCACGTGGAAATCAGTGACCCCAGGCGACACATGCTGCCGCTGGGGGCTCAGGCCCAGGTGGAATTCACGGTGGAGAATGCAGTCGACGTTCTTCGGGTCCCGGCCGAGGCGGTGAAGACCTACGAGAACCAGCGTGGGGTCTGGATCAAGACCGCCCCGGAGCCGGGTTCGGGCGAGAAGTTCGGCAAGCGTTTCGTGCCCTGCCGTTTCGGCATCAGCGATGGCGAATACACCCAGGTGATCGCCGTGGTCGGACAGGGTGAACTCAGAGAGGGGGATGAAGTCTACACCAAGCTTCCGCAGGAAGCCGGCGAGGGCAGACCCTAGCATGCCGCTGATCGAGGTCCGCGGGCTGACCAAGCTCTACCGAATGGGCAACTCGGTCGTGCACGCGCTGGACGGGGTGGACCTGACCATCGAGCGTGGGGAGTTCGTGGCCATCACCGGCCCCTCCGGCAGCGGCAAAAGCACCATGATGCACCTGCTGGGCTGCCTGGATCGGCCCACCGCCGGAACCTACATCCTCAATGGCCGAAACGTCAGCGACCTCTCCGACCGCGAGCTGGCGGCCATCCGCAACCGGCAGATCGGATTCGTCTTCCAAACCTTCAATCTGATCGATCGGACCACCGCCCTGGAGAATGTCGCCGTCCCACTTTTCTACGCCCGGCAGTCCAACACCCGCCAAGCGGCGCTGCGAGCCCTGGAACGGGTCGGACTGGCCAGCCGGGCCCACCACAGGCCCAGCGAGCTTTCCGGCGGTGAACGGCAACGCGTGACCATCGCCCGGGCGATCGTAAATCAGCCTGCCCTGCTCCTGGCCGACGAGCCCACTGGAAACCTGGACTCGCGCAGCGGCGAGCAGATCATGGAGACCTTCCGGCGACTCAACCAGCAGGGCGTTACCATCGTCATGGTCACCCATGAGCCTGACATCGCCCGGCACGCCCAGCGGATCGTCCAGATGCGCGACGGCCGGATCGTCTCGGACCGCTTTACCGCTGAAATTCTGGCCGAAGAACATGACCGGCCGCGAAAATGGACCGGCTATTCGACGTCTCCGTCCGAGGCGGTCAGCGCCGGCGTCATCCAGCAATCCGCATCTGAAGCCGGCCTGAGCCCTGATGCCACGGAGGTCGCGTCCGCTCCGGCCCGAGCTGTGACCACCCCGACGGCCCGGCCGATGCCCGGAACCACGGCCGGTCTGGTGTGCGGTCTGGTGGCGGTGGGTTTATGGATCGGAGCGACCGCGGGCCAGATTCTCCTGGCCAGGAGCCATAACCCGGCCACATTCGATCCCCTGAAACAGCCGCCGCCCCTGCCGCTGGTGATCGGCGGCCTGACCGTTTGCCTGGCAACCGCTGCGGCCCTGGTGCTGGCCATCCTGGCCATCGTGTTGTCCACCAAGGCTCGGCGTCGACTGCGGACCGAGCCCGGACTGTGGCTGGGACGCCGCCGGGCGGTGGCTGGGCTAGCCCTGGGCTGGGCCGCAATCGCGATCCCGGCCGCCCAAATCGCGATCACCGTCCTGAAGGCCCTCACCCGGTCATCCCAGGGCTGAGAGGCCGCCCAACGTCACGCCTTGCCCACTCCCAGCGCCTCGGCCAATCTGACGGTACGCAACGCCCGCTTGACCACCGGCGGATCGATCATCTTGCTGCCCAAAGCCACCACTCCGAGCCCCTTTTCCTCCGCTTCCCGGTAGGCGGCAACGATCTTTTGAGCCTTCTCCAGCTCAGTCGGCGAAGGGGCGAAAGCCTCGTGGATCGGGCGGATTTGACGGGGATGAATGCAACCCTTCCCCTCGAATCCCAGTGACTTGGCCTCCAGCACACTGGCCTTCAGCCCCTCCAGGTCCGTGATATCGGAGAAGACCGTGTCGATGGGCTGGACCCCGGCGGCCCGGGCCGCGTTAATTACCTGGCAACGCGCCCAGAAGCTCTCCCGCCCCTCATTGGTCCGCTGAGTGCCCAGGTCGGCCGTGTAATCTTCCAGGCCGATGGTCAGGGCGCAGATGTTCTTGGAAGCCGTCGCGATGTCATAGGCTTTGATGGCTCCCAGCGCACTTTCGATGATCGGCATCAGGTAGACCGTGCGGTTGATACTATGCTGGCGGAAAATCCTGGAGATGTGGGCATCGACCTGTCGAACCTGTTCGGGGTCCTCGGCTTTGGGGATCAGGATGACGTGGACGTTGTGAGGCACCACGAAGTCCAAGTCGACCAGACCGCGCTCGCCCTGGTTTATCCGGACCATCCGCTCCGCACCCTTGAAGTCGATGCTCCGCAGCGCGTTTCGGACCAGCAGCCGGGCTTCATCCTTGGCGGGCGGGGCAACGCTGTCCTCCAGGTCGAGAATCACTCCATCGGGTTGGTGTAACCCAGCATTCAGCATGAACTTAGGTTCGTTGCCGGGCAAGTAGAGTCGCGATCGCCGAAAGCGCTCACGGTCAGTCCCATAACCGGCCTCGGGCAGAAACTCGGGCAGGTATTCCGGAACTGCCGAAACCGTCGAGCCACGCGGGCCCAGCAGCCTGCGGACAGCCGCTTCCAGGCGGGCCATCTGCACCCAGGGCAGTGCCCCGGTGTCTTCCATCTCCACTTGTGCGTTGGTCAGGCCCAAGGCGGTCAACACTTCGCGGACCAGCCGGCGAGTGGCTTCCCCGTACATGACCTCGACCTTGGTCTTGAGGTTCAACTGGATCCCGCCGGACACGGCCGGGGTGATGTTGACCCAGCAATCCGAACGGACGTCCGGCCCGCGTCGGCCGGCCTGGGCCGACTGGCATACGAACTCGTTGGCGTCAATCATGGCTACCTCAAAGCTGTTAACGACTGGTCCGTTGCTGCCGATGCTCCGATCTTGGGCCGGATCGGCGGCCCGCCCTGCCAATCAGGGGTAGATCCGTCCCATCATCCGCGGGTAGGGGATGCACTCGCGCAGGTGATCCAGACCGCAGACCCAGGCCACAGTTCGCTCCACGCCCAATCCGAACCCGCCGTGCGGCACGGTTCCGTACCGGCGGAGGTCCAGATACCACTCGTAATCTTCCTCTTTCAATCCCTCTTCCCGCATCCGGTCCAGCAGGGCATCCAGATCGTCCTCCCGCTGGCTGCCGCCTATGATTTCGCCATAACCCTCTGGAGCCAGCAAGTCGAAATTGTTGACCACCTGGGGGTCGTCGGCGTTTCGCTTCATATAGAAAGCCTTGCAGCCGCGTGGATAATGGGTCACGAAGACCGGACGGTCGTGGAGACGGGCGATGATGGTCTCATCGGACCCGCCCAGGTCTTCGCCCCACTGGAAGCCGGCGGCTAACTCCATGTGCTTGGGGATGTTACGAACCGCCTCTTCCTGGTCGGCCAGTTCGCTCCGGGCCTCGATGATCTCTCCGGCCAGCTTGTCCGCCTTCCACTGCTTCAGCCCGGGCGCGGCTCGCTGAGCCTCTTTTTCGGAAATGATCCGGTTCAGTTCTTCGATCCGGGCCCGAGCCCGTTCCAGGTCTTCCTGAAGCATCTGGCGTACCTGTGGGCTGCGCAGGATTTCGGCCGCCTGCGAGTAAGTGATCCGGTAGAAGGGTTTCTGAATCGTCTCCAGCTTCGACAGGTCGCGACCCAGCAGTTGAAGTTCCGGCCGGCGCTGACGCAGCACCGATCGCACCAGCTCGCAGACAAAATCCTCCGCCAGGGCGATCACCTCGTCCAGGTCGGCGTAAGCAATCTCAGGTTCGACCATCCAGAACTCGGTAAGGTGCCGGCGGGTCTTACTTTTCTCGGCCCGGAAGGTCGGGCCGAAGCAGTAGACCTTGCGGTGGGCCATCATCGCCGCTTCCACGTAAAGCTGACCGGTCTGAGCCAGGTAGACCGGCTGCCCGAAGTAATCCACCGCGAACAGCGTCTGGGCGCCCTCGCCGGCCGCCGGCGCGAAAATCGGGGTGTCGATCAGGATGAATCCGCGATCGTTGAAGTACCGTCGAATAGCATCGACGACGGTATGCCGGATTCGCAAAATCGCCCATTGCCGCTGCGACCGGAACCACAGATGCCGGTTCTTCATCAGGAAGTCGATCCCATGCGGCTTGGGCGTGATCGGGTAGCCGACAACGCTCTGGATCACTTGCAAATCGCTCGCCGCCAGTTCGTAGCCGCCCGGGCTGCGTGGCTCGGCCCGGACGGCTCCGGTCACCGTCAGCGACGACTCTTGGCCCAGTCGCTCGGCAGTTTCGAAGACTTCCCTCGGGCACGCCCCCTTTTCCAGGACGGCCTGGCACAGACCGGTGCCGTCCCGCAGCACCAGAAACAGCAGCTTGCCGCTGGATCGGCTGTTGTACAGCCAGCCGCTCAGCGTTACCGTTTCTCCGACATGTTGGGGCAGTTCCGCGATAGTGGTTGCCGTTCCCATTCTGCCGGTCCCTGCTTGCGGGTCCTCAAACCGGGCCCGAGCCGAAGTCCCAAGCCGCGGCCTTCGGGCCGCGTTCTGGAATCGGGCTGGCCGACGCGTCCGACTCCGGGCGGTCCTGCGTCACGGGGGGTTAGTTTACGGCGGCGCTGGCGGCCTGTGAAATGCGGGGCGGCGCAGCGGCCCGACCGGCGCGAGCCGCGGCAGCGGTGGCTTGGGTTGGTCGTCCTGATGGGACTGATGCTGACCGCCTGCGCGCCGGTCGAGCCGGGGATGCGAGTGCACCTGGCCGGGGCCCAGATCCCGGTGGAGCTGGTGGAGTCCTGGCTGGCCGATGCCCGGTCGCCCCGTTTCGTCGTCGAGCACGTTTCCCCGGTCTTCATGTCGCAACACGGGTTCGAGAACCTTGCTGCCGGGCAGTGCGACCTGGCCTGCACTGACCGGCCGGTTTCAGCCCGGGAGCTGGAACGGTTTGGCGACCGTCAGGTCGTCGGTCGGCGAGTGGCCTTTTACGGCTATGCGCTCTATGTGCATGCCAGCAATCCGCTGGACTCGATCTTCGCCCGTCACCTGCGTCTGGTCTTCCAGAGGCGCATCAAGGATTGGTCGGAGCTGGCGGGAGCACAGATTCCCCAGCTAGCCGGTCCGATCAACCTCTATGGCCCGCCCAAGAGCAGCCGGGCCGGTATGGTACTGGCCCCCATCGCCGACATCTGGTTCGCCGAACCGACCTGGCAGGTTCTGGAGTCAGACGCGGCGATTGTGGCTCGAGTGGCTGAGGACCCGCTGGGGCTGGGATTCGCCAGCATCGGCTATGATGGCGAGGGCGTCCGCTACCTGGGTCTTCGGATGGAGCGGCAATCGCCGCCGGCTTTCCCGTCGCTTGAGGAGATCGAGTCTGAACGGTACGGGCTGGCGAAAGTGATATACGTTTACTATGTCGATCCGCCCAGTCCCGTGGTGCGGCGGGTGCTGGACTACCTGTTCAGCGAACCGGGCCGGGTCGCCATCGAAGCTACTAACCTGTGGGCCATTCCGGCCGACCGGTCGCACGTCCCCGCGGCCCAATGAATGCTCCGCTCCAGCTGCGCAGTGTCCGCATCCACCGGCTGGTCATACCGCTGCGGGTCCGCTTCGAGCATGCCGCGGCCACACGTCAGGTCTCTGACCCGATTGTAGTCGAGGTGGCCGCGGGCTATCCCTACGCCCACTGCGTAGGTTATGGAGAGACCCTGGCGCGACCGTACGTCACCGGCGACACCCCGGAGTCGATAGTCGAGGACCTGGTGGACATTTTCGTTCCTCGGCTGGGCGAGTTTCGGCCCTCGAGTTTTGTCAATGGGCTGGAGTTCATCGAGGGCTTGCCGATCCAGCTTGGCGGCCGGGTCATCACCGCGGCCCGGGCGGCAATCGAGCTGGCCCTGCTGGATTTGCTCTGCCGGGCCTTCAATCGGCGTCCGGCGGACATCGCCGGCTGGATGGGCCTGCCGGGATTCGGTTTCCCCGGCTGCCGGGACACGGTGCGCTACTCGGGCATAGTGCTGGGCAGCAGTCGGCGCAAACTACAGACATTCCTCAGACTGCAACGACTCTACGGCCTGCGAGACTTCAAGCTCAAGGTCGCGCTGGAAGGCTGGGAGCAGCGATTGGAGTGGGCATATGGGGTGCTGGGCGGAGCCATTCGGCGTCAGAAAGCGACTCTCCGCGTGGACGCCAATGCGGGTTGGTCTTTGAGCCAGGCCCGTCGAGCCCTCGGCATTCTGGCGCAGTTCGGCGTATGCGCGCTCGAGCAGCCGCTGCCGGACGCGGACGACGCCGACCTGCCCACTCTGGCCCAGCAGGCCCATTGCGACCTCATCGCCGACGAATCGCTCCTCACCGTCGAGGATGCCCAGCGGCTGATCGCCGGCGGCGGAGTCCGAGTCCTCAACATCCGGATCGCTAAAAATGGTGGACTCATGCCCGCCCTCCGGATCGCCCGAATGGCCCTCGCGGCCGGACTGGACGTGCAACTGGGCTGCATGGTCGGCGAGACCAGCATTCTCAGCGCGGCGGGTCAGGTCTTTTTGGAAACCTGCCCGCGGGTCCGCTTCGTCGAGGGCGCCTACGGCCGATGGCTGCTGCGAGAGGACCTGACCGCTCGGCCAGTGCAGTTCGGGCTGGGCGGTCGCGCGCGGCCTCGTCCCGGGCCGGGGCTCGGCGTTGACGTGGATCCAGACGCCCTCAGCCGGCTGGCCGCCTTTCCGGTCCGCACCTTGCCACTCTGATCCGCCGGAAGCTTTAGCCTGCCCAGGCTCGTCCGAGCATGCTACCCGGCGTCCGGGTCCTCAGGGACAGGGAATCGGAATGGGATTGGTGGTCAGCAGCACCACAAACGGATTGATATCGCCGAACGACCCCGAGCCGCCGTAGGTACCGTCTCCGTTGATATCGCCGTTCCGCGGGTCGCAGCCCGGATAGGCGGCCTGCCAGGAATCGTAATTCACGATGTACACCACGAAGGGATTCACGTCGCGGAAGTCGACCTGACCGTCGCAGTTGCAGTCGCCCACGCAGACCGAGGCCGGCACCAGGCACAGCGACAGATCGTAGCCGACCGGACCGGGCCCGGCGCCGTTATCCACCAGCGATTTGCCGTCGCCAGTGGGGGAGCTCATCCACATAAACCAGCAGTTCGGGTCACCGCTGCCCTGGATGGATACCCAGCCGCGGCCCTGAGGGCAGGGGCTCGGCAGCTCGGCCTCGTACTGGTAAAGCGGGTAGCCGTTGTAGAGCAGGTACGTGCTGACTCCCAGGATGTCCAGACTGTAGGAGCACGTGGCCGCCCCCGGCAGGCCCCCGACGTCCGGGTAGAACTTGATGAGGAACGGCATCGGGTTTTCATCGCAAGGATACCAAGCGCCATCGTAGCGCAGCGGCAGGCCCCAAAAACGCAGCTTGGCCACGGGATCGATGCTGCCTGCGCCCAGCGGATAGTTCTCGAATCGCAAAAAGCCCGTGCTCACCTCGCTCTTGCCCATCGTGCCGCTGCCGGTCGCGGGTTGGCCGAAGGCTGAATTCTCCGGGCAAGCCGGCGGTGGCATCTCGCCCGCAATGGTCAGTTCGTAAGTGCCGCAAGCCCCGCCGAACCCGTCGACCACGATGAAGTAATCCACGCCGGCATACAAGGTCAGCCCCGTGATCCGCGACCGGTAACCCGGGCAGGCATCATCGCTGCAAGCCACCGGTGTGCCGTCGCAGATGCCCGCATAGACGTAGAGCTTTGTGTTGTAGTTGGTGCCGGCGTTGCACAAGCTGATGTAAACCGTGACATTCTCGGTCGGAGTGTAACGGTAGACCGCGTCCGGAGAACCCGGGGTGTTGTAAGGGCAGATTTCGTCGTAATCGTCCGTCAAGCCGGCCGTCGTGCCGATGAAGGCCGCGGGCAAGCTGTCGATCGGCGTCGCGTCCAGGCAGCTATCGCCGCCCGGCCGGATCTCCGGCCCGATCACCCACTCGCCGGCGGGATCGACCTGGGGTGGGCCGAGGGTCTCAACCTGCCCGGGCCCCGGGCTGCCGGCAGGATCAGCCGGCCAGGACGCCGGCCACCGGCTCGGAAAGCCGACTCCGATCCCCGCCAGCCAATAGACCACCAACCCGCAGCCCCAGGCTACCACAATACAACTCCCGGCCTGGATCGCCGTCTGAATCCATTATATGCCGCTGGGCCAGGGGCCCGGCCGGCCGCCGTCAAGAGGTCAACAGGGCCACGAACGGGTTGATATCCGCAAAGCCGACCGAGCCGTCCTCATTGATGTCCCCGTTGGCCAGCGGGCAGCCCGGGTACTGGTCCTGCCAGGCCGACGGATTGGTCATCAGCAGGACGAACGCGTTGATGTCGCCGAAGCCGACCGTGCCGTCGCAGTTCACATCGCCGCGAAGCACCTGCGGGATGCCGATGATCTGTATGTCATCGATATTCCAGCCGGAGTAGGCGTAGGCTCCGTTTGCGACCTGATAGCTCCAGCGGATGTAGATGGTCGGTTGGCCGTCGGCGACAGCCGAGATGTCGTATTCCTGGGTCGACCAGGCGTTCTCGGTGATGACCGTGCTGCCGTTGGTCCAGACCTGCGTCCAGTTGCTGCCGTTGTTGGAAACCTGGATCGTGTTGGTCACATATGGTTTATAGTCGCTGTTGAGCCAGCGTTTGAAGTTCAGCTTGGTGTGGGTGGCGTTCCGCAGATCAATCGGGCCGGTCGTCAGGTAGTATGGGCCGCCGGGAGTGGTCGAGTAATCGCCGTTTAGGTTGACGCCATAGACGTTGACGCCGGTGGCTCCGTTGCTGGGATCGGGGTAGCCGTGCTGAGTGCCGCCCTGGCCGGTCGGATGCCCGAAGGCCCACTGTCCCTGTACAGTCCAGCCGGGATCGCCATCCAGCGGGAAGCTGTAGATGACCTGGGGGCCGTAGAGCGAAATGGTGAAATTGGCGTCGGAGACGTCTTCGCCGGCATTCCCGTCGCCGTCGTGAGCCACAACTTTGATCCGGCATTGGTTGGAGTTGAGCACCGGCACGGGCCAGCCGTAGGTTCCGGTGTTGGCCAGGCCGGTGGCGACCGTGTGCGGGAAGCTGGCGCCGCCGTCGGTGGACAGATAGATGTCCACGCTGGTCACGCCAACGTCATCGGTCGCGGTCCAGGTGATGTTGTGCATTTGCCCGGCGATCCACAGCTCGCCGCCGTTGGGCGACTGCACGGTGACATGCGGAATGGGGTCGGGGGCGGCGGCCGGCTTGTGCATCACGATGCAATGCAGGGCACCCGCCGCACTGATGATGCCCGAGCAGTCGATCTGATGGATGGTGTAGCCCGGGAGGGCCGACTGGTAGACGGCCAGGGCTTGAGCATCCTGCGAGGTATACGACCCGCCGAACTTGGAGATGAAGCATTGGTTGTTAAGGATCACGGCGTTGGTGTAGGTGTAGTGGACGCCGCTGGTGCGCCATCCGGGCGTCCGGTAGACGGTGTAGCCCCGGGCGGTGAGATCGGCCACCGCGGCTTCAGTAATCGTGTAGGGCTGCCCGGCGCTGGGCGAGTACTGCCCGATAATGACCTTGTAGTCTCCCAGCGGCAGCATCCACATGTCGATGTGCTGAGTGGAGTCGAAACTGCTAGGGAAGGCCGGGTAGATGGTGAGGTTCAGGTTCTGATATTGCTGGTAGAGGTCTTTGACATCCTGTTCGGTGAGTCCGGGGTTCTCGTTGAGGATCAGGGTGGTCATGAAGGCGTCGCCGTTATCGAACAGGTGGAAGTTCCCGCCGCCGTGCACCAGCGGGATGTCGTACTGGGCGATGCCCCACAGACTGGCCAAGTAATCGTTGAATGCGTCGTCGTTGGGCCGCGGCCGGTTGTAGGTGTGGTCGATGATGGCCAGGTTGCCATCCTCGAAGATGAACCGCGGGCCGTAGTCGCGAATCCAGACCGTGTCGGTGACGCGGACGATGAATGCGATCTGGTCCATGCGCGCGCCGGCGGCGCTGAGCGTGTTGTAAACGGTGGTTTGCTCGCTGGTGTTGTCGACCACGACGTAGACCGTCACGTTCGGGTCGTTAATGGTGATTTTGACGGCCAGCTCGGTCAGGATGCTGGTGTAGCCTTCCCAAGCGATGAACAGGCCGTCACAAGCCACGTACTCCGGCGGGCAGTAGACCGTGCCGGTGGGGGGGCTGCGCCAGCCGGGTGGAACCTGGGGGGCAGGCAGTAAGCGCTCCTCGGGCGTCAGGTAGGCCGGCAGCGGATTGGAGTAGTCCTCCACGATTTCCGGACGCGGGCTCTGGTCTGGGGCCGCCGCGGTCTGAGCCGGGCACCAACTGACGAGGACCAAGATCGATAACATCACAGCCACGGGCTTCATTGGGATGGCTCCTTTTCCATCGCTCGGCCGGCAGCACCTCGGCCGGCACTCCTGGGCGGGTCAAAGCCGTGCGGTTGGCGGGTCGCATCCCGCCAGCCGAATACGCTCGTATTGTAGCGGAAACAGGCCGGCAGGTGACAGCCTGTTTTCCGGGTAGTCGGGCCCCCCGGGGCCGCGGTACGGTCGATAATCTCAACGCCCCGCCGGCCAATCAGGCGATGGTCCTTTGCCGGAGGCGGTCGACCATGACGGCAGCCAGCAGAATCACGCCGCTGGCTACGTACTGGTAAAAGGGGGGGATATTCAGCAGATTCATGGCGTTCTGGATAGTGCCCATAATCAGGACGCCGACAATCACGCCCGTGATGGTCCCGACGCCGCCCGTGAGCGACACCCCGCCCAGCACGCAGGCCGAGATCACCTGAAGCTCCAGGCCCTGGGCGGTCGCGGGCTGACCACTGGTCATGCGGGAGGCCAGGATCACGCCGGCAAAGCCCGCCACCAGGCCCTGAAGCGTGAAGATGGCAATCTTGGTGCCCCTCACCGCGACCCCGGCCAGCCGGGCGGCTTCCCGATTCCCGCCGATGGCCAGCGTGTTCCGCCCGAAGGTGGTCTGATTGAGCAGCAGGCCGAAAATGACGAAGCAACCGATCATGATCCACACCGGCGTGGGCAGGCCCAGAAAGCTGGAGATCCCCAGGCTGAAAAAAGCCGGTTCACGCACACCAACCGCCTTTCCGTCCGAGATGATGTAAGACATGCCGCGGACGATCTGCATGGTGGCCAGGGTCGTGATCAGGGCGTTGATCCCTACGGCGGCAATGGCCAGGCCGTTGACCAAGCCGACCAGCCCGCCGGCCAGGATCCCCGCGGCAATTCCCAACCCGACCGACCCGGTGAAGTTGACCACCACCGCGGCCAGCACGCCGCTCATCGCCACCACCGATCCCACCGACAGGTCGAAGTCGCCGGAGGCCAGGCAAAAGAGCATGGTGCAGGCGATGGTGCCGATGGTGGCCACCGACAGCATCAGCCCGGTCATGTTGACCCAACTGAAGAAGTGGGGCACGCCGAGCGAGGCCGTCAGAAATATGATCGCGAAAACCACCAGCATGCCCGAGCCTTGCCAGAGGCTTCCGAGCCGGGCGGTCAGAAGCCGCCTGGTGCGGACGGTCGGTCGGGGGCTGAAGAACCGTGGCATGGCAAGTGGGTCCTTTCAGGGCCGGCTCATAACGGTTCTCGGGCCGCTGCCGGCTCGGCCACCGGCAGGGCCAGTTTCAGCACTTCCTGCGGCGTGGCTTTTGCGCGGGAAAGCTCGGCGACAATCCGGCCCTGGCGCATGACCAGGATCCGATCGCAGATTTCCAGCACCTCCGGCAACTCGCTGGAAGCCAGCAGCACGCCCACCCCGCGACGGGCCAGGGCATGAATAATCGTGTAGATTTCCGCCTTGGCCCCCACGTCGATCCCGCGGGTCGGTTCATCCAGCAATATCACCCGCAAATCTTCGCTCAGCCACCGCGCCAGCACCACCTTCTGCTGGTTGCCGCCCGAGAGGTTCATGACGAGCTGACCCAGCCAGGGGGTCTTGATCGCCAGGCGCTGCACCTGCCGAAGGGCGTTTTGACGTTCACGCCCCGGATGGATCAGGAGCCCCAGCGGGCAGAAGCGACGTCGGCTGCTGAGGTTGATGTTCTCCTGCACGGAGCGGATGGGGATCACGCCGTCCCTTTTTCGGTCCTCCGGGCAGAACATGACTCCCCGGCGGATCGCCTCTTGCGGACCCCGGATGCCGGCAGCCCGGCCGCAGATACTCACTTGGCCGCAGGTGGGCCGCACGGCTCCATAAATCAGCCGAAGCAACTCACTGCGGCCGGCGCCGACCAGGCCGAACAGGCCGACGATTTCGCCCTGGGCGACGCTCAGGTTGGCCGGGGCCCGCAGGCCCGGGCCCAGCAGACCCTCGACTTGAAGCGCGGCCGGCCCGTGCGGTCGCGGGCTGTAGCGGTACAGGTCGCTGATGGGCCGGCCAACCATGCGCTCGACCAGCAGGTCCTGGCTCAGACCGGCCAGAGTCTGGAAAGTCTCCACGCACCGGCCATCGCGCAGCACGGTGGCCGCGTCGCACAGCTCGAAGACCTCGCTCAGCCGGTGGCTCACGTAGAGAATCGCGCGGTTCTGGTCCCGCAAGCCACGAATGATCTGGAACAACCGGTCGATCTCTCGACTGCTCAGGCTGCTGGTCGGCTCGTCGAAGGCGATGACTCTGGCGTCGCGTGTCAGGGCCTTGGCGATCTCGATCATCTGCCGCTGGCTGATGGACAGGTTCCGCACCGCGGCCTGCGGATCGATGTCTTCCCCCAACTCGCTCAGGTATCGGCGGGCAGCCGCCAGCAGCCGCCGCCAATCGACCCACCCCCACCGGCCCGGCAAATGACCCAGAAACAGGTTCTCGGCCACGCTGAGCTGCCCGACTAGGTGCAGCTCCTGGTGGATCACCACGATGCCGGCGGCGAGGGCGTCGGTGGTCGAGCGAAACGCCCGCGGCCGACCATCAAGGAGGATTCGCCCCTCGTCCGGGCGGTACACTCCGCTGAGGATCTTCAGCAGGGTGCTCTTGCCGGCCCCGTTCTCGCCGATCAGGGCATGCACCCGGCCGGCCGCCACCCCGAAAGTGACCCGGTCCAAGGCCCGCACTCCGGGAAAGGTTTTGGTCAGGCGGTCGAACTGGAGGTACGGGGTGGTCACCGGGTGCACCGTAACGGGCGGGGCCCCTGTCGGCCATGGGACTCATCCCGGCCTTCTAGCGCCGACCCCGGGGCCGGCCGCTGCCGGATGCGTGCATGCCGCGCCGCGTCAGTTGAGCAGGCCCTGCTCTTTGAGGACCTGCTCGAATGTGTCGCGAGTGATGAGTATTCCGCTGGTATAGGTCAGCTTGGGCGGCTCGACTCCGTCCCGGATCCATTTATACATCATTTCCGCGGTCTCATAGCCGTGGCGGCGCGGGGTCAGCAGGACCGAAGCGAAAAACCCGGTGGGCTCCGGCTTGCGGAACTCATCAATGCAGTCGGTGCCGTTGATCCCGATGCCGATCACCGTGTCGGCATTGAAGCCCCGGCCTTCCATGGCCCGAACCGCGCCCAGCACCGCGTTATCGTTCATGCCGCAGGTTAGCCAGCGCTTCACCCCCGAATGCTGTGTAAGCACGATATTGGCGGCATCGAAAGCGCCGGGCACGTCGGTGGTTTTCTGCGGGGCCTTGAAGATCCGATCTTTAGGGAAACCGCCGGCGATCAGGGCTTCGATCGCCCCATCGGTCCGCTGCCTGGCGGTGTCCAGCTCCTCGAAGGTAATCACGCATGCCGCCACTTCGTCCGCATTCCAACCCCGCCGCCGCATCTCCGCCAGCAGTGCCCGACCCACCTCCTGACCGATCGAGCGGGCGGAAATGCCCAGGTGATGCACCTGGGTCATGAATTCGCCATCCGGCCCCACAAACTGGTCGTCCACGCTCAGCAGCTTGAGGTTGTGGGCGGCCGCCCGGGCGACGATGGCCGGCCCCAGTCTCACATCCGGCGTGCAGATCACAAACCCCTGGGCACCCTGGGCGGCCAGGTTGTCGATCGCCGCCAGGACCTTCTCCCCATCCACGGCCCCGATCTTGATCAGCTTGAACCCGTACTGGTCAGCGGCCTGCTGGGCGAACTTCCACTCGTTCTGGAACCAGGGCTCCTCGGGCTGCTTGACGAGAAAGCCGATCTTGATGGTGGTGGACTCGGGCCCCCGGCGCTCGCAGCCCCCGGCCAGGCCAACCAATAACAGAAGAAAGGCGACCGCCGCCCACTGCCGCCCGCCAGCGTTGCTTGACCAACGGATCACGGCCTACGCTCCTTTGACTGTGTTCGCTCCCGACCCGGTGCGGAGTTTACTCTCTTGCGGTCGGCGGACAATCACTTGGTGGCCCAGGCGGCATCAGGCGGAGGGCCCATGCTCCAGGCCCCCAGGCTGGGGAACGGGGTGGGGTGTCCGGGCTCGGCGCCGGACACGGAGCCGGTTGCTGCGCTGGTAGATCAGCATGAGATTCCGGGCATAGATCAACACGCCCAGCGCCTGAGCGGTGGTGAAAACCAGGTTCTTCTCCAGCAGGGCGTACACAAACAGCATCAGCCCCCCGACCAGGCTCAGATACCAGAAGGCCAGCGGAACATGGCTCCGGCCGCGTCGTTCGGACTCGAACCACTGCACGACGAATCGTAAGAAGAAGATGAACTGGGCGGCAAAGCCGAAGATGACCAGGGGGCGCTGGAGCTCGCTGATCAGCCAATCCCAGAAAGCATGCAGCACAGGCGGTTCCTACCTGTTGCAGTAGTCGATGATCCGTGCGATCTCGCTTCGCAGGTCGCGACGGTGCACGATCCGGTCGACGAACCCGTGCTCCAGCATGAACTCGGCCTTCTGAAAGCCCTCGGGCAGGGTGGCCTTGATGGTGTTGGCGATGACCCGCGGGCCGGCAAAGCCGATCAGAGCGCCGGGCTCGGCCAGGGTGACATCCCCCAGGAATGCGAAGCTGGCCGCCACCCCGGCCGTGGTCGGATCGGTCATCACCACGATGTACAGGCCTCCGGCCTCGTCGAACTTGCCGATGGCGGCGGCGGTCTTGGCCATCTGGGTCAGGGCCACCATGCCTTCCATCATGCGGGCCCCCCCGCTGCAAGTCACCATCAGCAGGGGCAATCCCTCATTCATCGCCCGCTCGGCCGCGGCGCAGACCTTCTCCCCGACCACCGCCCCCATCGAGCCCATGATGAAGTTGGGGTTCATCACGCCCATGATCAGCGGCCGGCCCTTCACAAAGCCCTTGCCGACCACGATGGCCTCGGTTTCCCCGGTCTCGGCCTTGGTCTTGGCCAGCCGCTCGCGATAGCTGACGCGGTCCTTGAATTCCAGCGGATCGGTCGACTCCAGGTCCGGCAGGAACTCCTCGAAGGTCCCGGGATCGTTGAGCTGATTGATCCGGGTCCGGGCGTCGATGCGGTAATGGTAGTTGCATTCCGGGCACACGTGCAGATGTTCCTCGAGGATTCGGCGGTAGATCATTGCTCCGCACTGGGCACAGCGGATCCACAGGCCCTCGGGGATCTCCACATTGCGGCGGGGCGGGCTGTCAGGGTTGGGCATCGGTCCTCCGGTTGACGGCCGGGTAGTCTATCACCACCGGGGCCCGGTCGTCCCAGGCGGCTTCCCACAGCCCCGTCGGCCCCCGGCCTTCCACGATGCAGCGAGCCAGAGCGAAGCTGAAGGGGCGCATTACCAGGCCAACCGCGCCCTTGTTATTCTTCCTGAGCTGTTTGCCTAAGCAGTCACTGAGCCGCCGGGCCGCGGCAGCCAGGCTCTCACCGCCCGGCGGACTTACATTCAGCGGGGCTTCCCGCAACTGGCGGTGAGCGCTGGCGTAGCGAGTCTTGAGCTGCTCGGCCGTCAGACCCGTCCATAGCCCCACATCTACCTCCACCAAGTCATCTATCCGCTTGGTCCGAATCGACAGCATCCGAGCCAGCAACGACGCCGTCTGAGTGGTCAACTCGTCCGGACCGTGGAAGATCCGTCGCAGCCCCAGCTCGCCAAGTTGCCGGGCCCACGCCCGACACTGCTCCTGGCCAGCGCTCGTCAAGGGCAGCTCTACCCTCCCCAGGATCCGACCCTCCTCGTCCCACTCGGTGCTGCCACAGGGTATCAGCACGACTTTCATGGCTGCGGCCCCGTCCCGCTCCAAGCGCTGAGGGCCGCCCGGCGAAGCCGCCGGACCGCCTCGGCCGGGTCCGGCGACCCGAAAATGGCCGAACCGACCACCAGCGTGTCGGCCCCGGCAGCCACCGCCAGCGGGGCGGTCTGAACCGTCACGCCCCCGTCAACTTCCAGCCATTGCTCATCGCTCATTCGACCGGCCAGCAGCTCAAGCTTCTTCAGACTGTCGGCAATGAACTGCTGGCCGCCAAATCCCGGCCAGACGCTCATCACCAGAACGATGTCCACCTGCTCGACGATCTCCAACACGTCCTCCACCGGCGTGCCGGGGTTGAGCGACACCCCGACCTTGACGCCCAGCTTCCGAATTTGGCTGATGAGGTCCGCCGGCCGGGGCGCGGTCTCGATGTGGAAGGTGATGCTGCCGGCACCAGCGTCCACGAACGCCCGGGCATACTTGCCCGGGTCGACGATCATCAGGTGCGTGTCCAGAAACAGCCGGGTATGTCGGGCGATGCTGGCCACCACCGGCACGCCCAGCGATAGATTCGGCACGAAATGCCCGTCCATCACATCCAGATGGAGCAGGTCGGCCCCGGCCGCCTCTACCGCCGCTATCTGCTCGGCCAGGCGTCCGAAATCCGCGTCCAGCACGGAAGGGGCGATGCGGATGAAACCGTCATCGTTCATGGGGGCTCGTCACGCGTCATCCAGGACCTCAATCGGCCCGAAACGCTTACCCTCCAGGAACTCCAGCGAGGCGCCCCCGCCCGTGCTGATATGCGTAACCCGGTCGGCAACGCCGGCCTGCTCCACCGCTGCGGCGCTGTCCCCGCCACCGATCACCGAGACCGCGCCCCGGTCAGTCGCGTCGGCGATCATCCGGGCCAAGGCGAAGGTTCCGGTCTCAAACGGCCGGGTTTCAAAGGCCCCCAACGGCCCGTTCCAGACGATCGTCTTGGCGGCGCCTATCAGCCCGCCGAACTCCTCAAGGGTCTTGGGCCCGACGTCCAGACCCATCAGTTCGGGGGGCAACTCGCCGGCCACGACGGTGGTGGTCTCGCCTTCCCTCAGCTCCGGGGCTGCCACGCAATCGACCGGCAGATGCAGCTTGGGACCGGCCTGGTCCAGCAACCGCCTGGCCAGGTCCAGCTTATCCTGCTCGCACAGGCTTTTGCCGACTGTCCGCCCCAGGGCCATCCAAAAGGTGAACGTCATGGCTCCGCCGATCAGGATATGGTCCACTCGTTGCAGTAAGTTCTGAATGACTCCGATCTTATCGCTGACCTTGGCTCCGCCCAGGACAGCCACAAACGGACGCTTGGGCGACTCCAGCGCCTCACCCAAGTATTTCAGCTCCTTTTCGACCAAAAATCCCTGCACGCGATTGCCCGGCGGAATCAGAGCCGGCACGTCGTACATGCTGACGTGCTTGCGATGACAGGTACCGAAGGCGTCGTTAACGTACATCTCCCCATGGGCAGCCAACCTGCGGGCGAACTCCTGTCGCAAAGCTTCCTGCTGAGGAGTCAGCTTCCGGTCGGGGTTTTTCTTGGCCTCGTCGATTATGGTTTCGGCGGCATGGAACCGAAGGTTCTCCAGAAGGAGCACGTCGCCGTCTTGCAGTTTTCGGACCGCCTCGCTGGCTGCCGGGCCGACGCAGGCCGGGACGAAGGCCACCGGCTTGCCCAGTAACTGACTGAGCCGGTCGGCAACCGGCCGGAGGGAGTACTTGGCGTCCTGAGCCGGGTCCCCGGTCGGCCGGCCGAGGTGGCTCATGACTATGGCCCGTCCGCCGCCGCAGACCACATGCTGCAAAGTGGGCAGGAACATCCGGATGCGACGGTCATCCGTCACACTCTGCTGTTTGTCCAGGGGCACATTGAGGTCGGCCCGGATAAGGACACGCCGCCCCCGCACGTTCAGGTCGCGAACCGATTTCTTGGCCATGACTTACTTGCCTCGCCTGAATGCGGCTCGAGCCCATCCGAGCCGAAAGCTAGGTCAAGGGAATATGCTAAAGACTGGCGGCACTAAATCAATCCGTCCTTGGCGGCCATGAGTCTGATAAGGTCTACGACGCGACAAGCATAACCGTACTCGTTGTCGTACCAAGCGACCAGTTTGAAGAACCTGGGGTTCAGCTCGATGCACGCTTTCGCATCGTAAATGCTTGACAGCGTGCTACCTATGAAATCGGAGCTGACGACTTCCTCCTCGGTGTAGCCCATGATGCCCTTCATTTTGCCTTCGGAGGCGGCTTTGACCGCCGCCCCGATCTGCTGCAAGGAGGTTTCCTTGACGGTGCGGACGGTCAGGTCGACTGCGGAGACGTCGGCAGTGGGGACGCGGAAAGCCATGCCGGTGAGCTTGCCCTTGAGTTCTGGGATGCACAGCGTAACCGCTTTCGCCGCCCCCGTGCTGGCGGGAATAATATTGTAACCTGCGCTCCGGCCGCCGCGAAAGTCCTTCTTCGAGGGGCCGTCGACCGAGGGCTGACTAGCCGTGAGGCTGTGGATCGTGGTCATCAGCCCCTCTTCAATCCCAAAATTGTCGTTTACTATCTTAGCCAGCGGGGCCAGGCAATTAGTGGTGCAACTGGCATTGGAGACGATCACGTCTGTTTTGGGGTTATATTTTTCCTCGTTAACGCCTATCACGAAGGTAGGGATATCCTTGTCCTTGGCGGGGGCGGAAATAACCACCCGTCTGGCGCCGGCGGCAAGGTGTTTGGCGGCTCCCTCCCGGGCAGTGAACAGGCCGGTCGATTCGACCACATAATCCACTTTCAGTTCGCGCCAGGGCAGACTGGCCGGGTCCTTTTCGCACAGGCAGCGAATTTCCTGTCCGTCGACCCGCAGTGCGGACTCGGTGTGGCTTACCTGACCGCGATATCGTCCGTGCACCGTATCGTACCGGAACAGGTAGGCCAGGTTATCCGGAGGCACGAGGTCGTTAATTCCCACAAATTGGATTCTTTGGTCGCCGATGCCGGCCCGGAGAACCAGCCGTCCGATCCGACCAAACCCGTTGATACCGATGCGAACCGCCATTTGTCAGCTCCTAAATCAGGGTCACACTCACTGGCCCAAGACCGGCCGTCGGAGGGGCCGGGGCGCAGTCTGGCTCCGGGCCCGCCAGTCACCGACCGCTCACCGGGTCGGCTCGCCCCAAGCGGGCGCTGTGGGATCGTCCGTGCCGGCAATAGGTTCGGCCAGGCGGGGGCGGATGTCAAGTTGGATCCTTGGCGCCCTGGTCGGTGGGGTCTATACTCGGGGCCTTGCAAGCCAGGCCTGACTTGCTGGCCGGCGCTGGGCGGTCAGTGAGGGTCGGCCGGGGGTGTAGCAAGGTTTCCCCCAGCAGCAAGCGACGGAGTTTTACTGGAGGCTTCCGATGGCCACCATGCGGGCAGTGGTTAAGACCAAGCCCCAGCTCGGGGCAGAGTGGTTGGAAAAGCCGATCCCCCGGCCCAAGCCGGACTGGGTAGTTGTCCGGGTCCGGGCGACCAGCATCTGCGGAACCGATGTTCACATCTACAAGTGGGACCCGTGGGCCGCCAGTCGGATCGGGGCCAAGGCGTTGCCGCAGATTCTGGGTCATGAGGTGGCCGGAGAGGTGGTCGAGGTTGGCCAGCACTGCAAGCGGATCAAGGTGGGCGACTACATTTCGGCCGAAACGCACATTTACGACCCGGGGGACCTGACCGCGATGCTCGGGCAGGCCCACGTTGGGCTGCATATGAAGATCCTGGGGGTCGACTACGACGGTTCGTTCGCCGAGTACTTCGCGCTGCCCGAGTCGATCTGCTGGCCCAACGACCCGGGCATCCCGCCGGAGGTAGCCACCATTCAGGAGCCGCTGGGCAACGCGACGTACGCGGTGCTGGGCGAGGACGCGGACGTAGCCGGCAAGACCATGCTGATCACCGGCGATGGGCCCATCAGCCTGTTCGCGATCGGGGTCGCTCGGGCGGTGGGGGTGGCCAAGATCATCCATTTCGGCAAATACGACCGGAATATGGAAATCGGTCGCAAGATGGGCGCCGACCTCCAGATGTACACCAATCGCAGTACACCCCAGGAACGTCTACAGTTCGTGCTGGACCACACGGGCGGCAACGGGGTGGATATCGCCCTGGAGATGGTGGGCTCGCAGGACTCGATCAATGACTGCTTCGCGGCGGTCCGGAAAGCCGGGCGGGTGACCGCCTTCGGGGTCGCCAGCGAGAACACCATGCCCATCGAGTACAACAACGGCATCGTCTTCAAGGGCTGCCAGATTCACGGCATCAACGGACGCAAGATATTCGACACCTGGTATCGCAACCGGAACCTGCTCGCCTCTGGCCGGCTTGATCCGACGCCGGTGATCACCGACATGTTCCCGCTGTCGGAGTTCGCCACCGGCTTTTCCAAGATGATGGAGCGGCCGCGGACCAGCGCCAAGATTGTCCTGTTTCCCGAGAGAAGCGAGTATGAAGCGGCGCTCAAGCGCCGCCGGCCGTGACCGGCGGCTGCGGAGACCGACTGAGAAACTCGGCCATCCGGTAGACCCAATCGCCCCGAGCCTCCAGGTTCGGCGCGGGTCGCCTGAGACGCACGGGCCGGACCGGGCGGTCCGGCACTACTGGAAGAAAGCCGGAGCTAGCCGCCCGGCTGGTCATGAAGATCGGAGCGACACATGTTCGGCAAGATGAAAGAGGCTTTACAGCGGGAATTGGCGTCCATTCGCGAGGCCGGTCTGTATAAGGAAGAGCGCTATATCCTGACCCCCCAGGCGGCGGATGTGCGCGTGGAGTATCCTCCGGGGGCCAAGCCCAAGGAAGTCATCAACTTCTGCGCCAACAACTACCTGGGGCTGTCATCCCATCCGAAGGTCATCCAGGCCGCCCGCGATGCTTTGGAAACCCATGGCTACGGCATGAGCAGCGTCCGCTTCATCTGCGGGACGCAGGATATTCACAAGATTCTGGAGAAGAAGATCGCCGACTTCTTCCACACCGAGGATGCGATCCTGTATTCATCCTGCTTCGACGCCAACGGCGGCGTGTTCGAGCCGCTGTTCGGGGCTGAGGACGCCATCCTCACCGACGCCCTGAACCACGCCTCGATCATCGACGGCATCCGGCTGTGCAAGGCCAAGCGCTACATCTATAAGAACAATGACATGGAGGACCTGGAAGCCAAGCTGAAGGAAACCCAGTCGGCCCGTTACCGCGTGATCGCGACCGACGGCGCCTTCAGCATGGACGGCAGCATCGCCCAACTCGATAAGATCGTCGCGCTGGCCGAGAAGTACGACGCCCTGGTGATGGTCGACGACGCCCACTGCACCGGCGTGATCGGCAAGACCGGCCGCGGCTCCACCGAATACTGCGGCGTAATGGGCAAGGTGGACATTATCACCGGCACGCTGGGCAAGGCCCTGGGCGGGGCTTCCGGGGGCTTCACCACCGGACGCAAAGAGATCATCGAGCTGCTGCGGCAGCGCAGCCGGCCATACCTGTTCAGCAACACGGTCTCGTCGATCGTGGTGAAGGCGTCGATCGCGGTCTTCGACATGCTGACCGCGACGACCGAGCTGCGCGACCGCGTGGAGGCCAATACCAAGCGATTCCGCAAGGGGATGACCGAAGCCGGCTTCGACATCAAGCCCGGCGATCACCCGATCGTGCCGATCATGCTGTACAACGCCAAGCTGAGCCAAGACATGGCCCGCGACCTGTACGATGAAGGCATCTTCGTGATCGGGTTCTTCTATCCGGTGGTGCCCAAGGGTCTGGCCCGCATCCGCTGCCAGATGTCCGCCGGCCACACCTTCGAGCACATCGACAAGGCTATCGCCGCGTTCACCAAGGTCGGCAAGAAGTACGACATTCTGGGCAAGACCAAGGAGCAGATCGTCGCCAAGTACGGAGAGTAGCGGCGCGCTTGCTACCCGCCGATTGAGGGATCGCGCGGACGTGCCGGCCCCGGCTCCGCGCCGTCTCACCAGCAGCCCTTGGCCGCCGGCCGGGAGCCGGGGTGCCAGCCTGCCAGCCCCTGAGCTGTACGGCTTGCTCGCTGGGGCGGCCGGCTTCGGCACGCGGCGAGCCGGGTCGAACCTTGTGCTATCGCGGCGAGCAACTCCCCCGGGCCAATTGGCAGGCGCGTTGCGGGCGGCCGTCCCGGCCACCGGTGCTGCCCGGCTGCTGGAGTTTTGATTTGCGCCGGGCTGATGCCGATCTGTTCATGGGCCGATGAGCAGGTTCACAAACGGATTGATATCGCCGAAGTTGAAGCTGCCGTCGCCGTTGATGTCGCGGTTGTCCAACGGGCATCCGGGATAGGTCTGCTCGTATGCCTGCGGGTTGCACATGGCCACCACGAACGGGTTGATGTCGGCGAACCCGACTGTGCCGTCGCAATTCAGGTCGCCGACCAGGTGTAATGTGAAGGCGGCGTACTCCGTGCCGTCCACATTTCCGTCGTTGTTGATGGAGGGGGGCACCTGAGCACTGGGAATCAGGGCTCCTCCGTTGGGCGTGCTGTAGACGGCGAACGCGAGATAGACGACATCTGGGACGGCACCGAATTCGCCAATTAGGTCGATGGTACCCTCCAGCCAGCCGCTGCCACCCCCGGTCGCCGAATGGGTGGCGCCGCCGGCGTCGAACCAGCCCGACCAACTGTTGTCATTCTCGTTGCCCAGATAGGCCGACCAGCCCGCCACCTGACCAGACTTGGCCCAAGGCGCCGCCCGCAGCGGCCCGGGCGTGTCGGCCACGAATATGAAATGGTCGCTGCCCTCGCCGGCGTCGGCCCCCGCCACGTAAAGCGTTGTTCCGATCAGGCCGGCGTAAAGCTGTAGGGGGCCGTTCTGGGCCACCAACCGGGCCCGGGCGTCGACCTGGCCGTCCATGACCCACTGCTCCTGGGGCGGGATGCCGCCGGTGACCGGGAAATGCCAGTCGGCACCACCGTTATTGTCCCAAGTCCCGGCCCCGTTGTGAAATACCAAGTCTAACTGCCAAGCCGTCGCTTGGACCATCACAGTCGCTTGCCAAAGCGACAAACCCCCGTTCCAGCTCATCGGCAAATCGGGCGACATGACCGGGTTCCATTGGTTGAACCCATAATGCAGGTACACCTGCGGCGACCCGGCCAGCGGCCGCCCGTCAGGATCGTAGTAGATGGTGACATTGTTTCCTGCCTGGGCGGGGTCCGGATCGATTGTCACAACCTGGCCGCCCGGACCACCGGAGCCCGATCCAACGTAAACATGCTGAATGGGCGAGCGCTGCAAGTTGCCCTGCCCGTCCACGGCTTCGACGTAGTAGTCGATCAAAACGTTCGTCTGGCCGGTCACCATTGCGGCGTAACGATCGGCCTGATAGGTAGCCGGCAAGATACCACCCGGCGGAGACGGCAGTTGCGTACAGGTCATCGCGGTCGTGGTCCACGGTCCGACCTCCGGACCGCCGGCGTAGGTCTCGTTCTGAATCGAGCCGATCGGATTGACCCCATCGGCGTCCACGCGCCACTTCAGGTAAACGCCCGTCAGTCCGCCGGCATCGTACACGAATGTCCACACCTCGAAATCGGAGGGCTCCGGCAGCGGGCCCCATTCATACCCGCCCGGGTTATAGGGCTGGCGCTGCGGCAGGAATATGGTGGGAGGCGTGGTGTCCGGCTGGCCGGCGATCACCAGATCCGCATAGGCCACCGCCTGATTGCAGGCCCGGGTCACATTGCTGTCCCAGATCTCGGTCCCGTCCCAGTACCAGTAGTCGCTGGCCTCGGCGCACAGTAGCCAGTGCCAGGCCTTCTCAGTATTGCTGCCGCTGCCCTCCAGCACATGCTGCGGGTCGGCGGCCGGGAGGGCCGCCTCGGCCGCCAGTACCCGGTTCTTCGCGGCCGTCAACACCGCCCAACTGTTGTAATCCGGGCTCCAGCCCGATGCGTCCGGATCGCCCAGCCACTTCTTGAATTCCGGATCGCCATTATCGGCCCCTGACCAGGACCCGTCCTCCACATGTATCACGTCGGCGGGATCGGGCGGGAAGCGGGCAAGGTAGTCCTCGACGGTCGAAATGTCGTAGTCGGGATCGTTGCTCACCCACTCCAGCATCTGCTGGAAGTTGTAATGGTAATACGCGTCCGTCCCGCCCCCATGGTTGTCGCCGTCGTGATGCAGGACCACGAACATGGGGTGCGCGGCATCCGTGTTATAGGCGATGTACTGATCCATGACCACGTCGTAAAGGAAGGCTCCATACCCGCCGCGGCCGTCCTCGTTGCCCTCGTACCGGGCGGCCGGCACCGCGATCATGCGGCTGATCCCTCCGGTATTCGGGTTCACGTACTGCACGTAGTGGGGCTGATAGCCGAAGGGGACACTGACCTTGCTGGGAGCCCAGATGTTGTTCAACTGCACCCAGGCCCCGCCGCTGCCGGCCGGATCGGGGTTTATCTGGTCGGCCGGGTTGGGCGCCACCAACCCGGATTGATTGGTGTGCGGATAGCCGACGCAGGCCCGATCGAAGTGGATGTTGTCCACCAGTACCCATTCGATGCCTTCGGCGATCAAGGCCGGAATCATCCGCTCGGAGAAAGCCGTCTCCGCAGGGAACAGGCCATGGGAATAGGTTGGACCACCGCTCCAGGTCTGGGCGTAGATGTGCTTGTGGAGCCGGATCTGCATCCGGATATCAGCCTCATCCAGCAGGGGCATGAGCGGATGGTGGTAGCCGAAGGCGACCATATCCAGGCGCGGGTGACCCAGCGAGGTCGTCAGGCTCACTCCCTGGTCGTACCCGCTGTCCCAGTTGTTCCACATCCCGCCGCCGACGCCTGCCGCTTCCAGGTTGTTGAGGTTCTCGATCAGCGAGCCGCTGAAGCTCACCTGTGCGCCCAGGTGCGGCAGTGCCAGCCCGGCCTGGACTGCGTCCCGCGGCCAGGTGGTATACGGACCGAACCGCTGATTGTGAACGTCGATGACGCTGAAAGAGAAGCGCTGGTTCGCGTCGGTCTCGATCAGCGATTCATACGGGTAATATATAGGCTGATGCATGTGCCACACGTAACCGACGTGGATGGGCACGTAGGCCGGCGCGCCGATTGCGCACAATGCTGTGATCGCCGCTGGTACGATTCGCTGAAAAGTGCGGAGCTGCGATGGCAACATTCACTGACTCCCCAGATGCCCGACATTCTCGACGCCCGGCCGGGACTTGCCCCTGAATTACTATACTACTCGATATCCCTGTAGTCAACTATGCCATCAGCGTTGGTAACGTCAATTCCCGTGTGTAATTGTTGCGGGTTAAGAAGGGCATTTCAGGCCACACCGCGGACCTCCCGGAATTCTTTGCAGACCCGCGTGGCGTACTTGGCGTTGTAGTACGCCACCAGACCGTACACGATCCG
>CAYZXK010000084.1:0-11432 GCA_964482395.1 uncultured Planctomycetales bacterium | reverse complement strand
GTATGAGCTGACCCGGCGGATCGCCGAGCAGGTCGGCGACCGGCTCGAAGAGGTGGAGGTGATCGGGGCGGACGGGAAGCGGCGGGTACATTCGGTCGGGCTTCGGCCGCACGCCTGGTGGTGGTCACTGGTCCGTCGGGTGGCCGGGCTGCTGCCCAGCGGGGCCAGTTCCGCAGACCGGTTCAATACTCTGCTGCTGCTGATGGCCGGGGTGGTGTTGATCTCGTTGCTGGGCGGAATCTGCCGTTTCGTCAACGAGGGATTGGTGGCGACCGCGGTCCAGCGGAGCATGCATGATCTGCGTACCGCGCTGGCCGACCGCACGCTGCGCCTGCCCCTGGCCTGGCACAGCCTCCAGCCGGCCGGCGACCTGCTCAGCCGGTTCGCGACCGATATCGGCAAGGTGGAGGTCGGGTTCTCCACCCTGCTGGGGAAGGCGGTTCGGGAGCCGCTGAAGGCCCTGGGCGTGCTCTCGCTGACGGTTCTGCTGGACTGGCGGATGCTGGTGGTGGGGGCGATCGGGCTGCCGATCGGGGTGGTCGCGATCCGCATCTTCGGGGGACTGGTCAAACGCGGCCAGCGACGGGCCTCCGAGTCCTGGGGCCGGTTGCTGGACCAGCTCGGAGAGCGACTGATTGGGATCCGGGTGGTGAAGGCCTGCAATATGGAGGAAGCTGAGAGCCGCCGCTTCGAGGCCGAGGGGCGGGAGCTGACCCGGGCGGCCACCAACATCGAACTGGCTGACGCCGCCTCCAACCCGGTGCTGGAACTGCTGGCCTCGCTGGCGATATCGGTTTTCATCGTCTATGGCGGAAGCCGGGTCTTTCAGCACCAGCTCGAGCCGCATCTGCTGTTCGGGGCGGTGATCTGCCTGGGCGGGATATTCGATCCGCTTCGCAAGCTGGGCAACGTCTACAACCGGTTGCAGGCGGCGGAGGTTTCCGCCCGCCGGCTGTTCGAACTGCTGAGCCTGCCGGCGGAGGAGTCTGGTCCGCCGGAGCCGGGTCAGGTGGTCCTTCCGCCGTTGCAGAGCGAGATCGAGTTCCGGGAGGTGTGCTTCAGCTATCCGTCCGACCCTGACCGGCTGGTGCTGGACCGGGTCAGCTTCCGAGTCAGGAAGGGGCAGGTGGTGGCGCTGGTGGGCGCGAACGGCTCGGGGAAGACCACGCTCATGTCGCTGTTGCTCCGCTTCTTCGAGCCGACCAGCGGGCAGGTGCTCATCGACGGGCGGGACATCTCGCGGGTGACGCTGGCCTCCCTCCGGGGGCAGATCGGGCTGGTGACCCAGGAGGCGGTGGTCTTCTCCGATACGGTCCGCGGCAATATCGCCTATGGAGCCAACGGGGTAAGCGAGGAGGACATCCGCCGGGCCGCCCGACTGGCCCATGTGGATGAGTTCATCCGAACGCTGCGGGTGGAGCAGGACGGACAGGTCACGGAGGGCTACGATGCGCGGATCAGCGCCCGCACGCTTTCGGGCGGCCAGCGGCAGCGGCTGGCCCTGGCTCGGGCCATCCTGCGCGATCCCCCGATTCTGATCCTGGACGAGGCCACCAGCCAGGTGGATAGCGAGTCGGAGCTGAGAATCCAGGAGGCGTTGGAAGACGTGACCCGCGACCGCACGACCTTCATCATAGCCCACCGGTTCAGCACGATTGCCCGGGCGGACCTGATCGTAGTGCTTGACCGCGGACGGGTGGTCGGCTATGGGCGGCACGACGAGCTGCTCCGGTCTTGCCCCTTTTATGCCGCCCTGGTCCGGACCCAGTTTGCCTCTAGTGCGAACGTGGGCCGGGGCGGGTGATCCGGGTCGGTCAGGTCAGCTTGCCCGGGGGGCGATCCGATAGAAACTGCGGCGGCTGGGGCCGGGCGCAGTTATCGGAGCTTGGAAAGCGGGCCGGGGTGGAGATTTTCGTTGCCAACTTTGGGTCGGACGCGTAGAATCAGCCGCGACGGAGGAGAAAGCGGTTGGCAGTTCCGCGCTGCGTCTCTGATCTGAGTGTAGTGGGCCCCGGCAGGCGACGGAGAGAGCCAATCGGCGCCGGCTGGCCATCGGTGTTGGTCGCCGGGGTTCTGCATCATTCGCCCATTTCGGCACGGTGAACGCGCCGGACTGCCGATCACTTCGCTTTACAACTGAAGATTTGCGCAACGGACGCGTAGGAGGCTGAAGGCGGGGCGGGCCCCGGAGGGGCCGGCCGCCGGGTCGTGGGTCGCCTTTAGGAGGAGCCGCGCCGTGAACAACCTGCGTCGACTGGATGTGTTTGTTGACATGTGCACCCAGCGCGACTACCTGTTGCCCAGCGGTGCCAGACCAAGCCGGAACGCCGCCCAGGTCACGCCCAATCTCAAGCGATTGATGGCTTTTGCCCGCTGGGCCCGGGTGCCTACCCTCTCGTGTGTGGACGTGCGCCGTCCGGGGGACGTGCTGGGGCTGCCGCGGGCTTGCTGCGTGCTGGGCACCTTCGGCCAGCAGAAACTGCCCTTCACTCTGCTTCCCGACCGGATCCAGATCGACTCGGACAACTGCCTGTGCATCTCGCTGGAGATCTTCCAGCATCACCAGCAGGCCATCCTGACCAAGGAGCACCGCGATCCGTTCACCAATCCCAAGCTGGACCGGTTGCTGACCGAGCTGCCCATCCGGCGGTTCGTGGTTTTCGGGGTGTCCCTGGAGGTGTCCGTCCGGCTGCTGGCTCTCGGGCTGCTGCTCCGCGGTCGGCGAGTCGCGGTGGTCTACGATGCCTGCGGATGGTGGGATGCCGAGGATGGCGAGATGGCTCTCCGACAGGTTGCTGCCAAGGGCTGCGACCTGCTGGCGACGCAGCAGCTACTGGAGCCGGCCGTCGCCTACCTCCGCCGCAACGGACGCCGCCGCTTCCACCGGCGTTCCGTCGCCTAGCGGACGGGCAGCCGCCGTCCGGTTTGCTAGGCCATCGGCTGGTTCTATCATCTGGGCCATGTCTGTGCCGGTGGTGGCAATCGTGGGCCGGCCCAACGTCGGCAAGAGTTCCCTGCTGAACATGCTGGCCCGGCGTCAGGTCAGCATTGTCGACCCGCGCTGGGGCATCACGCGCGATCGGGTCAGCACGATCATTGAGCACCAGGGTCGCTACCTGGAGCTGGTGGACACCGGCGGGGTGGGGGTGGTGGATGCCGATCATCTCGAAAGCCATGTTGAGGAGCAGATTCGGTTTGCCATCGATCAGGCGGCCGCGATCATCCTGGTGGTGGACGCCCTGGCCGGACTGACTCCCTTGGATCAAGCCGTGGCCGACCTGCTCCGGCGGGCAAGCAAGCCGGTGATCCTGGCGGTCAATAAGGCGGACCACGCCGGCCACGAGGCCGAGGCCGGCCAGTTCCTACGTCTGGGGCACGGCGAGCCAACCTGCGTTTCCGCCCTGCATACCCGGGGTCGGGAAGAGCTGCTCGGGCGGGTGGTGGCGGTGCTGGGTGCGGCCGAAGCGGCTGAGCTTGCCGAGCCGGTCATGAAACTGGCCATCGTGGGCAAGCGTAACGCCGGCAAGAGCACCCTGGTCAACGCCCTGGCCGGCGAGCGGCGGATGATCGTCAGCGAAGTTCCCGGTACCACCCGCGACGCGGTCGATGTCCGCTTCGAGCGCGACGGTCAGACCTTCATTGCGATCGACACGGCCGGCGTGCGGAAGCGCTCCAGCATGAGCGACCTGGAGTTCTATTCCTACCGGCGGGCCCTCAGCTCGATCCGGCGGGCGGACGTGGTGATGCTGCTGATCGACGCCATGGTTCCGGTGGCGGAGGTGGATTTGAAGCTGGCCCGGGCCATTCTGGATGAGTACAAGCCGGTGCTGATCGCGGTCAACAAGTGGGACCTGGCTCAGGACCGAGCCAGCCCGACCGAGTTCGGCCAATACCTCACCCGGGTGCTGCCCGCGCTGGACTATGCTCCGATCGTATTCATCGCCGCCCGAACCGGTCACAATGTGGATGCGGCGGTGGAGGTGGCTTTGAGCCTGCACCGCCAGGCCCGGATTCGGCTGACCACCAGTCAGCTCAACGCCGCCCTACAGCGGATTCTGGCTCTCCGCGGCCCCAGCCCCAAACGCGGCACCAAGCCGGTCAAGGTGTACTACGGTACCCAGATTGCCGTCGCGCCCCCGACCCTGGTGCTGTTCTGCAACGACCCTGATCTGGTCCGGGAGGATTATCGGCGATTTATCCAGAACCGGCTTCGCGAATTGACCCCCTTCAAGGAGATTCCGCTGCGGCTCTGGTTCCGGGCCAGTGGTCAGTCGCGCGGCGGTCGGGGCTGAACTTGCAGCCGGATCTCGGGCGAGGATAATTCCGGTGGCGGTCCAGTGAGGCAGGTTGATGGCCATCGAGTTCCACTGTAGCCATTGCGGCAACCTGGTCCGGTCGGCCCGCGAACATGCCGGCAAGTTCGGCAAGTGTCCGCATTGTCATCAGGCGGTCTACATTCCCACCCCCAGCGAGGAGATCGAGCCGCTGCGATTGGCTCCGGTCGACGAGCAGGCCAGGCGGGAGGCGGAGCGACAGGCCGAGGAGCTTCGTCGGCTGGCTCGCAGTCTGCATGCCGAGCGGGCTGAACCGCCGCCCGAGCCGCCCTCGGCCTCGCGACCGGAGCCGGTTTCCGATGTGCGCCTGCCCAGCGACATGGAAACCCTGCTGACCGAGTACCTGATCTGCATGGCCGAGGGCAACCTGAGCCAAGCGGAGGAGCTGGCCAGCGAAATCCGCAAGGACCTGGTCCGGGCGGACGAATACATCCAGCGTTTGACGATGGACGAAATCCTGCCGGCCCGGCTGGCCCACATCCCCCGGGCACTCCTGCTGGGATTCCTCAAGCAACTGCACAAGCCCGAGTGACCGGAGCGGGCCCCAGGAGGCCCGGCCCGGCAAGCCCGCCCGGCCGGTCATTCCCGGGAGCCTCCGGGCACGGGGCGTGGCTTCTCGGCTTATAATCAATTGGCATGGGCGACTTCCAGATCGTCAGTCCGCTGGTCCCGGCCGGAGATCAGCCGCAAGCCATCGAGAAGCTGGTGGCCGGCTTCCAGTCCGGGCGGCGGTTCCAAATGCTGATGGGCGTCACCGGGTCGGGAAAGACCTTCACCATGGCCCACGTGATCGCCCGGCTGGGCCTGCCGACGCTGGTCATTTCACACAACAAGACGCTGGCCGCCCAGCTTTACGAGGAGTTCCGCGAGCTGCTGCCGCATAATGCGGTCGAATACTTCGTCAGCTACTACGACTACTACCAGCCCGAGGCGTACATCCCGCAGCGCGACATATACATCGAAAAAGACGCTTCGCGCAACGATGACCTGGACCGGCTCCGACTGGCGGCCACCAGCTCGGTGATCTCCCGGCGAGATGTGGTAGTGGTGGCCAGCGTCTCGTGCATCTTCGGCCTGGGCAGCCCGGACGAGTACAAGGCCAGCGTCATCGACTTGCGGGTCGGCCAGACCTGGGAGCGGGACGACCTGCTGCGAAAGCTGGTCCGCCTCCAGTACGACCGCAACGACACCGAGCTTAAACGCGGGACCTTCCGCGTCCGCGGCGATGTGATTGAGCTGGCTCCGGCGTACGAGGAATTCGCGGTCCGTATCGAGCTGTTTGGCGACACCATCGACCGGGTCGCGCTGATCCACCCGCTGACCGGCAACGTGCTTGCCCAGCGGGAACAGGTTTTCATCTATCCGGCCGTGCACTACGTGCTGCCGGAGGACAGCATCGAGCGGGCGGTGGCCTCGATCCAACAGGAGCTGGACGAGCGGGTGATGCAACTGCGCCACGAAGGCAAGCTGCTGGAGGCCCAGCGGCTGCTGGCCCGCACCAAGTACGATATGGAGATGCTGCTCCAGGTCGGCTACTGCTCCGGCATAGAGAACTACTCGCGGCACCTCAACGGCACGCCGCCCGGGGCCAAACCCTACACCCTGGTCGATTACTTCCCCAAGGACTTCCTGCTTATCGTGGACGAGTCGCACGTGACCATCCCGCAGATTGGGGCCATGTACAACGGCGACCGCAACCGCAAGCTCACCCTGGTCGAGCACGGGTTCCGGCTGCCGAGCTGCCTGGACAACCGGCCCATGCGCTTCGACGAGTTCGAGGGCATGTGGTCACGGGTGCTGTTCGTCAGCGCCACGCCCGGCGAATGGGAGCTGGAGAAGTGCCAGGGCGAGGTGGTCGAGCAGATCATCCGGCCGACCGGGCTGGTCGATCCGACCATCGAGGTCAAGCCGGCCCGCGGGCAGGTGCCCGACCTGCTCCAGCGCTGCCAGGAGCGGGTGCAGGCCGGCCAGCGGGTCCTGATCACCACCCTGACCAAGCGGCTGGCTGAGGACCTGTCAGCCTACGTCCAGCAGGCTGGCCTCCGCTGCCGCTATCTGCACAGCGAAATCGACACCCTGGAGCGGGTCGAGATTCTCCGCGACCTGCGGCTGGGAAACTTCGACGTTCTGGTCGGGGTGAACCTGCTGCGCGAGGGCCTGGATCTGCCGGAAGTGTCCCTGGTGGCCATCCTGGACGCGGACAAGGAGGGCTTCCTCCGCAGCCAGACCTCGCTGATCCAGATGATCGGTCGCTGTGCTCGGAATGTCGATGCTCACGTGATTCTGTATGCCGACAAAGTCACGCCCGCCATGCGGCGGGCGATCGACGAAACCAATCGCCGCCGCCAGATGCAGCTCGAGTACAACCGCCAGCACGGCATCACCCCGGACACGGTCCGCAAGGCCATCCACGCCGGCCTGATGAGCGAGGTGGCGGCGATGCGTCGGGTGCGGGAAGCAGTGCGGGCTGAGGAGGGCGAGTACGACCGGGAGGAGCTGATCCGGCAGCTTGAGCAGGAGATGCTCCAGGCGGCGCAGGAACTGGACTTCGAGCGGGCCGCGGCCCTCCGCGATCACATTAAGGAGCTGAAGGAGACTCCGGTCCTGAAGGTCCCCGCCGCCCAGGCCCGACCCGCTTTGCCGGTCGCTCGGCGGGACGCGGAAGCCTGGCGGCCCAAGGGTCAGCATCGCCGGCCAAGTCCGCGCAGACGCTGAGCCGACGCCGGTAAGATCGAGCCACCAACAGGTGGGCGGCCAGCAAGGTCGCTAAGCCGACCTCGATAAAGACCTGCATCCAAGGTGAGCGCCGCAGGGCCGAGCCCGTCAGGCTTCCAAAGCAGCCGCACGCGGCGATTTCCGGGTAGAAGGCCGTGAGCCGCAGGAGCAGTCCGAGGGAGAAACCGGCCAGGCACAAGCCAGCCAGCGCCGGCAGAACCGACCGGGTGACAATCAGACACAGGCCCACCGCGACGAACAGCTCAATTGCGGCCATCAGGCGAGTCACTTCGAGGGCCAGTGAGAAACGAATTGGCAGGGCGCGCGACACGAAGACTGCGGCCGGCAATGGGTCGTCAAGTTTGGCGATCCCCGCCAGGGCGAACACGAAGGCAGGGAGGATCGCGGTAACCAGCACCAAAGGCCGGAGCATGCCCCTGGCGCTGCTGGCAGCGGGTGAACTACAAGGGCCAGAAAAGTTCATACGGGAAGCCCGCGCCGGCCAGCACGTAGTACCAGTGGTTCTGCTCTGGCGAGTAGAAAAAAGTCACGTCCAGCGGGAACGTCTGGTCGTTGTCGGTGCGGATTGCGAAGAGAGCGTCGCACATCATCAGCCGCCCATGCCGGGTCAGAGTAGCATCAAAGTCGGCCAACGGAACCGTCAGGCGTGGAAAACCCACCGAGAATGGGCCGAGCCAGGAGCGGGGCTCGGCCTGCTCATACATGGAATATAACGGGCAGACGATCGATGCCAGCACGCTGCCCGGTGCGACTGCGTCTGGGATCGGCCGGCTGTAGGCCACCTGGATGAAGCCCCGGGTGGATACTTTGGCCGCCCGTCCCGCCGCACCCTTGGCGTTCCAGAAAAGACCCAAAACGGCAGGCGGGGACACGTCCGCCGACAGTTCGCGGCCGCTGAGGGCCCTGTACGGACCGTACAACTGCGTGGTCTCGGCCAGTTCGGCGGCGGTCTTCAAACGTCGATAAGGTCTCAGCCGGGCCAGGTATTCGTCGGGATCGGGCGCCCCCAGGGCGTAGAAGAACGCCGTCAAGTCACGTGCCAGCACCTCTGGATCCACCTCCGGGCCAGGATGCCGACCCTGGACTACGTTGCGTATTGTACGGGCCAGTTCCTCGAGGTCGCTTAGCGGAACAAACTCCAGCGCCTGCCACCGCGCCACATTCTCGCGGTACCAGTCTTCGCCCCTCGACCCGGTTAGCCCGCGCAGGACTGCCGGTGCGCCGGTGGTTCGCCCGCGCCTGACCGAGCCTCGCTCGGGCGCCCACACGAAGTACACGGCTGCCGCCAGCCCCAAGACCGCCGCAGCCAGAGCGACACGCCCCACGATGGAAACCGGTTGAGGATGCACCAGCGCCCTCTGCGTTGGGGACAGCTTCCAAGAGCCTGTATCAGAACTCCTAAGCGGCGGACCTCAAGCCCACACGGTCCCGCGCGCCGGCGAGCCGCCCCCGCTCATCCGAACGGCTCTTTCGGGCCTAGCCATCCGCGGCAATCGTGCTGGCTCAGCGGGTCGCGCCCGCCCTGATGCCGGTGAGCGACCCGGTCATCCGGGTACCGAACCCGCAGAGTCCTTCTGGCTGCAATATTGGGTCTTGGTGCCGCCTTCAGTCTCGCAACACGGCCCGCAATTCAGCTTCATGTTGATCGGCCCCGTGTCGCACTGACCGCACCGGCCCGACCAGCATTCCCAGGCCCAGGCATGCCACAAACGCGGATAGAACCACAACTCTCATGTCGCATCCTGCACCACGGGACACGATCTATTAACCCCCCGCGGTTCGTCAAGGCCACACTTGGCATTTTACCCCCTGGCTGGCGCTGCGCAACCCCTGGAACCATACCGGCGGCGACCGGGGGGGGCGGCACTGACCCGCACCCTGCCCGCGTCCGAGAACCACCCGCCTGAGCCGGTTGTGTAGGAAATTGTGCAAACCAGTACTTGCTGACGGTTAGGGCCTTACGCCGCCACGCCGACGCTAGCCGGCGGCCCGGCCGGTCGCCCCAGCGGTTCCCAGCCCGCCAGCCGCGCAGTACCCTGTCGCGCATGATTGATCGCGGACATCTGTTGACCGAGCGGCCCAATCCCCACTCGACCGAGCTGGACGCCTTGCCATTGGAGCAGGCTTTCGACGTGATGAACGCCGAGGACCGGCAAATCGCCGAGGCGGTTTTTCAGGCCAAGGACTCGATTTTGGCGGCCGTCCGACTGATTGCGGACGGCCTGAAGAAAGGCGGGCGTTTGATTTACGTGGGGGCCGGCACCAGCGGGCGACTGGGTGTGCTGGACGCGGCCGAGTGTCCCCCGACCTTCCTGGTGGATCCGCAGACGGTGCAGGGGATCATTGCCGGCGGCGACGCGGCGCTCAAGAGAAGCGCCGAGCACTGCGAAGACGACCCGGAGGCCGGAGCGGCGGAAATCGACCGGGTGGCGGCCGGGCCCGCCGACACCGTTTTCGGGATCGCTACGGGCGGTACGACGCCGTTTGTCCATGGAGCATTGCGCCGGGCGTCCCAGCGGGGCGCCCGGACCGTGTTTTTGGCTTGCGTGCCCGCCGAGCAGGTGCCCGACCAGGCCCAGGTCTCCATCCGGGTGCTGACCGGGCCGGAAGTCATCAGCGGCTCGACCCGTCTGAAGGCTGGCCTGGCGACCAAGATGGTCTTGAACATGGTCAGCACGCTCTCCATGGTCCAGCTTGGCAAGGTGTACGGGAACCTCATGGTGGATGTGAACGCGCGGGGCTGCCAGAAGCTGGTTGATCGGGCGATCCGGACGGTAATGGCGGCCACCCAGCTTGCGCGTCCGCGGGCTCGCAGTCTGCTGGAGCGGGCCGGGTGGCACGCCAAGACCGCGATCGTCATGCACCGTCTGAACCTGGATCGGGAGCAGGCCGAGGCCCGTCTGGAAGCCTGTGAGGGCCATCTGCGACGGGCTCTGGCCGGGACGGAGCCGCCGCAGTGCGCGTAATCCTGCTGGTCACCGATCTGGGGCTGGGCGGTACGCCGCTGCGGATGGCGCGACTGGCCGAAGCTCTGGACGGGACCGGCGTGCAAGTGCACGTGGGGTGCCTGGCAGGGCCCGGTCCGGTAAGCGACCGGCTTCAGGCGGCTGGGATTCCGACCTTCGCCTGCTACGCCTCCAGCCCGCGCGATTTGTCGGCCCTGGTCGGTTTGTGGCGGCACGTTCGGCGTATTCGGCCGCATCTGATTCATTCCACCCTGATGCACGCCAATCTGGCCGCTCGCCTGGTGGGAACAAGTTTGGGTGTTCCGGTGATCGGCTCGACCGCGACGATCGAGCTGGAGCGACCCTGGCATCGGGCCCTCGAGCGGGCCACCGCCTGGATCGACCGGGCTCATATCGTCAACAGTCAGGCGGTGGCCGAGTATGTGATCCGGGTTTTCGGATTGCCACGCCGTCGGGTGTGGGTCGTGCCCCCGATGCCTGCCGCCTGGCCACGGGTGGACCGGACGACCGCTCGGGCGGCATTGGGAATCTCCGACCGGGATTTTGTGGTCGCCTGGGTTGGACGGTTGGATCCGGTCAAACGGTTGGATCGACTGGTGCGGTGTGCCGAGATTCTGAGCCACATTCCGATCCGGTTTCTGCTGGCTGGCGACGGGCCGGACCGGGCCCGGGTTGAGCGGCTACTCTCTGCCAGCAGTGCCGGCCACCGGGTCTGCCTGCTGGGCTGGCGCGAGGACGTCGGGGTGATTCTTTCGGCGGCGGACGCGTTCGCTTTTCCATCGTTGACGGAGGGCATGCCGAACGCGGTGCTGGAGGCAATGGCCTTTGGCCTGCCGGTCGTTGCCAGTGACATTCCGGTACTGCGGGAACTCAGCGGTCCAGATCGGCGACTCTGGCTGGTGACGGAGGTATGGCAGTCTGGGGGGCGGGCTGATCCGGCCGCCGGCCTGGCGGATGCCCTGCGCTACCTCTATGAGAATCCGCGGACCGCTCGCGAGTTGGGGGAGCGGGCCGCAAGCTGGGCGCGGGCTCAAGGCCCGCAGGCGGCCGTCCAAGCCGTGTTGGCTGCATATCGCTCGGTCCTGGCGACCGGTTGAGACGCCCAGAGCGTTTCTCGCTTCCGGGGCTTGTTATCGGCCAGTGGACCAGCGACAGACCACTATTCCGATGCTTACGGCCCAATTTGACGATGATGCCTTCGCCATGGCATGCGCACGACCGGGCCCGGTGCATCGTCGGGGTGGCCTGAGGCCGCCCGGGCCGTTCTTATTGACCCTGGGGCTGGGTTTGTTGCTTTCAGCGGCCGCCTTCATGCTGGCCCGGCACTGGGAACGAAAGGGGATCGAGGCCGAATTCAACCATGAATCGGAAGAGGCGGCGGTCGTCGCGACCACCG
>CAYZXK010000083.1:0-2657 GCA_964482395.1 uncultured Planctomycetales bacterium | reverse complement strand
CGGGACCCTCAGACTCACCGCCGCGTAGCGAAATGGCCGTTCTTCAACGGGCTGCTAACTCGCCTTTTTGGTGCCCCGGGGGAAACTGCCGCTCATTCAGGTGCTCGCCAGGGGGTCTTGGCCCGGTAGTGCGTCAGGTGCCGGGCGATCATGATCGTCAGACGGCGGTTACCGGACTCTTTGGCCAGTTGAAGTGCACGCTCGGCGGTTTGCAGCGCCGCCTCGAAGTCGCCAGTTTCAGCCTGGGCTGCGGCCAGGCCGTCAAGGGCACTCGGACTTGCCCCGGATTTATCGCCGCATGCGACCTGGGCCCAGCGCAGCGCCTCGCCCCCATTGCGAAGTTGGTCGTCGGGCGTGGTCGCCAGAATCCAGGCCAACCTGGCGGCCAGATCAGCGCTACCCGGATCGCGGGCCAGGCCGTCCTGCAAGACCCGGATCGCCTCGGCAGTCTGCTTGGCGGCCAGAAGTTCACCGACCAGGTCCAGCCGCAACTCGGCCCGGCCGGGGGTCGTCTCCAACTGTTGGCGTAGCTCAGCAAGGCGGGCCGTCTGCCGGCGCCCTGCCTGACTCAGTTCGGTTGCCAGGGCGGGGGCCAGCGAGTGGGCCGGATCGACCGCCAGCGCCTGTTGGCAGGCCCGGATGGCTCGGCCAAAAGCTCGTCGGCTTTGCAGGACCTGGGCCAGAGCAAGCCAGGTGTCGGCCGACTTGGGCTGGATCGCCAGCGCATCCTGCAAAGCGAGTTGAGCTAGGTCGAAGAGCTCCAGGGCGGCGTAGGTCTTGCCCAGCAGCTCGACCAGCACGAATGATTCGGGGCTGCGGGTGGCCGCCGGCTCGATCAGCTCCAGGGCCTCCATGGGCCGACCGGCCCCGAGCAGGGCCTCCGCTTCACGGTGCTTGTGGCAGACCTCCACCATGTCTTTGGGATTCTTCAGGCGCTCGGTCGCCAGGCTGGTCGGCGTGGGGCCGCCTGCATAACCCAGGCTTCGAAGCACCTGGATCGCCTGGGTGTCCAGCTTGACCGCTACACTCTCGCGTCGCGTCATGGCCTGTTCGCAAGCGGCTAGGTCCGCTTCCAGACGCGCCACCTCCTCCGGGTACTCGGCGGCCAGGTTGTGCAGCTCGCCTGGGTCGGCGACCAGGTCATATAGCTCAATCTCCGGGGCCCGGATGTACTTCCACCGCTGCTCTATCAGACAACGCAGCTTGGCCCATCCGTAGTCCTCATAGCCATAATCGGTCTCGCCGTAGCTTTGGCGCGGCGGCGTGGCCTGTCCCGCCAAAGCGGCCAGGAAGCTCTGGCCGCTGACCTCGGCGGGGATCGACCAGCCCATCAGGTCAAGGATGGTGGGCAGGATGTCGACCAGGCCGACCACGGCATCGCGACTGGCGGCCTGCGGCAGGCGACCGGGCAGTGAGACGATCAGCGGGACGCGCATGATCGAGTCGTACAGCAGCAGGGAATGCCACAAAAAGCCGTGCTCGCCCAGCGATTCGCCGTGATCGGCTACCGCTATGACCAGGGTCTTGGAAGACAGGTCGTGGCTTCGCAGCCAGTCCAGCAGCCGGCCGATGTGGAAGTCCATGAAGGCAATTTCGCCCTGGTAGGCCTCACCGGTCCTGCGCAGGAAATCCGGTGGCGGAACGTACGGCGTATGCGGGTCGTAGAAATGCACCCAGGCGAAGAACGGCCGGTCGCGGACCCGGCTGAGCCAGGCCAGGGCGTCGTCGCAGACCTGGTTTGCAGGGCGATCATAGAGCGGCATCCGATCCTCATATACCTCGAACCCCCGATCCAGCCCGTAGCGTCGGTCCAGAATCTGCGAGCCGATGAATGCCCCGGTCTGGTAGCCGTGCTGCCGGAAAATTTCGGCCAAGGTCGGTAGATCGGTCCGCAGGGCGTAGCGCGAGTTGTTGCGCACCCCGTTCTCCGGCGGGTACGTGCCGGTGAGGAGCACCGTGTGGGCCGGCAGCGTGACCGGAACCTGGGTGAAGGCCTGGGTAAAGCGCACGCCGGCTTGCGCCAGCCCGTCCAGGGCGGGGGTAGCGGCCTGTGGACGCCCGTAGCAGCCGAGCCGGTCGGCCCGAGTGGTGTCCAGGGTGATCAGCAAGAGGTTGCAGTCGCCGGCAGCCCCGCGCAAATCCGCGGTCGCCGCCGACTTGTGGTCCCGACAACCCGCCAGCCCTAGAGCAGCCAGGTACAGTGGCATTAACCTGAGTACGTAGCGCCTCACAACCAAGATTCTAAGTGAGGACGCGTAGGCGTGCGACAGTGATCGAAATGCGACGCGCCGGCCAGCGGGGCCAATCTGGGCCGCGAGGGCCACGGCGGTTCTTGATCGGCATCCCGACTTGTCCGGCCCCCCCGGTCCCAGTCAGTTGGCGCCGCCGCCGGAGAACGTTAGAAGACAGTGCCGCAGGGAAAGGGGACCGGTGCGGCTGGGAGCAAAAGCGGTGCCGGCATCAACCCGTCCGGTGCGGGAAAGGTCTTTTTTGCGACCGAGTAGCATTCCGGGAGTGCTTATTTCGCAAGCCAGCCAGCGCGTGCCGGTGGTAGTGGCCCGCGGCCTGACCAAGCGTTTCGGCGGGCTGACCGCCGTGGCCCAGGTCGACTTCGAGATCCTGCCGAACGAGTGCGTCGGGTTTCTCGGTCCCAACGG
>CAYZXK010000082.1:0-6009 GCA_964482395.1 uncultured Planctomycetales bacterium | reverse complement strand
GGATGGAGGAGGTAGGCTCGCGGCCGTTGGAAGCGGTTCCGTTGACGCCAATCGAGCAATTGCGGGAGGACATTGCCTCCCTGCTCGCGGCCCACGACCCCGAGGCCGCTTCGGCCGCGTACCTGAGACTGATAGAGCTGGATCAGAACCAGGTTCTGACACGTCCCCACCAACTGGAGATTGCTAATTATTTGGCTCAAACTCAGCGTTATCGGGCGGCAGCGGCGGCTTATGAGGCGTTTCTGGCCGCGTACCCGGGCTCGTCGGACGTGGGGGTTGTTCGTCTGTTCCTGGGGTTGATCTACAACCGCTATCTGCGGGCCTATGACCGAGCGGCGTACCACCTTCGCCAAGCGGTAGGGCAACTGACTGATGAGGGTCAGCGCGGCCTGGCAGAGCAAGAGCTGGAGCGCGCGGAAACGGCCCTATCGGGGCAGCAAGACCTGCCGGCCGAGTGAGCCTAGTTTGAGGACCCGGGCCTGCCTGCGGTGCCCTGTGGCTGGTCGCACGTCCTATAATAACGGCATGAACTCCACTAGGCGTTAGGCGGTCGCATTGTTGGCGGGCGGTGGTTCCGATGGGCCCGGCCGGAGGCTAGAATACCCCGAGGCGTCGGGCAGTCGTCGGCCTTTGGGCTGGTGGCTGGTGCGCGAGGCAGGAGTGGGCCTGGGGGTGGGCGTTGGGGGAAGCGGAGGGCGAAGTGCTCTCGATCTTTCATGGCCTGATTGGATTGATTGGACTGGCGTGTAGTGCCGTGTTGACCTTCGGCTTGTTGGCTGAGCGGCTGGAGGAGCCGCCGCCGAGCCTGGTGGCGGATTCATGGCTGGCGGAGAGGGAGGGGGAGTCGGCCGACTGGGACGGTGAGGACCAGGTTCCGGAGGCCGGTGAGCAGCCACTGGCCGCCGATAACGGGTCGGAAAGTCCGAAGCGGGTTCGGCGCGTGCTGCGTGTGACGGCCTACCACGATAAGGGGATCACTGCCGCCGGAGTCCGGACGGCCCCCGGCCAATGTGCGGCTCCCGTCGACGTGCCGTTCGGGTCGCAGATTCACATTAAGGCTCTGGGGTGGACGTTTGTGGTCACTGACCGGACGCACCGTCGCTTCCGGCACAACACGGTGGATATATTCATGCCGGACCGGGAGATGTGTCGGAAGTTTGGTCGCCGGTACCTCGAATGCGAGATCCGGCTGCCGGACAAGCGGCATGGGTGATTCGGTTGGCGAGTGGGGGCTTGCGGGGCGGGGGCAAGCGTCTTTGCGCGGGGTTGAGTTTGGGCTATTTTATTAGCGGCTAGAGCGACGGGGATGGGGCCCGGCGGGCAAGGGCCGGGTCCTCCAGGGTGCATGGATGCCGACCCGATCCGCACAGTCCTGCGCGCACCGTGCGGCGACCGAGGCGCTGGCTGCCGAGGAATTGGCCGGTGCGGAGCAGAAGCAGGCGGAGCGACACCTTGAGCAATGCCAGTCGTGCCGGGCGTTGTTCCGGCAGCGGACCGGGCAGCGGTTCCCGCGGATCAGGAACTATACGATTCTGGCGGAGGTCGGGCGGGGGGGTTTTGGCGTGGTTTACAAGGCGTTGCACCACAGCAAGGCCCGGACCGAGGCGCTGAAGGTCTTGTTCGGCAAGACCGCGCAGCGGACGGCATACTTCGAGAACGAAGTCCGTCTGGTCGGGAAGCTGCGTCATCCGAACATTGCGACGCTGTACGAGGCCAGCCTGACCACTACGCCGCTGTATTATTCGATGGAGTTCGTGGAGGGTCAGCAACTGGATGACTACCTTCGGACCCACGAGGTTTCACTGGAGCAGCGGATCGAGCTGATCAAGTCGGTTGCCGGGGCGATCGACTACGCTCATCGGCAGGGGGTTATTCATCGGGACCTGAAGCCGCAGAACATTTTGATCGATGCCCAGGGTCAGCCGCGGATCATAGACTTTGGGATCGCCAAGCGACTGGGGCTGACCCGGGAGGACCAGGGGGGAGGGGGAGACTCGCCGCGCGGCCCGGAAGGCGCGTTGGGGACTTACGGATACATTGCTCCGGAGCAACTGGCGGGGCAGGACGTGGACTGTCGGGCTGATGTTTACAGTCTTGGCGCCTTGCTGTTTCATGTGATCACGGGGCAGCCGGCGCGTTTGGCACCACAGGTTGAACGGCTGACCGAGGTTTTGCACGAGCGGCATGTGAGCCGGGCCAGCGATCTGGCCGAGATCATCGCCTGCTGCGTGAGCCCGGTGCCCGATCAGCGCTATCCCAGCGCTAGCGCTCTGGTGTCCGACCTGGATAATTACCTGGCCTGTCGGCCGATCCGGGCCCACAAAGGTGGCAGTACCGGGTACCAGGCAGCCCGGATCCTGGCCTTGACGATTCGGAATTACCCGCTTCCGGTTCAGACCGCGGCGACGATTCTGGTCGCGATCGGGCTGACCGTATCTTTCTGGCAAGCGGAGGCTTATTGGATCTCGGCGGGGGGTGGGGCGGTCAAGACGGCCCTGATCGCGTTTACGCCGGGGACGCTGGAGGCGATGCGGTCGGGGCGGATTGGAGGCGATCTGCCGGGCCTGAACGCGGATGACCGGAAGAGCTATCGCCTATTGTACGGGCGACTGATGGAGCGGCTGGCGGAGGCCGAGCCGCGGGTGATAGCGTGGGATTACTTTTTTTCGGATCCGCAGCCGCAGTTCGATGCGGGTTTTGTCCGTGGGGTGCAGGCGGTGGGCCGACCGGTGGTTGTGGGGAGCCAGGGGTTCGATCTGAATGGCGAGCCGATGATGTCGCCGGCAATTCGGGCTGCGGTTTGGAGTTGGGGGGTTCTGCTGGGCGCGCGGCCGAGTCCGTATGACCGGCTCTACGTTCCGCTGGTGGTGCAGCGGGGCCTGAATCCGCCGACGCCGTCGCTGGTTCTGGCGGCCTTCGCCGCGGCCACCCACCCGGATTGCGACGTGAGCATCCAGGCCGATGCGGAGCACATCCGCCTTCGGTACCGGAAACACCAGGTCGCCGGCGACGAGCTGCGATGGCGCGACGAGGACCAGATTCCGGTGTCCCGCAGCGAGGTTGCGTCCAAGAATCAAGCGACGCTGCTGGCGGGCGACCGGTGCCGGTTCGGTCGGTTTGCCCTGGAGAGCATTCCCGACTGGGCCAGTCGAGCGATTCCGATGGAAGAGGTTCTGACGGCTTCCACGGCCCAGCTTCGTGAGTGGTTCCAGGGCCGGGTGATTCTGGTGGGGCAGATGCTTCCCGGCCTGGACCAGCACCTGCTCAGGCCGGGGGAGCTTGCGTTCGGGTGCCAGTTTCAGGCGGTGGCTTTGGAGCAGTTGCTAAGCCGAGTCGTCGCCCAGCGTTTGTCGCAGTCGGCGCTGGCGCTGCGGGTCTGTCTGTGGTGCTTGCTGGCTGGGCTACTGGTCCGGATGGTGCCGGTGCGGGCGACATGGTCGCTACGGACGGTGGGGGTGGCGGCGGGCGGTGCGGTGGTGGTGAGCGTGGCTGTCGCGCTTGGGGTTACTCAGAATTTGGAGCTGCGTTGGGCGTTGGAGACATGCATCGCCGGCTGCTCGATACTGGCTGGCGGTGCGGCGGGGCTGTTGCTCAGGCTGCTGCATGAACGCCAGTTGCGTCTGGCGCCCAGCACGGCCTGGCCGACTGAAAGCGCGGCCGCTTCTACCACCGTGCTCGCTGTGACGCCTGCGGACCGGTGAGCGGCTGCTGGGAGTCCTGGAGGATGCAGCCGCACGGTAAAAGTGTTCCTTCCCGCCTCCCCCACTTGGTCTGGCCGCGGTTTGTGGCAACAGCCGGGCCGGGGCGACCGGTTCGTGACCGGCGTTTCACCTGGGCCGGCGGGCCCGTTACGGCGTTCCGCCCGGTGTCGACCAAGCTAGCAGGAATGCCAGCAGGGCGATCGACAACGCCCAGAGGGCAGTGGCCAGGTCGCGGCTCAGTTCCAGTTCGCGCTGGGTGTACGCGTGTCCCAGCGGTCCGATCGCCATTCGGTTAGCCCTCCGCTCCCCAGATGACTAAGCGGGCGATGACGGACATGAATTCAAAAAACCACATGAACATTGCACACCACCTTTCGGTTTGTGCCCGTCCCAGGTACGGGACTATGTCCTGCTTGCTTTCCCGCCCCTGACGTCTGACAGGCCGATCGAGCGAATCTGGGTAATTCGCTATCCTGGCGTAATGGTTAAAATCGGTCATACGAGGCCACGCTCTTGAATTTAGGCTGCACAATATTTTTGCCATAATCGGGCTAGGGCGCAATTATTGCCTGGTTTGATACCGGTCGAGCCGCTGTTATGGTTTGCAAAGTGGGCGTCAAATAGAGTGCGGGGGGTGGCGAATACGGTGTTGGCAGCTTGGATCGGGTCTGGGTTTGGGAGCGGTTGCGGGCCCGATGCTGGCACGGGCGGAGCTTGCCGCGCGGCCTGTGGGCTGACGGTGGGCGAGGTTTTGCAATGTTCGGTCGTTGGCTATTCGTCCGTCTCACCGCCGCCGAGAAGGCACTCCGTCAGGGACGGATCGACGACGCCTTCGCGATGGTCTGCCAGGCAGACTTGGCACAAGATCCGCGTGGACAACGACTTCGGGATGAGCTGGTGCGGCCGCTGCTGGCTCGGGCGCGCCTGCATCGGCAGGCTGGCCGGTTGAGGGATGCTATGGCCGACCTGGATCGGGTGGCGGCCTTGGACCGGGCCGGGCCGGACATTCTGACCTTGCGGCAGGAGATTGAGCAGGAGTTGCGGGATCGGGCTGGGGAGTTGGCCGGTCAGGTGGAGGCGGTGGACCGGGCCGCGGACCTGCTTCAGGCGGGTCGGTTGGAGACTGGTCGGGTTCAGCTTGGTCGCATAGATGACAGCCGGCGGCGGGCCGAACTGGGACAGGAACTGGGGTGTAGGGTTCGGCGGGCCAGCGAGATGCTTGAGCAGGCCGAGGAGGCGCTTGGGCGGGATGATGTGCTGGCTGCGGTCCGGATTTGGCGGGAGGCTGGCCAGCGCCACGGTCGGACACGTGAGTCGGACGCTCTGGCATTGCGGCTGGCGGAGGCGGCTCGTTTGGCGGTGGAGCGGTGGCTGCGGGAGGGTCGGATTGATCGCCTGTTGGCGACTCGCGAGAGCCTGGGGGTCCTCATGCCGTTTGAGCCGAGCTTGAGTGAATGCGAGAAGGCGGTGGGACTGTGTGCCAGTGCGACGGCCCAGTTTGCGGCGAACGACTACCCGGCGTTGCGGCGAACCCTGCTGCGTTTACAGGCTGTGGCGGGGAACGCCGGCTGGATCACGTCTGCGCTGGATGCACTGGGCCGGATTGCCGAGGCGCACGAGGATCTACTGGCGTCTCCGATCGGCTTGGCGGCGTCCGGCCCGGGTGCGGTGGCGGGTAGGCCAACGCCCAGCCCAGGATTGGAAGTAATGCGGCCGCCGGAGCCGGCGGATGTGGGGGTGGCCACGCTGGACCGACCGCTACTGCTGCTGGTGGACGGCGGGGGGAGCAGCCTGCTGCTGCGGCAGGACATGGTTCGGATCGGGCACGGGGGCGCCAGCGGGAAGGTTGAACTTGCCCTTCCTGCCGAGGTGCAGTCGCACCATGCGGATGTGTTGCGGCAGGGAGAGGATTACTTGTTGACGGCGCATGGTCCGGTCCAGGTGAACGGGCGGCCGGTGCGGCGCGCGCTGTTGCGCGATGGGGATCGGATCGAGCTGTCCGGCAGGGCCAAGCTGACTTTCCACCGGCCCAGCGTCAAGAGCATGACCGCGGTACTGCGGCTTTCGCACCGTTGTCGATTGCCACAGGACGTTGGGACCGTGATATTGTTTTGTGACACGTGCCTGGTGGGGCCGGGTCCGACCTGCCATGTGCAGACTCAGGAGGCGTGCCAGCCGGTGATTCTGTTTGACCGGGGTGGGGTGCTGCACGCGGGTCAGAGCGGCCCGCCGGGAGCGGTGCGTGGGCAGGCGGTGCGATGCGGGCAGACGCTGGAGTATTGCGGGCTGCGGCTTACGGTGAAGGCGG
>CAYZXK010000081.1:0-7008 GCA_964482395.1 uncultured Planctomycetales bacterium | reverse complement strand
GCGGATCGTGTACGGTCTGGTGGCGTACTACAACGCCAAGTACGCCACGCGGGTCTGCAAAGAATTCCGGGAGGTCCGCGGTGTGGCCTGAAATGCCCTTCTTAACCCGCAACAATTACACACGGGAATTGACGTTACCCTCCGCCGAGGACCGCGCATTGGGCCAATTGCCCACGCCGGGCTCACGAGCTCAGCTTGGGGAAAAAACGCGACTGCCCCAGCGCCATCCGCGTTAACCGGGCAGGCAACGCGTTTCCCCGTGCTGGTCCGCTTTTTCCTCAAGTTTGCCCAGCGCCGCCGTCGAATTCTGGCAACTTGGGTAGCGCCGAGCTTCCCGGCCCGGCGTTGCACGTTTCCGACATCGCCGGTCCGGAGCTTGCCGCTACGGGGCCAGCCCGGCGGTCCTTCACGCCAAGACTTCCGTCCGCATCGAACCCGAAGCTCCGGCGCGACGGTGCCCATGATCGGCTTTCGGAGGCCAAGCGCTACCCGCCGGGATTGGGCTGTTGCGACGGAAACTGATGGGTCCGCCCCTGCGCCAGACTGGCAAACAGCTCGCCGCGCGCCCGATAATCGGGGAACTGGTCCCACGACGCGCAGGCTGGCGAGAGAAGTACCGCGTCGCCCGGCCGGGCCCGTTGCCGACATGCCCGCATCGCGGCGTACAAGTCCGGATAGACCCCGGCCCGGCCGCCGGCCTGGCTGACCAGCTCGGCCAACCGAGGGCCGGTGGTGCCAATGCAGGCCACGAATCGAGCTCGGCGGGCGGCCTCGCCGGCCACGGCTTGCAGGTCACTGCCCTTATCGTATCCCCCCAGGATGACCAGCACGGGGCGGTCCATCGCCTGCAAGGCGGTCAGCGCGGCCTCGGGCGTGGTGGACTTGGAATCATCGAAGTATGTCACTCCGTCCCGGACGGCGACCTTCTGCAACCTATGCGGCAAAGCCTGGAAAGTGGAAAGGGCTTTCAGGGCCGCATCGGTTGACACGCCCAGCAGGCTCGCCACGGTCAACGCGGCCGCGGCGTTCTCCCGGTTATGCCGGCCCGGGACTTCCAGTTTCAGACCGTCCCAACGGAACCGCTGAGGATCGTGTCCGGCGGCCGCACACGCTTCGGCGACCGGGACATCTCCTTCGAGCCGGTATCGCCAGACGCCGAACAGATCCCCGCGTAAGCGCTCAAGTGCCTCCCGCAGCTCGGCGCGGTCGTGGATGACGATGCGGCCATCGTGCCGGTCCTGGAAGCGGACGATGTTCAGCTTGGCATCCAGGTAATGGGCGAAACTGCCGTGCCAGTCCAGGTGGTTGGGAGTGACGCCGGTGATGACGGCCAGATATGGGCTCCAGCGGACTGCCGCCGTTCGCTGCAACTGGAAGCTGGAAAGCTCCAGCACGACGATGTCCTCGGGGGTGATTTGCTCCAGCGCGTCCAGCAGCGACCGTCCGATATTCCCGCCGACCCATATTCGCCGGGCGATTCCCTCCCCGCCGGGGGGCCTTGAGACCTGGACGGCCTGTTCCAGCACATGTCCGATCATGGCGGTGACGGTGCTCTTGCCGACGCTGCCGGTCACGCCGATGCACCGGGCTGGGCAGCGTTCCAGAAAAAGGTTCATCTCGGTGGTGATCGGCACGCCGGCGGCCCGTGCGACCTGAAGGAACTCCGAGCTGTCCGGCACCGCCGGGTTGACGACCACCAGATCGGCGTCCCGGAAATCGACGGCCTCATGCCGGCCCAGGCGGAGGGTGATGTCCAGGCCGGAAAGCTGTTGGAGCGAGGCGGCCAGTTTCTCCGGCGGAGCCAGATCGGTGACCAGCACCCGGGCCCCGCGGGCGACCAGCCAGCGAGTGACGCCCACGCCGCCCCCGAATCGGCCCAGCCCCATAACCGTGACTCGTTTATCGGTCCAGTCCTGGATCATGCCCTCTCCGGTCGCTAGGCTTATACCGGCCAGCAGATGCCTGCCATGAGTGATGTCATAGTACGACGGGCTACACCGGCCGACGCCGAGGTCATCACCGGCTTCAACCTGGCGATGGCCAGCGAAACTGAGGGACGCCGACTCGACCCCGCAGTAGCGGCCGCGGCCGTGCGTCGGGTGCTGGCCGATCCGTCGCTGGGAGTTTACTTCCTGGCCGAGCGGGAAGGGAAGGTGGTCGGGCAGCTTCTGATCACCGAGGAGTTCAGTGACTGGCGAAACGGGCGGTTCTGGTGGATTCAGAGCGTGTACGTGGAGCCCGGGGCCAGAGGCGGCGGCATCTACCGAGCCCTGCACAGCCACGTGCAACAGGCCGCCCGGCTGGTCGGCGACGTCTGCGGGCTGCGGCTGTACGTGCATAAGCACAACCTCCGGGCCCGGCAGACGTATCTCAGCCTCGGCTGGCAGCAAACTGATTACCAAATATTCGAGATCGACTGGAGCGGCTGAGCGCGGTTCCCCGGCCCCCAGACTAACCTGCCCGCAAGTCGGAAACCCGCCGGCTTTTGCGTCTCAACCCGCCCGGGACGGCAACCGGTAGGGTTTCCGGCGGCGACAACCACGTCCTCAAGTTCCGATTGTCGGCCCCGGGCCCATGCTCGCAGATTTCGAGCCGGCGCTGTATCCTATCTGTCAGGGGTGCCGGCCCGGCGGAGCGGAGCAATGATGATCTTCGGCGAGGAGGATGACCAAACCATGGGGCCACAGCCGCAACCACCACCCCAGCCACAGCAGATCCGGCTGGACACCACCACCATGGAGACGGTCTACGCGAATTTCTTCGCGCTGGCCGGCTCGCCCGATGAGCTGGTGATCTATCTGGGCACCAACTCGCCGCTCCCGAACGTCTCCCAGCCCACCATCAAAGTGTCCCACCGGCTGATGCTGCTGCCGGCCAACGCCAAGCGGCTGATGCTGGCCTTGCAACACGCGGTGAAGGCTCACGAAGATCGCTTCGGTCCCATCGAGCTGCCGCCGCCCAGGCGACCGGAAGGGCCGACCGGGCCGAGCTAGCCGCCGAGGTGGGCGATGCTTATTCGCACTCTGCTGTCCGGCGAGCTGTTCGCCCTGGGGCTACGAGACCTGCGAGCCCACAAGCTGCGCTCGCTCCTGACCGCTCTGGGGGTGATTTTCGGAGTCGCGGCGGTGATCTGCATGCTGAGCATCGGCGAGGCGGCCTCAGCCGAACAGCTTCAGCAGATTCGCCTGCTCGGAAGCCAGAACATCGTGCTGCGGAGCGTGGAGCCGCCCAAGTCCCAGGAGGTCAGCAAGGCTCAGGAGGCGATCAAGAAATATGGCCTGACCAGAAAGGACGTGGACCGCCTCCGCGAGCTGCCCTGCGTCAAGGAGCTGGTGCTCATGCGGGACGTGGCCGACACAATCGTGCATGGCGCGCTCCAGTTCGACGGGCATGTTCTGGGCACCACCGACAACTTCTTCAAAGTCGTCAATGTCCAGATCGCACACGGACGCGCGCTCACCGAACTGGACAGCCAGCGCCAGCAGAAGGTCTGCGTGGTCGGCTGGGCCGTCGCCCGCGACCTGTTCCCCCAACATGACGCTTTGGGCCAGACCGTGACCGTGCAGAGTCGGATCACCGGCGGCGTGCCCTACGTGATCGTCGGAATCCTCGCGGAGGTGCGTACCGCCGGCAACCCGGCCAAGGGCCTGGCCGCCCGCGATATCAACCGCGACGTCTACATCCCGCTGGCCACCGCCGACCTGCGCTACGGCGACTACAAGGTCACTGCCCAGGGCATGTCGCGCGAATGGAAGGACGTGCAGTTCAGCGACATCTATGTGCACGTCGAGCCCGAAAACCAGGCGCTGCCAGTCTCCAGGCTGGTCGACCGGGTTTTGCAGCACGAGCATAAAGAGCAGGATTTCACCATCACTGTCCCGCTGGAGCTGATCCAGCAGGCCGAGCAGGTCAGGCGCAACTCGCAGATCGTGCTGGGCAGCATCGCCGGAATCTCGCTGCTGGTCGGCGGCATCGGAATCATGAATATCATGCTGGCCTCGGTCACCGAGCGGACCCGCGAAATCGGCATCCGCCGGGCCCTGGGCGCCAAGCGCTACCACATCACCGCCCAGTTCCTCATCCAAACCCTGATCCTCAGCGTACTGGGCGGACTGCTGGGAATCATCCTGGGCATCGGGCTGGCCCACCTGGTGACCGTAGTCGTCAAGTGGCAAACCATCATCCCGATCTGGGGTGTCTTGCTCAGTTTTGGCGTCTCGGCCCTGGTCGGAATCATATTCGGACTCTACCCGGCCCGGGCCGCCGCCCGGCTGGATCCCATTGATGCCCTGAACTCCGCAACCCGCACGGCGTGAAACCCGCCCTCCACGTCTTTCGCGATCCAGCGCTCGACGGGCCGACCAACATGGCCCGCGACGAGCATCTGCTTTACTCGGCGTCGCTCAGGCCGGCTGCCCTACGTCTGTACGCCTGGACGCCGCCGACCATCAGCCTGGGCTACTTCCAGCGATATGCCGACCTAGCCAACCTGCCGACCGAACTCCGCGAGCTGCCGGTCGTCCGCAGGCCAACCGGCGGCGGAGCCATCCTGCACGATCAGGAAGTCACGTACTGCTTGGTGGTCGATGACAGCCTGCCGGTGGCTCGACAACCCCCCGTCGCACTGTACCGTCTCGTCCACGAATGTTGGCGGGCAGCCTTGGCCGGGTCCGGGCAAGCCGTGAAACTGGCGCCGGATCACTTGCCCATGCCGACGCCGCGCGGCGGACCCTTCTTCTGCTTCGCCAAGCCAGGCCCAACCGACTTGCTGCTGGACGGAGAAAAGCTGCTGGGCAGCGCCCAGCGGCGAATCCCGGGAAAAGTGCTTCAACACGGATCGCTGTTGCTGGGAAAACGCTTTGCCTCGCACCCGGGTGCCGACCTCGGTCAGTTCGCCACAGCGAATCTCGACTTTGGCGGACCGGGTGACGCCGTGGTCGACCGCTGGTGCGACGCATTCATCGAGCGTCTGGCATCGGCGCTGGAGTTGGAAATCCAGCCCAGTGAGTGGACTGCGGAGCAACTGTCCGACGTCAAGCGGCGTCGGCAGCGCTACGCCGGCCCGGAGTGGACGCGACAGCGGTAAGCCCTTCGCCGACCACGTGGCTGCTACGGAAATGACCCGCGCGGAATCGAGATGGCTACGTGGGCGCAGCGTCGAACCACGCGCCCATTTTCATCCTTCCGGACCAGGCTTGCATCATGGGTCCTGGTGCGAAAATTTCTTCTCCCAGCCGGTGCCGCGAGTCTCAGGCCGCTGCCGCGCGGACCACGATCTCGCGCACGTCCTTATGGCTCCACGCGTTATCGTTTTTTTTGACTTGACAGCGCGGGCCACCAGATTACACTTGATCAAGGTGTATAAGCGCCGACGGACGGGCCGATCGGCGCGATCGGGTCAGAGGGCTATGTGATGTGGAGGTGCCAACAAAAAAAGGTTCAACAACCCAGGGCAGTGGCTGTATGTGGTCGGTGTCGTGGCCTTAATTGCTATTCTTTCGAGTGCGCCGGCGGTGTACGGAATGGCTATTGCAAGGAAATACGGCCCGTGCACGCCGGCGGAACTGCAAGACAAGAGTTGCGAGAACCCTGGCAACTGCACCAACGCGTGCGCAAACAAGTGCGATGGTTTCACCAACTGCAAGAAGTGCTGCACGGCGTTCAAAGGGGAGAACGAAAGCTACGACGAATGCCGTTCCGATTGCAAGGATGTATACACCGAGGACGGGACCGCGCTGCCCTGAGCATGGCGGCCCCGCGCGCCGGGCCAACCTCATCCGTAAGCTGTGCCTTGTGACGCTGGGCTGCGTCGCTGAAGATTGCGCCAGCGCCGGCGAGAAGCTTCCCTTTGATGCACTAACAGGTTGCTAAGCAACCCGGTTCTGCGAATCGAGTGTACCTCTCCCGCGTGTTTTCGGCGAGTTTGGGATTGTGGTTGTGGGTGAGTTGCGGTTTAGTGGGCGGCGACCAGGCGGCTCGCGGGCCGCGGAGCTACGCCAGCGCGGGCTTCATGCGCGCCAGCCGCAGCAGGTTGTACGCGGCGCCGGTGATCGCGGCTTGCAACCCGATCCGCCAGCGTCCGACGAAGCGCGTGCGGGCCAGCCCGCCGATCGTCTTGCACCAGCCGATGATCTCTTCGACCCGTTTACGCACACGCTGCACTGCCCGGTATGCCGCAGTCTTCATCCGGCGTCGCGCTCGACGTCGGGCCTGGGCCGCGGCGCGGCGTCGGGCGTCCGCAGAGTCGGCCCCGCGGATCGGACCCTCCGGAATGGGCACGTACGGCGTCACGCCACGCCGCTCCAGTTCGTCCAGGAACGGGCCGGCCTGGTAGCCGCCGTCCGCACCGAGCGTCTGCGGCCAACAGCGCACACGTCGCCGGCCAACGCCGTCGAGCAGCCTCAAGGCCTGCACGCGTTCGGCCGTGCCGTTGGCCTCGTCCACCGCGATGTCCACCAGCAATCCGCTGCGGGCCTCCATCAACAGGTGCGCGCTGTGACTCAACAGCGCCGGCTGGCCGTCGCCTTTGCGCATCAGGCGTGCCTCGGGATCGACCAGGCTGCGGTGCGTGGCGTTGCTGCGTTTCTGGCCGCGGAAGTTCACGGTCGGGTTGCCGCAGTCCTCGTCCTCGGCGGAGTCGCTGACTTGGGTATCTGTCGACTCGATCGGCCGCAGACTCTTGAGGCTGGCGTAGCTCTGGATCAGCGTGCTGTCCACGCAGAAGTGCTCGCGGCTGGCCAGCCCTTCGAGCAGGGCCTGGTCACGCACGCGGCCGAAGAAGGTCCGCACCAAGCCGTGCTGCTCGAAACGCCGGCGGTTCATGCTGAACACCTCCGGCGTCCAGACCGCCTCCGAGGGGCGCAGATCGAGGAACCAGCGGAACAGCAGGTTGTAGCCGATCTGCTCGCAGAGTTGGATTTCGCTGCGGATGCTGTAGAGGGCCTGGAGCAGCAAGGCCTTGATCAGCCGCTCCGGCGGCACGCCCGGCCGGCCGGTGCGGCCGTAGGC
>CAYZXK010000080.1:0-3324 GCA_964482395.1 uncultured Planctomycetales bacterium | reverse complement strand
GCAAGGTTTCGATTTTCTCGTCCAGGGCTTCTTGTACCGAGATCAGCTCGCGGATGCGATCTTCCGCGGCCCGCAGCGCGGTTTGCAGCCGGTTACGCTCGGCCGCGGTCTGCTCGTGGGCGAGCTGGATTTCCTGGAGCTGGCCCTGAAGGGTTGCCCGTTCGGCCAGGATCTCCCGCTGGGTCCGCTCGAGTTCTTCAACCTTGCCGGACAGGAGCTTATGCTCGGAGCGCAGCCCGTCGCGCTCCCGGGCTGCGGCCCACAACTCATCGATCTGCTTGCTGGCGGCCTTCAGGTCGGTCTTCAGCCGGAGGCGTTCCTTTTCGGAGTCGGCAAGCTGCTCGCTGGTCCGCTGGGCCCGGGCGTTAGCGTCCGCCAGCTCTTCCTCCAGGCCGGCCACCTCGGTGCGGAGCTGCTCAAGCGCCTCGACCCGGGTCTTGAGGGTGACGACCTGCCATTCCAGCTCCTGCACACGCTGATTAGCGGTCTGAAGCTTCTCCGCGGTCGCCGCCAGTTCCCGCTCCAGCGTTTCGCGGACCTCCTGATGGCGATCGAGCTGGTCCTCCAGCTCATTGATCACGGCCAACACGTCGTTGCGCTCGTCGATGAAGGTGTCCTGCAATCCCCGCGGGGTCGGCCCCCGGTCCAGCCGGCCCTCGGCGGCCTGCTCAAGCCGACGCCGAGCTTCCTGGGCCGATGACTTGGCCGCCGCAGACTTGATCTCCGGCGAGCCGGCCGCCGACTGCGGTGAGCTTGACTCCATGCCTTCCGCGACTGCCTCCTGCATCTCGCTCTTCATGGGTTTATCCTTCCGGCTGGGGTGGCCGTTGCGGCTAGGGCCAGCCAACTTGGTTCTCATGCCAGCTTCCTTGCGGCACTGCCCCATGTGGCAGCAACTGGCTCGCGTGCCGCTTTTGGGCGAGCGGTGGCCGCCGCGGCGGCCAGACCGGCCGCGGTCGCCAGGCGGACCGGGAGCCGTCAATCTTTATCGGTGCGCGGTCCAGGCCGCCTTGATCGAGCGATTGGAGCCCTAGCGCAAGAAATGCCGCCGGAATGTTGCGACCGGCTGAAGGCTCTGGTCCGAATCGGCCGCAGGCAGGCGCGCTATCAGTGGCTGGAGGTAGTGAAGGAGGACCGCCCGAAATTATATGGCCGGCGGCCGGGCCACCTGAACCGCAAGTGCGAGCAGGTGCGGGCCGCGATCAGAGCGAAGCTGCCGGCCTGCGGCTGGACCACACTTCTGTGCGGATCAACCCAGGAGAAGACCCCGGCACCCCGGGTCTCAACTGCTCGACGATCACACGGCCCAGAACCGGTTTCCACGGGTCACGGTCAAGCCCAGCCGCACAATCGACCTGTCAGCGCTCTGGCTCCACGTACCGGCGCGGCTTGGCCTTCGAAGACCGGGACCTCAGCCGCCGCGGCGCACCGTCTGCCGCCTGAGGCGTTATGACCGACGGGGTAGGGGTAACGGTGTGAGAGCTGGTGGCCGACCGCGCCGGAACAGGCCGGCGTCTGCGGGCATCCTTCCGGACAGTCATTCTTCCTCGCCCAGCCCCGCGCGGGCGGCCTCAGCCAGCTCGTTGAGTTCGGCGATCCAGCGGCCGAACTGGTCCAGCTCGTGGGCCCGGAACTTCTGCTCCATCTGAGCGCAGAGGCGGCTGATGTCGGGATAGCCGTAGGACCCGGCCGCTCCCTTGAGCCGGTGGGAAAGCAGGGTGAGCTGATCCCAGTCCATCTTCTCACGAGCTTCTTTGAGCTCCTGTATTCGGACCGCGAGATCGGCGACGAATTCTGCCACAATGTCCCGTAAACTCACGTCCTCCAGCAGGAGCTGAGAAACCAGCCGGGCAGCCTTGGATGGCTCGGGAGCGGAACTCATGGGCACCTCGGGTGCGGTGCCGGATTGGCCTTGCGGCCTGAACTGATCCGGCCCGAGAGTCGTAGATAGCGCAGCGGCTGCATCCTACGCGGGCGCCGGTGATCGACTTCGCAGCGCCGGTGCGCCATGTTATCATCGGTCTACAGAGCTTCGGAGATCGTTAACTGTTTGACGCCAGGCCGACCTTGCCACCGAGAATGCCGGTTTGCGGGCCGGAGGTTCCGGTAAAAGGCGTACTCCGGGAGGCGAGCAGATGTGCGGAATCGTCGCTTACCTCGGTCAGCGCGACGCCCTGCCCATCCTCATCGAGGGGCTGAAGCGACTCGAGTATCGCGGGTACGACTCAGCGGGGGTGGCGGTGATTCGCGGCGGCCGACTGCTGATCCGCCGAGCGGTCGGGCGAATTGCCGCCCTGGAGGAAAAGATCGGCCCGGACCTGGCGGGAGCGACCATCGGCATGGCCCATACCCGCTGGGCCACGCACGGGGCTCCGACCGAGATCAACGCCCACCCCCACTGCGACGCCAGCGGCCGGCTGGCCTTGGTCCACAATGGAATCATCGAGAACTATCGGACCCTGCGAGCCTTCCTCGAAAGCCACAACATTTCGCTGGAAAGCCAGACCGACACCGAGGTCTTGGCCAAGCTGATCGGGTATTTCTACGACGGCAGCCTGGAAGAAGCGGTCCGCCAGGCCCTTCGTGAGGTCCGCGGGACCTTCGGCATAGCGGCCATGCATCTGGCTGAGCCGGACACCATCGTCGCCGCCCGGCGGGGCAGCCCGCTGATCATCGGCGTTGGCCAAGCGGAATATCTGGTTGCTTCCGACGCGGCCGCCATCATTCAGCACACCCCTCAGGTAATCTACCTGGCCGACGACGAGGTGGCCACGGTCAGCCGGAAAGGCTTCCGAACGACCAACCTGCAAGCCGTCCCGGTCACCAAGCAGATTGAGGAAGTAGAGTGGACGCTGGAACAGCTCGAGCTGGGCGGACACCAGCACTTCATGTGCAAGGAGATCTTCGAGCAGCCCGAGGCCCTGCGAACCGCCTTGCGGGGCCGGATCGATCTGCAAGAGGGCCGCGTGGTGCTGGGCGGACTGGCCGGCGTGGAACGCGAGCTGGTCCGCTGCAAACGGATCGTGATGGTGGCCTGCGGCACCGCCTGGCACGCGGCCCTGGTCGGCAAGTACCTCATCGAGGACCTGGCCCGCATTCCCTGCGAGGTCGAATATGCCAGCGAGTTCCGTTATCGGAACCCGCTGATCTTTGATCGCACGGTGGTGATCGCGATCTCCCAGAGCGGCGAAACCGCCGACACCCTAGCCGCCCTGCGGGAGGCCAAGGACCGCGGGGCGCTGGCTTTGGGGATCGTCAACGCGGTCGGCTCAACCATCGCCCGCGAGACCGACGCCGGCGTCTACCTGCACGTGGGGCCGGAAA
>CAYZXK010000079.1:0-7067 GCA_964482395.1 uncultured Planctomycetales bacterium | reverse complement strand
ATGTGGTGGACGAGCTACTCGTTCTGCTGCCGCGGCTGATGCGACCGCGTGCGGTTTTCCGCATCGACCCGGTGACCTGCCTCCAGTCGCGGAAGTTGATCTTGTCGTCGGGCGCGGTATTCACGGGGGCCGTCGCGACCTTCCTGAGGCATTCCCAGCTTATTGCGAGCTTCGTGGTGACGATCGGCTCATCGCTCGAACGCCTCAGTCGCGGCTGGCTTCGGACCGGTAGAGTAATGCAGGGAGTGGTGGCGGACGCCATCGCGTCCGAAGCGGTCTCGGCGGCGGTCGGTCGATTGGCCCGGGAAGTCCGGGACTGGGCTCGGGCTCGCGGCCTGGAGGTTACCCCGCCTTTCAGCCCCGGCTACTGTGGCATGTCGCTCCAGCAGCAGCGCCCCCTTTTCGACACGCTACCGACCAGGACGGTCAACGTCCGGCTAACCCCCAGTTGCCTGATGGTGCCGCTGAAGTCGGTTTCCGGGCTGATGGGGGTCGGTCGCCCGGGCTCGGTCAGCCCGGATGCATATCCTTGCGAGCTGTGCGACCAGGCGGACTGTCGGCAGCGGCGGGCACCGTCGCGAGCCGGCAGCGAGCCGATCGGTCAGCCCGGCCCGGCCGATGCAACCGCTAAGCGGGGTGGACAATGACTCCATCGACCGGCCGCGGCTCAGCAACCCGCGCCGGGTTCGACGAGCGTCAGCTTTGTCGGGCACTGCGCCTGGCCGCTCGAGGGCAGGGGCGGGTCGAGCCGAACCCGATGGTCGGGTGCGTGATCACCAAGGACCGGCGGATCATCGCTGAGGGTTATCACCGCCGCTTCGGCGGCCCCCATGCCGAAATCGAGGCTCTGCGTCGATGTACGGAATCGCCCCGCGGCGGAACCGTCTACGTCACGCTGGAACCATGCTGCCATTACGGCAAGACGCCGCCCTGCACCGAGGCGCTGATCCAGGCCGGCGTGGCCCGGGTGGTGGCGGCGATGAAAGACCCCAACCCGCTGGTCGCCGGCCGCGGACTGTCCGCCCTCCGGCAGGCAGGCATCGTGGTGGATGTCGGCCTGCTGGCTGAAGAAGCGGCCCAACTCAATGCCCCGTACCTGAAGCTGGTTCGTCGGCACCGTCCCTGGGTGATTTTGAAGTGGGCCCAGAGCCTGGACGGCAAGATCGCCACCCGAACCGGACAATCCAAGTGGATCACCGATCCGGTCTGCCGCGCCCATGCGCACCGCCTGCGGGCAAGAGTCGATGCCATAATCGTCGGCGTGGGGACGGTGCTAAGTGACAACCCGGTACTCACCTGCCGCGCCGCTCGGCCCAAACGTCAGGCTACCCGCGTGGTGCTCGACAGCCGGTTGCGGATCCCTCTGGGCAGCCGCCTGGTGCGGACTGCGGGTCGCGAGCCGACCTGGATTTTCTGCGGGCCCCGGGGGTCGCAAAAGCGCCTGGCCGCTCTCCGCAAGGCCGGCTGCGTCGTGCGCCGCGTACCGACGACTAGCCGCGGTCTTTCATTGGAGGCGGTGCTGGACGTGCTGGGCCGACACCAGATGACCAACGTCGTGGTCGAAGGCGGCGGTCGGCTGTTGGGCAGCTTCTTCGATCAGGGATTGGCCGACGAGGTGCAAATCTACATAGCCCCCATCCTGCTGGGCGGGGCTGCGGCACCCGGCCCCCTACATCAGGCCGGGGTGGCCCGCTTGAAGGACGCGGTACGGCTGCCCAGGTCCGATAATAAGCTCCACCGACTGGGCCACGGCTACCTGCTGCAAGCCCGGCTTTGAGCCCTTGGCCATTCGCCCGCGCCCGGCAAGAAGGCTCCGGTCGTTCCGCCCGAGGAAACAGTTGTCGCCGGGCTGGGCTCAAGCTGGCCGCAGGCAGGCCCGACCCGGTTCGACTAGATCAGGACAGCAAATCAAGGATCCGGTTGACCGTCTTGGCAGTGGCCCCCTGGCGGCTGACGATCGCGGCACGCCCGGCCTGGCCCATCTGTCGACGCCGCTCCGGGTGTCGAAGTAGATCGGAGACTGCGGCCGCCAGCGTCTCCGGCGAGTTGACCCGTCGGGCGGCCCCCTCCGAAATCAGGAGATCGACCGCTTCAGTGAAATTATCGGTATAAGGCCCGATCAGCACCGGCTTGGCCAGTCCGGCCACCTCCATCACGTCGGAGCCGCCCATCGGCACCAGGCTCCGCCCGACGAAGACCACCGTCGCCAACGCGTAGAATTTCCGCAACTCGCCCATGGTGTCGCCCAGGAACACCGGACGCGGCTCGACCACCCCGGAAGGAATCAGCGGGGAGCCGGTACTCCGGCGCAAACAGGCGTATCCCCGATCGACGATCAGACTGGCGACCTCACCGAACCGCTCGGGCTTGCGTGGGATGATGGCCAATTGGAGGTCGGGAAACTGCTTGATGAGCCTGCCGTACGCGTCCAGGACCGCGATTTCCTCGCCCGGCCCGGTGCTGCCGCAGACCCAAAGCGGGCGAGTCAGGTCGATACCCATTTCCGCGGCCAGCGAATCCTGCCCGCTCACCCGGTCGTCGACCCCGGCCGCGTCGTACTTGACCGACCCGGTTACCTCCACCCGCTCGGGCGCCACGCCCAGCTCGATGAACCGGGCGGCGTACAAGGCGTCCTGGGCTCCAACCCAGCGGAGCCGGCGAAACATTCGGCGTGAGACCCAGCGCACGCCGGGCCATCGGAATCGGCGCATGCTCCGCTCGACCGTCACCCGGCCATTGGCGACGATGACCGGGATGCCCTTGCGGCTGGCGATTTCGACCAGGTTGGGCCACACCTCCAGTTCCATCAGGACAATGATCGAGGGCCGGATTCTCGCCAGGGCTGCCCGGACCGCGAACGAGAAGTCGAGCGGAAGCCGAAATGTCACCAGATGCGGATACAACTTGCGGGCCTGCTCGCGCCCGGTCCGGGTAGTGCTACTGACCACGACTACCGTGTCCGGGGAGCGTCGGTGCAGCTCGGCCACGATGGTTCGGGTCGCGTTGATCTCGCCGAGCGAGACGCCGTGAATCCACACGCAGTGCGCGGAAACCGGCCGGGCGGAGACGCGTCCGAAGTACTCCCCCAGTGGTGTCCCGGACCGGCCGCGGGTCAACCGCCGATAGACCAGGTACGGCCAACCCAGCAGAAGCAATCCGCCGTAGAGCAAGTCCATGACAACCGGCATCATCGCCGCCAGCCGCTGCTTTCCTGCCAGCCGGTCAGACCGTAGAATCCGACCTGGTTGGCGTCAGGAATTTGCCACTATGAGTTTGCGCTCGAAACGCCTCTGTCGGCTGGGCATGATAATCGGGGGACTGATCGGCGTCGCGGGGCCGGGCGCCGGGCAAAGCGAGCCGGCGGCCAGCCGGCCCACCACCGCCCCGGCCGCCACCCAGGCGCGATTGGACCCCGAGATCGAGGAGGTTTTGAATCGTCTGGAGAACCGCGACGTCCAGGACCTGCACGCCCGGCTGGCCTGGCGACAGGAGTACATCACCGATCTGGAAGAAGACTGGGTTACCAAACGTGGCGAAATCTGGTATCAGAAGGCCGAGCCGGTGGCGAAGTTTCTGATCCATTTCAACGAGAAGCTGACCGGTACGCGACGGGACAAACTGGACGAGCGGCATCTGTTCGATGGCTGCTGGTATGTGGAACTGGATTCGCGTACCCGGACCGTCCAGCGGCGTGAGGTCCGCCGGCCGAATGACCCGGGCAATCCGTACAAGGTTGGGGAGGGGGTATTCCCGCTGCCCTTTGGCCAGAAGAAGGAGGACATTCTTCGCGAGTTCGAGTTGCAGAAGCTTCCGCCGGCGTCCGACGACCCCCCGACCACCGACCATCTGCGACTGTGGCCGCGGGAGGGGACCAAGACCGGCCAGAGTTACAAGCAGCTCGACTTCTGGATCAGCCGGGAGGGGCCGACCGCGGGCCTGCCGGTCAAGGTGCGAGTGGCCAAGCTGGACGGCACCGGCAAGATCAACTCGCACATCACCATCACCTTCAGCGACGCGGAGCTGAACCGGGGCTTCAGTGGCAGCATCTTCGAGATCAAGACCCCGCCGGGCTATACCGAGGCCGAGCCGGAGCGCCTGGAACCGATCCCCCTCCCTGCGGCTGACACCCAGTGAGGGCCCGACGCGCGGCAGGTGAGAATCCGATGTCCATCCTGGTCGACAAGCACACGCGGGTTATCTGTCAGGGCATTACGGGCAAGGCCGGGGCGTTTCATACCGGTCAGTGCCTGGAATATGGGACCAACGTGGTCGGCGGCTGCACGCCCGGCAAAGGCGGCACCAAGTCCGAGCACGGCCTGCCAGTATTCGATTCCTGCCACCAGGCGGTCGCGGCCACCGGAGCGGACGCCAGCATGATCTTCGTGCCGGCCGCGCTGGCAGCCGAAGCGGCCATGGAGGCGGCCGACGCCGGCATCCGACTGGTCGTCCTCATCACCGAGGGCATCCCCACCCTGGACATGGTCAAGGCCCGCAAGTACCTGGACGACCACGGGACCCGGTTGATCGGGCCCAACTGCCCGGGCATTATCTCTCCCGGACAGTGCAAGATCGGCATCATGCCGGGCTATATCCACCTGGCCCCCACCCCCGGCTCCAGGAACGTCGGCATCATCTCCCGCAGCGGCACGCTGACCTACGAGGCGGTCTGGCAATGCACGCAGCGCGGATACGCCCAGAGCACCTGCGTGGGAATCGGCGGCGACCCGGTCAAGGGCCTCAACTTCATCGAGCTGCTGGACCTGTTCGAGGCCGACCCCCAGACCCACGCGATTGTGCTGATCGGCGAGATCGGCGGCACCGACGAGGAGCAGGCCGCCATTCACATCCGAAAGCAGGTCCGAAAACCGGTCGTGGCCTTCATCGCCGGCCAAACCGCTCCCCCGGGCCGACGCATGGGCCACGCCGGCGCGATAATCTCCGGCGGCGAAGGCACGGCCGCCTCGAAGATCGCCGCGCTGCGGGAGGCGGGGGTCACGGTCTGCGACAGCCCGGCCGGCATCGGAGCCGCAGTAGCCCAGGTGCTGCACGACTGACCTGACCGGGTGGCAAACCGCGGTGGCGACCCCTCCGAAACCGGGAACGGACCGGCCCAACCTTCAGCCCCCAGATCTGTCTGTTCCGTATGTGCGGAATTGCACGAGGAGGATTCCATGGCCTGGAGCGGAGTCCGAAAACTGTTGATGCTGCTGGTGGTCGGAGCGTGCCTGCCGGTCACTTTCACTTGCCGGCCGGTCATCCGCGATGGCGTGATACACGTCATCACCGACGACTGGTGGGATGAAGAGATCGTTATTTACGACGACTATTACGGTGACTGCTGGAACTGCGATCGGGACGGCTTCCACTTCGACTTCTTCGGCCACCACTATGAGGATTGACCCGGCTGTGCCAGGGCGCCTGCGGCGGCATTGACGGCCCGCAGCTTCAGTCGCGGACAGCCGCGTAAGTCAGCCCCGCTCAGTCAGGGAATCGGTGGGCCGATAACCACCGGGACAGCCCGGTAACATGTCACCAGGGGCGGTGAGAGGTCTCCACTCGGCAAGGCGGCAGACCGGCCAGGAATTGCCGGCCATATGGCTTGTTCACCACCCGCGGGTCCAGAATCACCACTATCCCCCGGTCGGTCTTGCTGCGGATCAGCCGGCCGAAGCCCTGACGGAACTTCAGAATCGCCTCCGGCAGTTGATAGTCGTTGAACGGACTGCCGCCGCGCTTGCGGATCAGTTCGATCCGGGCCTCGGTCATCGGGCGGTCCGGGACGGCGAAGGGCAGGCGGACGATGGTCACGTTGGACAGTGCCGGGCCGACCACGTCCACGCCCTGCCAGAAGCTGTCGGTCCCAAAGATGACCGCCCGCGGAGTTTGGCGGAACTTTTCCAGCATTTTCGAGCGCGGCAGCGATTCGCCCTGCACCAAGAACGCGTAGCCTTCCGCGGACAGCTCCTCCCGAACCAGCCGGGCGACCTGGTTGAGCATTTTGTAGCTGGTGAACAGCACGAACGCCCGCCCCTCGCTCTGACGCAGGTAGTAAACCACGGCGTGAGCGACCGCCGGGATGAACCGGGCATCGTCGGAGGGATCCGGCAGACCGGCTTCCACGTACACCGTCACCTGCTGCCGGAAATCGAAGGGCGAACCCAGCCGGAGCGTGTCGGCCTCCGGCACCCCGAGCCGACCGAGCAGATAGTCGAAAACGCCGGCGGAAGGCACTTCCTCGCCGCTCGATGGTTCAACGTCCGACGCGCTTTGGCCGTCGGTCGGATCGGGCCCGGCCGCGGCCGGTAGCGACCTGGGGACAGTGGCCAGCGTCGCACTGGTCAGAATCACGCTGTCCAACTGACCGAACAGCGACTCCCGCAGAATGGGGGCCACGTCCAGCGGGGCAGAACAAAGCGCGAGCCGGCCCGTCCGACCCTGGTCGATTTCCACCCAGTACACGTGCTCGGGGAGGGTCTGCCGCAAGAGGCCGTCCAGCGACTGGGCCAGGGTCTGAGCCTGACTGATGTAGGCCGTCAACTCGAAGCGGTCTTCCTCCCGCGGCAGCGACTTCCTCAACGGTTCCAGAGTCTGGGCCAGGCTGGTCAGCGCGGGCGAAAGGAGGTTATTGACTGGTGGTTGGGTGACCAGCCGTCCGTTGGATCGGCCGCGGGTCGCCTGCCAGTCACGCAGTTCGTTGAAGAATCTGGAGCAGGCCGAGTGGGCCGCCAGGACCGCCTGGCGCTGCTGGTCGTCACCGAGCGCCGCCAGGTAGCCCTTTCCGGTCCGTTCGTTGAACAGGCTGACCAGCAGGTGCTGAACCTGGTAGTTCGAGACGCTCAGCCCGAAGTAATCGCTGGCCACCGCCTCCAGGGTGTGCGCCTCGTCGATGATCAGCAGGTCATAGTCGGGCAGGACGCTGGCATGTTCCCGCCGCAGGACCAGGTCGGCCATCAGCAGGGCGTGATTCACAACCAGCAGGTCGGCCGACCTGGTCCTGCGGCGGGAACATGCCAGCGTCCTGCCCGACTATGACCTGCTGATCATCGACGAGGCGCACACCCTGGAGG
>CAYZXK010000078.1:0-2922 GCA_964482395.1 uncultured Planctomycetales bacterium | reverse complement strand
CCCTGACCAGCGGCTTGGCCATCGCGATGTCCTCCGTGACGCATACCGACCTCGCTCGATGGCCTGATCATGACGTGAATTCGTCAGCGGTCAAGTGGTTTTGTTAGGCGCTCTAAGGCTCGTCAGCCGGAGCGGTAGTCTTCATCCGCCGAGGGTCCGCAGGCGAGCCGGCCTCCTGCGAGCCGCCGCGGTCGGCGCCATTCTCGGACCTGCGCAGCTCCTGCCGGCGCTGGGGCGGCAGGTTGGCATAGCGGGCGACGATCGCCTGCACCAGCCGGTGCCGGACGATGTCCGCATCGGTCAGGCGGATGATTTCCACGCCGGGGCAGCCGCGCAGCCGCTGAGCGGCATCGATCAGTCCGGATGCCTGGCTGGGGTCCAGGTCGACCTGGCTATCGTCGCCGGTGACGATCATCTTGCTCTGGTGCCCCAGTCGGGTGAGGAACATCAGCATCTGGCCCGGCGTGGTGTTCTGAGCTTCGTCCAGGATGACGGTCGCGTGGTTCAGGGTGCGGCCGCGCATGTACGCCAGCGGAATGACCTCGATCAGGTCGTTGAGCATGAAGCGCTTGAGCTGCTCGAAGCTCATCATGTCGTGCATGGCGTCGAAGATGGGGCGCAGGTAGGGGTTGACTTTCTCCTGCATGTCTCCGGGCAGAAACCCCAGCTTCTCACCGGCCTCGACCGCCGGACGCACCAGCACGATCCGCTGAATCTGACCGCGCTTGAGCTGGTTGACCGCCATGGCCACGGCCAGATAGGTTTTTCCGGTCCCGGCCGGGCCGAGGCACAGGACCAGGTCGTTGTTGCGCATGGCGGCCAGATACTGGCGCTGCCCTTCCGTCTTGGGGCGGATCACCATCTCGCGGGCGAAGACGGTGATGACCTCGGGATCGGATTTGTCCTCCCGCTGTTCGACCTCCGCCAGAACGGTGGTCACCGCGTCCGGGGCCAGGTCATCGCCCTGACGGAGCATGTCCTGAAGCCGCTCCAGGACTGCGGCCGCCCGGGCCACCGCCGGGCTGTCACCCTGGATGCGGACCGTCGTATTGCGGGCATGAACCTGGACGCCCAGGGCGTCGCGGATCTGCCGCAGGTTCCGGTCACCGGGGCCGAATAGCTCGGCCCGCCGGTGCGGCTGACGGAGGGTTATGGACAGTTCCATACTAATAGGTTAGCCCCCTGCCCGGGGCTTGCCAATTCCGTTCCCGGCCATTGCGGACTGCCCGGCCTGACCGGACAATGCCGGTTGCAAACCAGCCAGTTGGACGTACAATCTCGCCCGGCAGTCCGACGGCCCGGCGCGCGGCCGGCCGTCGGTCCAGGTGGCCAGAGGGCGGGCGCGCCTTCGGCCTGAAGGAGTGGCCTGTGAGCACCATAACCAAGGTCCTGGTGGTCCTGACCTCAGTTGTGGCGATCGTCCTGAGCTGTCTGACCGTCGCCACCGCCGCCCGCTGGGCGAACCAGCGTGACACGCTGGAGAAGTATCAGCAGCTATACGAGGCGGAGTTCGTCAAGCGGATGAATACCGAGGCGGTCATGGCCTCCAGCCTGGCCATCAAAGATGATGAAGTGCAGCGGCTCAAGGGGCTGGTGGCCAAACGCGACGAGGAGACTCGTCAGTTGGCCGAGCAACTGGCCACCGCCCGCGCCGACCTGGCCCGCCGTACCAACGAGGCCGTGGCGGCCGAGGCCGGACGCAAGAAACTGGAAGAGATTCTCCAGGTCCAGACTGCGGAACTGACCAGTGTCCAGAAGCAGAACCAGGTCCTGGTGGCCCAGAACATAGACCTTCAGACCCGCAATCAGCGCCTGGCCAGCCGCAACCTGGAAATCACCGGACAGCTCACCATCGCGGTTGACGAAAACCGGAACTTGCAGGAACGGCTTTACGCCGCCGAGCAGATGAATCGGGAATTGCAACGCTCACTGGCCGGTGGCGGTCGGGCCCCGGCGGCCACCGAGGCTCCGCCCGGCGTGGTCCCCGCGGCGCCCCGAGTGGTCGGCCCGATCGCCGGCGAGGTGGTGGATATCGACGGCGGATACGTCAGCATCAACGTCGGAGAGACTTCCGGCGTAACGCCGGGCATGGAATTCATGGTATACCGCGGTCAGACCTACATCGGCGATCTGAAGATCGAAACCGTCCGGCCCAAGGAGGCTGGCGGCAAGCTCACGCTGATTCGCACCGGTCAGCAGGTACAGCGGGGCGACCGCGTGCTGTGCGGCCTGGAGGGCGGCTAGTGCGAGGTGCACGACCATGACCGGAATCGGCCCTAAAGCGCCCGGCTCCCGGCCCGGCGGCCAGATGGATGTCTACACCGCATTGCTGCTGGTGGCCTTCCTGTTCCTGCTGGCGGCAACCATCTATGTCTCATACCGCTCCGTGGCCATGTTCGGTGGCTTGCTGCCCCCGCCCGGAGCGTAGAACCACATTCGGAGGCTGCCGTGATTCTCCGGCGCCTGATGGGACTTTTCAGCCTTGACATGGGAATCGACCTGGGGACCTGCAACACCCTGGTCGCGGTGCGCGGCGAAGGCATCGTCCTCAACGAGCCGTCAGTAGTCGCCGTCCGCAAGGGGACCAACGAGGTGCTCGATACCCAGGACGGCAAGGCCGTCGGCCTGGCCGCCAAGGCCATGTTGGGCCGGACCCCGGGCTCAATTACCGCGATCCGCCCGCTCAAGGACGGCGTGATCGCCGACTTCGAAATTACCCAGGCCATGCTTGGCTACTTCATCAGGAAGGTCCACGGCAACCGCGGCATCGCCCATCCCCGGGTGGTCATCGCCGTCCCGTCCGGAATCACCGCGGTCGAGAAGCGGGCGGTGCTCAACTCCGCCGAGCGCGCCGGGGCCCGAAGGGTCTACCTGGTGGACGAGCCGAAAGCGGCCGGGATCGGTGCCGGCCTGCCGATCCAC
>CAYZXK010000077.1:0-14844 GCA_964482395.1 uncultured Planctomycetales bacterium | reverse complement strand
GCCCCAGTGCATCCGCTACCTCACCGCCCTCAGCAAGATGCCCGCGGAAATCGAAAAGACTCTGGAGCTGACGAGCCAAACGCGGCGGATCGCCGCCCGCTTTATCGAGGCCAACAACTGGCTGTACCTGGGCCGCGGCTTGCAGTACCCGATCGCCCTGGAAGGAGCCCTCAAACTCAAGGAAATCAGCTATATCCACGCCGAAGGGCTGCCGGCCGCCGAGATGAAGCACGGCCCCATCGCCCTGATCAACGAAGACATGCCGGTGGTCGTCATCGCCCCCCAGGACCACCTCTACGAGAAAATAATCAGCAACATCGAAGAAGTGCGGAGCCGCGGCGGGCGCGTCATCGCCGTGGCCAGCGAGGGCGATCATCACATCGGCCATCTGGCAGAAGAAGTCCTCTACGTGCCCGAGGTGCCGGAAGCACTCCAGCCCATGGTCACGGTAGTCCCGCTGCAACTGCTGGCCTACCACGCAGCGGTGCTTCGAGGCTGCGACGTGGACAAGCCGCGAAACCTGGCCAAGTCCGTAACCGTCGAATAGCGGCCGAGCTGAGCCTGCCCGCCGTGGCGGGTGTCGGCGATTAAGGACTGCGCAAGACCCGAGCCGCGCCATTGATGGCGCGCCCAATCCGGACCATCGCCGGCCCGGCTTCGAGGCCGGCGTCGCTAGTGTGCGGCGGCGCGCCAGCCTCGTTGCCGCCGGCGTATGGTCATGTCCGGTCTAGCAGCGACGTATGCTCCCGTAGCTTTCTGACCGCCTGAAACAAGCGCGACTTGACCGTAGCTTCCGGAATGTCCAGTACATAGGCGATTTCCGCTCGCGACAGCCCATCGCCGTACCGCAGGTAAAGAACCTCGCGCTGCTCCTGCGGCAATGCCGCGACCAGGTGAGCCAGCCGAGCCCGGCGTTCCTCTTTGACCACCCGGGACAGGTGGCCGGTCATTTCACCTGCCACGTGCGAGGCCGGCGGCAACTCGCCCGGGCTCGGCTCCCTGGCCCGGGCACGCAACAGATCAATGCAGCAATTCCGGGCAATCCGGTACAGCCATGCCCGGAAGTTATCCGGAACCTCTTTGGATTGCAGGACCCGGAAAAATATCTCCTGAGCCGCTTCCTCCGCTTCCTCCGTGCTGCTTAAGTAGCTGGAACACAAGCGGACCAGCGGCCGGCGATAAAGCCGGTCCAGCAGATTGCCGGCGGCCGTGTCGCCGCTGCGCAGCCGGACGACCAGCGACGGAGTAAGATCCGTCCGCTGGTCGTCCGCTCGTCGACGCTGCCCGCACATCCCGCCGTCCGGGGAAACCTCTCGCCTGCTACTCATGATGACGTCAGTGTAGCCGCCGTGGCGCAATGATTTCACATTTTTTTCTCGGCTGGCGCGACTGAAGCTCGTCGACCCGGGAGGACGCGGGTGACCGCTGAACTATCCAAGTCCGGTGTTTTGGAATCGCCAATAGGGTTACGCCGGACTCGGAAGTCCGGCGCTACAGTTTTCAACGGACCGCTAGCTTGGGTCCGGGACGGCCGCTCGACTTGAGCAGTCGGTTTCGGTCAGTTGGTCCAGCCGCCAGACCGCCAGGTGGTACTCACTCATCGGGTCCGCAGGGAACGAATCGTTGTCGAACAGTTGGAGGGTTTGCTGGCAGCGCCGGAACCAGTGAAGAGCTTGTTCCCGGTCGCCCGAAAGCAGGCAGGCTTCGCCGGCATAGTAGAAAGCTTCGCAAATCTGCTCCGGGTTGTTGGGATCCGCGCTCGCGACGAGTTCGGCCGGCGCCAGGTCCCCACCGTCGCGATCAAGGCAGCGTAGGACCTTATCCAGCCAGCAGCCGGGAACCACCGCCCGGCGGGCACTCGCAAGGATCTCATCGGCCTGCTCGCGAGACCGTTGCGCCTCCGCCACCCGGCCGGCTTGAAGCAACGCTTGCTCCCAGCCACGCAGTACCAGGTAACAACGAGCCCCCGCGAAGGAGGGCGCCCCGATCTGTTTCATACACTCCCGGTAGTCCGCGGCCGCTTCTTCCAAGCGCCCGAGAATCGACAGCACGGTTGCCCGCCGATGATAGTACCAGGCGGCGGGCTGTTCTTTCGCCTGCTCTATGATCTGAGTGTAGTCTTCCAGCGCCTCCGAGTAGCGCTTGCAACAAAGACGAGCCAGGGCACGATCACCAGTCAGCCGTCCGTTTTCCGCGGCACGCTCGCAGGCTCGGAGAGCTTCGTCGCATCGTCCCTGTCTTCGGCGCACATCGGCTTCAAACACTAACCATGTTCCGGCCGAGCCCGTGAGTTCCGCCAGTCTTCTCGCCGCCGCGATCGCCCCTTCGTGATCGCCAAGCAGCATCCGCAGGTGCGCGGCTCGCTCCCAGGCCACCGGGTCGGAAGCGCCCAGATGCAAGGCCTGCTCCACGCAGCCCAGCGCCCGGGCCGTATCCAGGGTGGCAAAGGAGCGCAGGTACCAGGCGTCGGGCGTGTCGGGCACTTGGATCTCGCCTTGCGGCTGGCCCATCTCTTTCAGCAAGAGCTTGGCCGCCCAGCCCCAGGTCTGCCCTGCTGGCTTGTGCAGAATCTCGCGGGCGTGTGCGCACAGGGATTGCTCCCGAGCGGCCCGCCCCTGCCGGAAATCAGCTTGAGCATACGTCAGGACCGCCTCGGGTAGGTCGGGCTGGGCCTTGAACCAGCCGGCCGCCTCAGCCCGACCCGTCTCCAATTCGCCTAGTTCCAGCCGCCGCTGGGTGAGCATTACCTGCCGGCGAACCTCCGCAATCCGCCGCTGATGTGCGACCTGGTATTCCCGGAGGCCGACTAAAGCGAGCAGGACCACAGCCGCTCCGACCCCGTAGGCTATCCGGTGCCGCGCGACTCGCTTCCGCAGCCGGTACAGCTTGCTGGGGGCCTTGGCCAGGATCGGCTCGCCGGCCAGGTAGCGCCGGATGTCGGCGGCCAGAGCTTCCACCGAGGGATAACGGCGCGCCGGCTCTTTCTCGAGTGCCTTCAGGACGATGGTGTCGAGGTCGCCGCGTAAATGCCGCGCGGGACGCCCATCGGGCCCCGACGTGCTGCTGGGCCGGCGCGGCGGAGTCTCACAGATCGTTCGCACCGCGTCCGGGATAACCCGGGTCACCTCGTAGGGGGTGTGGGCCGTCAGCAGTTCGTATAGGATCACACCCAAGGCGTAGACATCACTCGTGACCCCGACCGCGTGGCCGTCGCCGCGGGCCTGCTCGGGGCTCATATAGCGAAGCGTGCCGACCACGTGGCCGGTCTCCGAGCTGGTCGCCGTCAAGGTCACGTCCGCGTCGGTCATCCGAGCCAGGCCGAAATCCAGAATCTTCGGGCGGCCCTCCGCATCTATCAGGATGTTGGTCGGCTTAAGGTCGCGGTGAATCACGCCGTGCGCATGGGCGTAGTGGACCGCATCGCAGACCCGGCAGAACAGCTCCAGGCGCTCCCTCAAGGGCAGGGCCCGGTCGCGCACGTAGTCATGAAGCGGCAGGCCGGCCACCAGCTCCATGGCGAGATACTGTTGGCCCTCCTCCGTCCGTCCGGCCTCGTAGATGGTGGCGATGGCCGGGTGCTGAAGTGCGGCCATCGACTGAATCTCTCGCCGGAACTGACGCAGGTCCTGCTCGCGGGCGAACCGCCCGGACTTGAGCACCTTGAGTGCCACCGGCCGCTGGGGCGTCTGCTGCTGGGCGGCGTAGACCACGCCCTGACCGCCCTCCCCCAGCAGGCCGGTAACTTTGTACGGCCCGATCTGATCGGGCAGGGGAGGTTCGATCGCCTTCAGCCCAATGGCGCCGGCCTGAATCCCGGAGCGGATGTCGGCGGCCAGCTCGCGGCAGCGCGGACAGTTGGCCAAATGGGCTTCCAGCTCCGGCGCCTCGCGGTCAATCCAGCTCCACAGTTGCTCTTCGGAGATGTCGCAGCCCATCGCCCGCCGACCCAGCCGCCACGTCACGCCGGCAAGAACTGAAACCTCACCTCTCCAGTATACCCGGACTGGTCAACTCCCATACTCGCCCGCCCGGCCCCAACCCGGGTGGAAAAACCAGTGCCGGTCGGCTAGTTGTCCGGCTCGCAGGTGACGGTCAAGCCGCGCGAGGCGAACTGCTCGACGTACAGTTCGGCCCGCTCCTTGTGGGTCACCAGCAGGATGCTCGACCCGGTCTGGTGGGCCTCAAGCGTGCGGGCGACCGCCTCCGGCTCCTTCAGCGGCGTCAGGCGAAGGATCGAGTCGATGACATGGTCGAACGTATTGACGTCGTCGTTGTGCAAGATCACGCGGTACGGCGGCAGGTGGCCGGTCTGCTGCTCGACGCCCGCCACCGGCTGTATGGCTCCCTCGGGCATAGCTTTAACCTCTAACCTAGCGCCCCACCTGCTGATATGCTAGCCGAGGCCGCGCCGGCGGCAACGAAAATCTCCCGTCCCGGCAATAGCCGGGGCCGGCCGGGCTGCTAGAATGCGAGTCTTGCCGCCTGGCACGGCCAGCAGAGCCGGCCGCACCGGCCGGCAAGCCGGCAACACCCGCGACCGCGGGTATACGCTCGTCGCCAGGCCGGGAGGTCGAACGAATGAACCTGGTCCGCGTCCTACCGCTGCTGCTCGTCTGGGTGGCGACCAACCTCTCGGGACAAGAGCCACCCGCGGCCGATCTGTCGGCGATTCGAACCAAAACCGACCTCAGCGACGAAGACCGCGCTCAGATCCGCAACTTCGTAGCCGAGCGAGTGGGAACGATCGTCACCGGGCCGGCCGGGCAGACTCGGCCGGCCGGCGATGAGCTGCGCGACGGCTACAGCGGTTCGGACGTCTTCAAGCGCGAGTATCTGGGTGCCTGCCTGGAGGCGATCGGATCGGCATATAAGCAGGCTGGCACGGTGTCAGCCACCCGCCTGGTCACCATCCTGAACTCGTTCCAGGCAGCGGAGTCAAGCCCGCTGCTGATCGAGGCCCTGCGGGATGAGCGGGTAGGTGTGCGGGCCGCAGCCGCGATCGGCCTGCGCGGCCTGAGGGCCAAAGTGGCCGCGAACCGGGACGCGTATCAGCGGGTCCTGGACGAACTGAAGCAGGCCGGCAAGAAGGAACGCTCGCCGACCGCTTTGAAGGCGATCTATGAGGCCATGAATTACGCCGACATCCCCGCCGCGCCCGACCAGAAAGGCAACCTGTCGGCTTTGCTGGAAGTGCTCGAAGCCCGAGCCGGCCTGTACGGCTCGACCGACCAGGTGCCGGGTCTGGGGGCGGACGAGGTGGGCCTGAAGGCGGCCCAGTCGCTGGCCAAGGCGACGGAGGACGCCGAGCGGCAGCGTCTGCTCGTCGTGGCGGCAACCATCATGAGGTATGCCGTTTGGCAGTACGTCTCCTCCGCCGTCACCGGGCCCCCCGGCCAGTACACCACGCGGGAAGCCCGACAGCAGCAGGAAGCCCTGGAGCGGCTGATCCTGGTCGGCGAGGAACTGCTGGCCGGACTGCTGAAGCCGGAGAAGCCGCCCGCGGTGGCAGACTACATGAAGAAGGCCAACGTCGAGGAAATGAAAGCCCAGTGGCAGTCCTGGGTCGAGCTGTTGCAGAAGACGGTCAACCGGGACTTCTCCCTGCCCGCGACCGAATCACCTATCGGATCATCAGCCGACCGCGGATCGGCCAACGAGTGAAAGCCATCGCGGCCGGCCGCGGGCATCAGCCCGTGAGCGACCGAACGCATCAGACGGCGGCAGTGATTATTCCGCCCTTGACCGATTGGGGACCGATCCAGGCTATCCGCCGACAGTACGATCGGCAGGTCCGGCGCTGGATGCCACACATTACTCTGCTGTATCCGTTCCGCCCGCGGGAGGAGTTCGATGCGCTGGCCAGCCGGCTGGGCTTGGTCTGTGCCGAGCTGGAGCCTTTCGAAATACGGCTGGCCGAGTTCCGGCATTTCGAGCACCGAGCCGGCAACTACACCCTTTGGCTGGTCCCCGAGCCCCGCGGGCGACTGGTGGAGCTGGAAGCGAAGCTGGAGACGGTCGTGCCCGACTGCACTGACACGTCGCGCCATCCCGAAGGCTTCACCCCCCACTTGAGCGTGGGGCAGGTGCGGGGGCGAGAAATGTTGGAGGAGCTCGAACGGAAACTCCAGTCCGACTGGCGCCCCCTGTCGTTCGTGGTGCGCGAGATCAGCATGATCTGGCGTAACCCCCCGCCGGATGACGTTTTCCGAATCGGCCGCACCGTCCCCCTGGGCGGCGGGGGCGCCGGACGATAATTGGCCCGGTTGCGCCAGAAACATCGGAATTCGAGGCCGATCACCGGGCCCGCACGGGGCGTCGGTCCGAGCCGGTTACGGATCAGAGCCGATCGGTTATGATGGCCCTCGAGCGGCGCCCGTAGCTCAGCCGGACAGAGCGGCGGTTTCCTAAACCGCAGGTCGCGTGTTCGAATCACGCCGGGCGCGGTGTGGTGCCCGGTGCGGCCGGCCAGCCAGCGCGGCTTGGGTCTGGGGCGTCAGGTTTGTGTGGAGCTTATAGAGGTCTATGTCCGGAGAGCCCAACAGCATGCAGGTTGACGGCCGCAAGATCGAGTTCGACAAGGACGGCTTCATGGTTGATCCCGGCCTGTGGAACCGGGCCGTCGCCGCCGCCATCGCCAGCCAGGAAGGCATCGAGCAGATGTCCGACCAGCATTGGAGCATCGTCAACTTCATCCGGGAGTACTGGAAGCAGCACGATCTGGCCCCGCCGGTCAGGCTGATCTGCAAGGAGGTCGGTGTCAGCGTGCGGGAGATCTATCGACTGTTCGCGTCCGGGCCGGCTCGCGGAGCCTGCCGGGTCGCGGGCCTGCCCAAGCCCGACGGCTCCGTGTAAGCCGGGCGGGCTGCACGAAGGTCTTCCCCGCACCGGCGGTCCCCAACCCGAAACGCCCGCCGGCCGCAGGCCACAAGACCGATGATACCAGCCAGAATATTCGTGTTGCTCGGCCTGATCTGGGCCAGCTTGGGGCTGGCATTCCGACTGCGCGCGGCCGGCTGCGGCAGCCGAGACGAGTACGCTCCACGGGTGGGCAGTGCAACCAGGGCCATCTGGTACAACCTTACCGTCGGGCTTTGGCCTGGACGCAAGGAGAGCGCTCGGCGACATCCGGCCGAGTTCGCCGCCGGCCTGCTCCTGCATGTCGGCGTGTTACTGACGCTGGCAGGCGTCGGGCTGCTGCTCGCATGGCCTGTGCTGGCCGAGGGGTTCCTGCCGGCAATCCGCCCGGTACTGCCGCTATCGCTGACCGCCGGTCTGGCCTTATTTCTACGACGGATCTTCTCGCGCACCCTGCGCGCCTTCAGCACGCCCGACGACTACCTGGCCATCCTCGCCACCTGCGGCCTGCTGGCGGCGGGTATGCTCGCGGCCGGCGCCCCGTGCTGGCAAATCGTGCTCCTTCTGTACGCGGGCCTGGTAGCGATCTATTTCCCGCTCGGCAAACTCCGCCACGCCGTCTTCTTCTTCCTGGCCCGGGCCGAGTATGGCGGCCGGCTCGGATACCGCGGAGTTTACCCACCCCAGGCGACCGAGACGGAGTGCTCCAGTGACGGATGACCTGGGACACGAGGCTTGCTCCAGCGCCGCATCGGCGGATCGCTCCGGGGCGATCCGGGCCGCGCGGGCCGTGCTGGCTCAAGTCGCCCGTCAGCCGTTGGCGATTCACCTTGAAGCGTGTGTCCGCTGCGGCCTCTGCGGCCCGAGCTGCCTTTTTTATCGCACTCAACCGGAGCCGGCCAACCTGCCGGGCGTCAAAGCCGCCAAGGTGGCTGATTTGTACCGCCGCTATCACACCTGGCTGGGCCGGACCCTGCCCCGACTGATTGGGGCCAAGAGCCTGACGGTCGAGGCGCTCGACGAGCTGGCGGACGCGGCGTTCGGCCGTTGCACCGGCTGCGGCCGATGCGGTCTGCACTGCTCGGTCGGGCTGGATGTCGCCGGCGTGATCCGCGTCGGTCGGAGCGTCCTGGCGGCCGCCGGGGCGGTGCCCGACGGCCTGCGACGCGTCGTCGACAATCAGCTCCAGACCGGCAACCAGATGGCCATCCCGCGCGACGAGTTCCTCTCCACCGCCCAGTGGTTGTCCGAAGAACTGAAGCAGGAAACCGGCTGCGACTCGGCCGGCATTCCGGTCGACCAGCCCGGCCGGCGGATCCTTTACCTGGTCAACCCGCGCGAAGTGAAGTTTTTCCCCCTCTCGCTGCTGGCTGCGGCCGGCGTCTTCCACGCGGCCGGCGAGAGCTGGACCCTCTCCAGCCAAATCTACGACGTCACGAACTACGGTTTCTTCGCCGCCGACGATCACGCCACCGCCGAGCTGGTCGGCCGGATCCTCGACCAGGCCGATCGGCTCAAGGTCCAGCAGATCATCCTCTCGGAATGCGGACACGGCTTTCACGCCCTGCGCTGGGAAGGACCGCGACAGCTCCGCAAGCCGTATCCGCTGCCGGTGCGGAGCATTCTCGAACTGCTGAACGAATACCTGGTCCGGCGAACCCTGCGGGTCGATCCGAGTCGAAATGCCCAGCCGGTGACGCTCCATGATCCCTGCAACCTGGTTCGCTGGGGCGGGATCGTCGAGCCCCAACGGCGCGTCCTCCGCCGCGTCGTCCAGCACTTCGTCGAGATGACCCCCAACCGGCACGACAACTTCTGCTGCGGCGGGGGCGGAGGGCTGCTGTCGATGAGCGAGTACGGCGATCGGCGAATCGCGGCTGGAGCCATCAAGGCCGAGCAGATTCGCGCCACCGGCGCCAAGATCGTCGCCACTCCCTGCCACAACTGCGCCGACCAGTTGCTGGAGATTTCCAAGCACTACAAGCTGGGGGTGGAGATCCGGTCGGTTGTCGAGCTGGTCTACTCGGCGCTGCTGGCACCAGGCCGGGAAGGCTGACCGTCAGGAAATCGGGTGCCGGCTGACGCTTTGGGTTCGGGCGGGCGCGGCGCGGCCGGCCGCGGCCGAGCACCGTTCGGCGGCGATTTCGCCGACCGCCCTGACAGCCGCGTCGACATCCTCGCGAGTGTTGAACGGACCCAGCGAGAAGCGGACCGTGCCGCGTGGCATGCTGCCCATGTGCTGATGAATCAGGGGGGCGCAGTGCAGCCCGGTGCGAGTCTGGATGCCGTAATCCACGTCGAGGATCGTCCCCACGTCTGCGGGGTCATAGCCTTCCACAGTGATTGAAAGCGTTGCCACGCGAGCATCCAGCCGGCGAGTGCCCCACAGGCGCACGCCCTCGATTTGCGACAGCCCATCTTCAAGCCGGGCCAGCAGGTCCATCTCGTGGCGCCAGATGTTCTGCACACCCCGACTCTCGATCCAGTCCAAGCCGGCCGCCAGGCCCACGATGCCGGCCAGGTTCTGCGTCCCAGCCTCCAGACGGTAGGGAAACTCCTCGAGGTGGTACAAATCGGCGCTGCGGACGCCCGTGCCGCCGTAGATGGTGCCCCGGATCTCCGCGTCGTCCGCCACGCAGATCCCGCCGGTCCCGGTCGGGGCCAGCAAACCCTTGTGGCCGGTGAAGGCCAGGAAGCTGATGTTCCAGGCGGCCATGTCGATCGGCAGCACTCCCGCGGTCTGGGCCGCGTCGACCGCCAGCGGCACCCCGGCCTCCCGGCAGACGCGGCCGATGGCTTCCAAATCCTGCACCACCCCGGTGACATTCGAGGCGTGATTGACGATGACCAGCTTGGTATGGCTCCGGATCGCCTTGCGGATCTCATCCGGATCGACATATCCGTCGGCGTCCGGGGCGACGAACGTGGCCTGTGCCCCCTCCAACACCTTGTGGTTGACCGGCCGGATCACCGAGTTGTGTTCGACCATGGTGGTGACGATGTGATCGCCCGGGGCCACCGTCCCATTGATGATGAGGTTCAGACTCATGGTCGCGTTCATGGTGAAGACCAGTCGGTTGGGGTCCTTGAACTTGCCGGCCGTGGCCAGGCTGGGGTTGAACAGGGCGCTCAGTCGCTTCCGGGTGTTGTGGATCACCTCCTCGGCGTGCAGGCTCAGATCGCAGCCGGTCCGGCCCGGGTTGACCCCGTACTTGCTGTAGAAATCCCGCACCCGATCGTGCACGCAATCCGGCTTGGGGAAACTGGTGGCCGCGTTGTCGAGGTAGATGATTCGGTCCACTGGGCGATCCCTCATGAGCGGCGGCTTGGATTAGCAACGCCTGCATCCCGCACCATACTGGCCGATGCCGGGCCAATGCAAGCCGGCCGGCCGCCTCAGAAGTCCGAACTGCTCAGGGGTGGCGTCTCGGCGGCCGACTTGGGCGGCCAGAGTAGCGAGGTCACCACCGCCACGGTCAGAATCGCCGCCACAACCCCGAGCGAGATACCGGTGTGCAGATGGAAGTGGCCCACATGCTCGATCACCATCTTGGCCCCGATGAACACCAGCAGCACCGCCAGGCCGTAGGAAAGGTAGTGGAACATGCGCATGAAGGCCGCCAGCACGAAATACAGGGCTCGCAGGCCCAGAATCGCACAGACGTTGGAGGTGTAAACGATGAACGAGTCGCGGGTGACCGCGATGATGGCCGGAATGGAGTCCAGTGCGAACATGATGTCGGTCATCTCCAGAAACACCACCACCATCAGCAGCGGCGTAGCGTAGATCCGGCCCTTGACCCGGGCGACGAATCGCCCGCCGACATACCCTTCGGTCACCGGGAGAACCCGGCGGATCAGCTTCAGGACCGGGTTCTTCTCGGGCTGGATTTCCTTCTCTTTGGACACCGCCAGCTTGATGCCGGTGTAGATCAGGAATACGCCGAACACATAGATCATCCATTCGAATTTCTCGATCAGCCACAGTCCGCCGAAGATGAAGATCGCCCGGAAGATCAGTGCCCCGAGAATGCCGTAGAAAAGGACCCGGTGGTGGTAGAGGGGCGCGACCGCGAAGTAAGTGAAGATGACTGCGAAGACAAACAGGTTGTCGAAGCTCAGGGAGCGTTCGATGAGATAGCCGGTCAAAAACTCCAGGGCGGCCTGGTTCCGGTCGCCCGGCTCGTAGCCGCCGAACCATCCCCCCCACAGTCCGAGATTGAACGCCAAGGCCACCACCGTCCAGAGGATGCTCCAGAACAGGGCTTCCTTGAATCTGATCTCGTGCGAGCGGCGGTGGAACAGACCCAGGTCCGCCGCCAGCATCAGCAGCACCGCGACGTTGAAACCCACCCACCAGCCCCAGCCATGCGCCGTCAATTACCTATCTCCTCGGTGCGGGCTCAGCCGATCCGCTCAAACCACCTTGGCCGCCGGGCCGACCCTCCAAGCGATTGACGCAGACCGCCACGGCGATGTCGCCGGTGACGTTGAGCGTCGTCCGGCACATGTCCAGCAGCCGGTCGATGCCCAGAATAATCCCGATTCCTTCCCCCGGCACGCCCACGGACTCGAGCACCACGATCACCAGCGGAATCGACCCGCCCGGCACGCCGGCGGTGCCGATCCCGGCCAGGATCGACATCAAGGCCACGGTGATCTGCTGCGTCAACGTCAGGTCGACGCCGAAGACCTGGGCCAGAAACAGCACCGTGACCCCCTCGTACAACGCCGTCCCGTTCTGGTTCGCCGTGGACCCCACGGTGAGCACGAAACCGGCGATCTCACGCCTCAAGCCCAGGTTCCCTTCAGCCACGCGAAGCGAAGTCGGCAGCGTGGCGTTCGAGGAGGAGGTCCCGAAAGCAGTCAGCATGGCTTCCGAGATCCGACTGAAGAAGCGCAGCGGGTTGGTCCGGCCCAGCACAGCCAGAACCAGCGAGTAGACCCCCACCAGATGCAGCGTCAATCCGGCTAAGACAGTCAACACGTAGCAGCTCAGAGTCTTGACGATCTCCACCCCCAGCAGGGCAGTCACCCCGAACACCAGGCCGGCCACTCCCAGCGGCGCCAGTCGCATGGCCCAACTGACAATGACCAGCACGACGTCGTATATGCCCTCCAACACCGAGATCAGCGGCCGGGTCCGGTCCGGCGCCATGGCCAGCGCGATTCCGAACACCAACGCGAAAAACATGACCGCCAGCATGCCGCCACCGGAGGAACCCCCGTCCACCGCGCCCACCATCTCCCGAAGCGGATTTCGTGGAATGATGTCCAGCAACGTGTCGCGCAAGGGCTTGGTCTGACGGGCCTGGCCCAGCTTCTCGGCAGTCTGCGGCGTATAACGGTCCCGAAGCGCTACCCGGCGCTCCGGGCTCAAATGCAGTCCCGGCCGCAGCGTGTTGGCCAGACCCACCCCGATCGCAACCGAGCTGGCCGATAAGATCACTGTGAGCAAGAGCGTCTGGAGCCCGACTCGCCCCAGCCGCCGCAGGTCGCCGATCTGGGCCACGCCCAGCACCAGAGCGCTGAACACCAGCGGCAGGACCACCATCAGGATCAACCGCATGAACACCTGCCCGACCGGCTCGGCGATGTTATGCACCGCCCAGGCCAGGCCGGGATGAGGCGCGCCGTCCGGCAGGGCCGGGCAGAGGCGGTTGGCCAGCAGCCCGGCCGACCCGCCCACCAACAAGCCGATCAGGATTTGCCAGGGCAGCCCCAGCCCACGTCTGGGTCGACGGCCGACCGGTAACTGAGCCACTGATCCCCCGGGCCGGGGGAGCTGGTCCGCGACGTTCATGTAGACCGCGCCTCGCGCCGATAATCGCTGCGACCATTGTAGGGCGGGAACCGCCGGGGTGCAGGCGTCGAGTCCGATTATCCGCTCGGCCCTTAATCGACCACTGGGGCCCCTGTGACGATAACGCCAATCGGGAGAGTGCCATAGCGCGCCTGTGCGCGGGTCTGGAAAATCGGGAGATCTCTCGGCGTGGACAAAGCCAGCCTGATCGGGAGCCTGATCGGTATCGCCGCCTGCCTGTACGTGGGCTACCGGGCCTCGGAAGGCAACTGGATGATCTTCTATTCCGAGAAGGGCATGGTGATGGTTTTCGGCGGCACCCTGAGCGTCGCGTTCATGGGCATGCCGATGGACAAGCTCAAATGCGTTCCGGGCTACGTTCGACGCTTCCTGTTTCATAAATCCAAGAGCCCGGCGGAAGTCATCAAGGAGATGTACCGGCTCTCGGAGAAATCCCGACGCGACGGAGTGCTGGCCCTCGAGCCGGAGATCAGCAAACTCGACGATAAGTTCCTGGCTCAGGGACTGAAGATGCTGGTGGACGGCACCTCGCCGGAAACCATCGAAACCAGCCTCCGGATGGAGCTGCTGGCCATGCAGGAACGCCACAAGGCCGGTAAGAAATTCTTCGACATGATCAAGCTGTATGCCCCCGGCTACGGTCTGGTCGCCACCCTGATCGGACAGATCGGAATGTTCGGCCACCTGGGCGGCGAGGTCGAGATCATGGGGCACATGCTCGCGGTCGCCGTCGTCGCCACCATGTACGGCTGCATCATGGCCAACGCCATAGCCGGCCCCATCGGCGACAAGCTGGCCATCCGGTCGGCCGAGGAAATCGTCAACCGTGAGATGATTCTGCAAGGGCTGATGTCGATCGGCGCCGGCGACAACCCGCGTGTGACCATGGAGAAGATGCTCGCGTTCCTGCCTCAGTCCACGCGGGCCAAGCTGGGGACCAATAACTGAATGACCGTGCGCAAACCCGCAGGGCAGCTCCGGATCCGAACCGCCGGCCAGCACTGGCGAGCCGGGCCGTTGCCGTGGTCGCCCGGTCTGATAAACGCCGCTGATCTGGCCAGCGTGACTTAGCCATGCCCGAGACGCGCGAGCTGACCGAAGAGCAGACCGTCACCGCCGCCGAGGCCGGGCACGCTGCCGCTGCCAGTCCCCGACACTCCTCGGCCCATCATGGGGGTTTCCACGAAGAACCCCACGAGGGCGCCCCGGAATGGCTGATCTCCTTTGCCGATAACGTCATGCTCCAGATGGGTTTCTTCGTCATCCTGCTGGCTTTGGCCATGAAAGCCCCCACGGCCAAGGACCACGGGCGCGTCAAAGGCGGCGAAACCGGAGGCGGCCCGACCCCCGAGCAGCTCGACTTCGCCCTGGCCGTCCGACAGGCCTTCAATAACCCCGTCGACGCCAACTCCGCCGATCCACGCGACTTCCTGCTCATCCAGCGATTGCGCCAACGGGCCGGCGGCACCAGCCAGGCCCGCCAAAACGGACTCAGAGGGGCCGAGCATGACGTGCAGTCCATCCGCCGCGGCGCAGCCTACGGGGTGGGCGGAACCGTCCTCTTCGATGCCAACAGCACCGCCCTGGATGACAGCGGGCAGGCCGCCGCTGTGGCCCTGGCCGACCAGTTCCGCGGTTGTCGGACCATCCTCGAACTGCGCGGTCATTGCAGCGCGGCCGAAGCTTATGGGACTGAAGACCGCGGCATGCGCTTGGCGTACGAACGAGCCCTCGCCGTCGCGCAAGTCCTAGTGTCCAACGGGCTGGCCTGGAGCCAGTTGCGCCTGACCGCCTGCGCCGACAGTGAACGGGTCGCCGTCCCGGCCTACGACCAGGCCGACCACCGCGCCAACCAGCGGGTGGAAGTCATCCAGATCGACGAGGCGGCTCCGGCCCTCGATCCGTAGCCAGCGCCGGCGATCTGGACCCAAAAGTGTTTTTCTGCTTGGCTGTCTTTGCGGCGCCGTGTGCGCGCTAGCTATTCCGGGACCTCTCCAGAATTGTCTTGATCGGGCGACTCTGATTCCTAGCAGCCCGTTGAAAAACCCCTTGCCTCGCATGCAATAATAATGGCATCAAGGAGGATGTGGCATGGCATTGGGACTGCGTGGGGGTGAGCGGCAGGAGGAACTCTGGATTCCGACGATGGCGGTGGTGCGCGGGCC
>CAYZXK010000076.1:0-3407 GCA_964482395.1 uncultured Planctomycetales bacterium | reverse complement strand
CATGCGAACTGTGCTATGGTTGGGCATGCTGGTCGGATTGGCCGGGTGCAACGCACTGACCGACCGGCAGCGGATGTTGCTGGTGGAGGGGGAACAGGCTTATCGGAACAAGCAGTACGATCTGGCCGCGGAGCGGCTTTCGACCTTCCTGGACGAGGTCCGGGATCGGCCGGAAACCGGGCGAGCCCTGTACGTGCGTGGTATGGCCCGGGCCCTGGCCGGTCAGCGGGCCTGGGCCTATGCGGATCTTCAGCGGGCCGCCAGCCAGCCCGGCCAAGGGCAGATAGCCTGGCAAGCCAACGCGGTGCTGGGCGTGCTCTACTTCGAAGATGAGAACTGGGAGGCGGCTCTGCGAGCCCTTCAAACCGCAGTCGACGGCATGCCGTCGATGGCGCCCAAAGATGCTCTGCTGTTCCGGATGGGCTTGTGCTACGAGCGTAGCGGGCGCTGGTCGGCGGCGTTGACGCCCTATCGGCGGATCGTCAGCGAGTTTCCGAGCGGTCGCTACGCCGAGGCGGCCCAGCGACGATTGCAACTGCGGGCGGACCACTTCGCCATCCAGTGCGGCGTGTTTTCGCGGACCGAAAACGCCGAGCAGTTGGTGCGAAAGCTGAAGCGGGAGGGGCTGCAAACCTACGTACGACAGGAGCCGCGCAAGGAGACGACCTGCTACGTGGTCCTCGAAGGTCGCTACGGCTCATACCAGCAGGCCAACCAGGCCCTGGCCAAGGTCCGCGGGTATGTGCCGGACGCGGTGCTGTGGCCATGAACGGCTCGGCTGCTTCGCCGGCTTTTCGCCAGCCGAAGAACCTGCTGCGCTGGCTGGCGATCGCTCTGTCGGTCGCGGGCTGGTTCATGTCCCTGCAACTGTTGCAGCTCTCGCTGGGTTCGGCGCAGGCCAACCCGTTTCTGGCGGCCTTCTGCCGGGGAATGGAAGCCGGGGCCGGCGAAAGCGACTGTGGGTCGGTGATCGGTTCGCCCCAGGGCTACGTTCAACTGTTCCGCAATTGGCCGAAGCTGCCGGTTTCCGCCTTGGGGATGGCCTACTTCGCGACGGTCGGCCTGTGGTTCGTGCTGATCGGTCCGCCGACCCGGGCCGGCCGGGGCTGGCACCTGTGCCTGGCGTTGATCGTGCTATGCGGGGCCGCGGCCTCGCTTAACTTCATCCGCATCATGGCCTTCGAGCTGCACCGCTGGTGCCTGGTCTGCCTGGCGACCCACGCGGTCAACGGCGGCCTGGTACTGCTGACCGTCCTGGCATATCCGTGGCGGGCGGGGCGTGAGCCGGCCCCGGCGCATCCCACCCGGCGTCTGGTCCTGGCTACCGGCGTGAGCAGCCTGCTGGTACTCATCAATCACCTGGGCTTCGCTTACATCGTCCTGCTGGCATCGGCCATCGTGGAGCGGGGGAAGGCCTACGCCGCCGTGCTGGACGACCCGGCTTTCGTCCGCTGGGACTATGAACGCCAGCCGACCGTATTCATCCCGGCTTACGAGGACGAGGTGTACGAGGGCTGGGCCGAGGCAGCAGACACGGTGGTCGTATTCTCGGACTTTCAATGCCCCCAGTGCCGGACGCAGCACGAAGTGCTGGGTCAGGTTCTGCGGAAGTATCCCGGACGGCTCCGGATCGCGTTGCGGCATCTGCCGCTGGACAGCGACTGCAATCCGCAGGCCCGGCTGAGCGGGGCTCACCCCTCGGCCTGTCGAGCCGCACGCGCGGTGGAAGCCGCTCGGCTCATCGGCGGACCCGAGCAGTGCCTGGCCATGCGCCAGAAGCTATGGGACCACCAGGCGGCGATTCCCAAGCGGCGCTATGAGCAGCAGAGCGCGGCACAACGGGGGCTTTTCGCCGACTGGGCAGCAGAGCTGGGCATGGATCGGGCGGCGTTCGAGGCGGCGATGGACTCGCCGGCCGCGACGGCCCGCGTGCAGGCCGACCTGGAACTGGCCGGGCGGCTGGGCGTGGTCGAGGCCCCGACGGTATACCTCAACGGGAAGCTGTTGCGTGCGGCCCGGCAGATGACCGCTTGGCAGGCCCTGCTCGGCCCGCCGCCGGAATCGAGCACTCAGCCCGCCTCCAGCCCCGCAACCTCCGCGAGCGCGCCGGCTGGCCAATGAATCGAGGCCGGGCCTACAATGCAAGCCGGCCCGCCGCGGGTGCGGGGCCGCCCGGCAGATCGGCACCGGCAATGGAGCAATCATGACGCGGGAACAGGCTTGGCAAATCCTCTGCGAGTACACGGCCAGCGACTCACTGCGCAAGCACGCCCTGGGCGTGGAGGCCTGCATGCGCCATTACGCGCGGCACTTCGGGGCCGACCAGGAGCAGTGGGCGGTGGTCGGGCTGCTGCATGACTTCGACTACGAGCGATGGCCCAGTGTGCCGGAACACACGCGGATGGGGGCCGAAATCCTTCGCCAGCGGGGGGCAGACGAGGAGATCGTCGGGGCGGTGCTGTCACATGTGCCGTGGAACCTGGAACAATATCCCCGGGACCGGCCGATTCGGCGCGCGCTGTTCGCGGTCGATGAACTGAGCGGGTTCCTGGTGGCCTGCGCCTTGGTCCGACCGACTCGTCTGGAAGGGCTGGAACCCAAGAGCGTCATCAAGAAACTCAAGAGTCCCTCCTTCGCGGCCACTGTCTCGCGTGAGGACATCTACGCCAGTCCGGAGCTGATCGGGTTGCCGTTGGAGGAGCACATCCGTAATTGCGTCGAGGCACTCCGGCAGTCGGCCGACGTATTAGGACTACAGGCTCCGGCCGATCCGGGCTGATCGGCCTGGCATGCTTCGAGCCGGTCGCCGTTATCGGCCGTCCGGCGGCGGCCGGCCGCGACGAATAATCTCCAACCTCGGGCGTCTTCTGTTCAGGTAGCCGATGGACGTGGGACCGACACCCGGCGGACGCCTCACCGCCGACGATCAAAAATGGCTGGAAGGTCTGGTCGTCGAGCTGGGGCCGCGACTGCTGGCGTACGTCCGGCGAGCCTACGGACTGAGCAACGAGGCAGAGGACATCGTGGCCGAAACCTTCTGTCGAGCAGCCGGCAACCTGGCGGCATTGAAGGCCAGCACGCGACCTGAACTGTACCTGCTGACCGTCACCCGCAACCTGTGCCACGACCGATACCGAAGGTCGCATGGACAGGTGATTTGCCAGGACTTGGCGGAACAACTGGCCAACCCCAGCCCCGACCCGGCCGGCCGGCTGAGTGAACACGAGCGGATGCAAGCCCTACGCGAGGGGGTGGCCGCGCTGCCCGAAAGCCTGCGTGAAGTAGTGGTTCTCCGGCTATCAACCGGCCTGACCTTTGAGCAGATCGCCGAGCTGCTGCACATCCCGCTGGGCACCGCCCTGTCACGGATGCACACGGCGGTGCAGCGCCTGCGGCAAGCCCTGGGC
>CAYZXK010000075.1:0-5777 GCA_964482395.1 uncultured Planctomycetales bacterium | reverse complement strand
AAGTCCTGCTGTCCGGTCAGCAGTTCGGCGATATCCCCCACCAAGGCCACCTGATCCGTGGCCGCCAGCAGACGCGACTCCCGACGAACCCACTGGGCCAGTTGTCGGGCACCCCACCGAGCGGTCACGACCGCATGGGCGTGTCCGGCACGATCCAGGGTCGGCAGCTTCTCCCAGGCCCGTTCCAGGGTGGGCCGGTCCACTCCCTGGCGGTTCCCGGGCAGAACCCACTGCTTGGTAGTCGGTGGTTGGTCGCGGAATTCGCCCACGCCCAGATAGCCCGCCTGCCGATCCTCGACGTAGACCGGCGCGACCACGTACCATACCGCCTCGCTCTCCACAAAAGCGACATTGCCCGGCGGATCATGGGCCGGAACCGCGGTCAGGACCAGATTCGGCGGTAGCCGGTTCAGCACATGCCGGGTCAGCAAGGCAAAATCGCTCTCGGCGGGAGAACAAGCGATGAGCTGACCGTGCCGATCGTAGACGCAGACCCGCAGCCGGGCCGCCCGGGCCAGCCCGCCCACAAAGTCCTCCAGCGACGCAATGTCGATAACCTCGCGCAGCATCCGTTCTCAACGCCCGCCAGCCGGCTCGCCCGGGATGGTGCACCGACGGCCCGACCACAACCCCATTATTATCTGCCCCACAGCCGATTCTGCCAACCGGGCAAACTGCCGCCGGCCACACCCCCCCAAGGTGGCTTGCACACGCAGATTCTAGGATAATAGCTCGTGCCGGCCACGACACCGCAGACCGGAAACTGCCTGAACGGTCGCCGAGGGTGTCACCGACCTGTTAGAGAGGTACTCAAGAAATGTCTCTGCACTGGCCGGAACTGGTAACGGGAAGCCTGCTGCTGGTGGCGACGGCTGCCGCCCAGACGCAGGGCGATGCCGGCGTCTTGGTGCGGGTCTACGACATCGGATCCGACCTCCGACAGGTTTCAAGCCCGGCGCCCGGCGAACTGCCCAATCTGGTCGCGGTCAAGCCGGTCATAGACCTGAGCGGGGAGCGCGGCGATTTCGGGGACTTTACCCAACAGTTCGTGACCGAGGTCGTCGGATTCATCAGCGTTTCGCAGCCCGGCAGCTATATCTTTCGACTCGTGAGCGATGACGGAGCGCAGCTTTGGATCGACCGGAAGCTGGTGGTCGACCACGACGGCCTCCATGGCCCGGAGCCCAGGGACGGGGTAATCGAGCTGCCGGCCGGGAAGCATGAGTTCCGCATATTGCACTTTCAGGCCTTTGGCGGGGCCGAGTTATCGCTCCAGTGGCGGTTGCCGGGAGCGACCGGCGAGCAGTTCGAATTGGTGCCGGACAGCGTGCTGAGTCATCCCGCCGACGTTCCGCGTCAGAGCACCCCGGGCCGCAAGCCGATCATCCCGCCGCTGCGGCGGGGCCGGCCCGGCGACGGCACCCCGGTAGCCGGACCGCATCCCGGCTTTCGGGACCAGGTAGGGCAGGCGCTCAGTCGGGGGCAGGGAAGATACCTGAACGGCGGGTGGGTGCGGCTGCCGTCCCACGAACCGCGGCCGGGCCCCGCCATCCTGTGGGCGGACGCCGATCCGGATCGCAGCGGCTCAGAGTGGCCACTACTGGCCCTGGCCGGCCGGTATGAGGGGCAGTTGCTGATTCCCGGCTCGGTTGAAACCCGGCGGGCGCAGATCGAGACCGCCGACCGCCGACCACAGGGATGCGTCTTTCGTTTCAGCAAGGAGCCCCCGATCGTCCCGGTGCCGGGCGAAAAGATTGTCTTCGAGATGCTGGCCGTGCGGGCCATGTCCAACGGCCTGGAAATCGAGTTCACCAAGCCTCTGGACCTGCGGGTGGGGTGGGAAGCGGACTCCTACTACGTGGAGCAGTGGCCATTTGACGCCGAGAAAGGAGCCGGTCCCACTCGCGACGGCAGCTCGCTCCCGGTCAAGTCCGCCAGCGTCTCGGAAGATCGCCGGCACGTCTTCCTTGAAGTCCCAGGACTTCGGCCGCCGACCGTGGTCTACCTTCGGCTGTTGCCGCCGTGCTTGTCCGAGGAGGGCGAGCTGCCCTGGAGCACCGAGGCCTGGTACACCCTCCACCAGATTCCGGCTGACCGCCCGGGGAAGGTTCTGCCCCGACCGCCGCAGCCGCCGCAAAACGTGCTCACTGAACCCGAGCGCCAGGCCGGCTGGCGGCTGCTGTTCGACGGGCGGACTACTCGTGGCTGGCGGGGCTACAAGCAGGATCGTTTCCCGGATCAGGGTTGGAAGGTGATCGACGGGTGTCTGGTCCGGGTCGGGCCGGGCGGGGATATCACCACCGAGGAGGAATTCGACAACTTCGAGCTGAAACTGGAGTGGCGGATCAGTCCGGGCGGCAACAGCGGCATCTTTTTCAGAGTCAGCGAGGAGTACAAATGGCCCTGGGAGACCGGTCCGGAAATGCAGGTGCTGGACAATGCCGAGCATGCCGACGGGCGCAACCCGATGACTTCGGCCGGCTCCTATTACGGGATGTACGCGCCGGCCTGCGACGCGACCCGCCCGGTGGGATTGTTCAACCAGGTTCGGATTGTGGCCGACGGGCCGCACCTGGAATACTGGCTTAACGATGTGAAGGTGGTGGAGTGCGAGCTGGGAAGCCCGGAGTGGGAGCGGCGGCTGGCCGCCAGCAAGTTCAAGGACATGCCCGCCAGCGGCCGGATCAAACGCGGGCACATCGTCCTCCAGGATCATGGCGACAAGGTCTGGTATCGCAATCTGAAGATCCGGCCGCTTTCACCGGCCAGCTCGGGCGACGAGCGAACCGATTGAGTCGGGCATGGACGTTTTGGGTCTGACTTTCGAGCAGGTGCTGGCTCGCTGTCGCCCGCGGCAGCACCAGATCAAGCCGCTCCGGGCCGCATACCGGGCTCTGATGCATGGCCGGGCCGCCGATGGAGGGCTCAGCGCCGAGCCGCTGCCGGTGGTCCAGCGGGTCAGCGAAGGCCAGCTTACCAAATTCGTCCAGCGCACCGCCGACGGCTTGGAAATCGAAAGCGTGGTGGTGCCCATGCAGCGGCGACAGGGCGTCTGGCGGACCCTCTGCGTTTCATCGCAGATCGGCTGCGCCCACGGCTGCCTCTTCTGCCAGACCGGGCAGCTCGGGTTGCTCCGCAACCTGCGGCCGGAGGAGATCGTCGGTCAGGTGGTCGCCGCCCAGCGGGATTTCCAAGGCGGCATCCGGAACGTGGTTTTCATGGGCATGGGCGAGCCGCTGGACAACTTCGACCATGTCATTCAGGCCATCCGAGTGCTCATGGACCCGAGCGGGCTGTCGATGGCCGGCGAGCGGATCACCATTTCGACCGTCGGTCGGGTGGCTGGCATCCGCCGGCTGGCCGGACTGGGCTGGCGCCGGTTGAATTTGGCGGTCTCGCTGAACGCTCCCAACGACGAAATCCGCTCGCGGATCATGCCGCACAACCGCCTGGAACCCCTGGCGGAACTGCGCCAGGCGCTGCTGGAATATCCCCTGCGGAACTGCCAGTTCTTCATGATGGAGTACGTGGTCATTCCGGGCATCAACGATGCCCGTGAGCATGCCTTCCAGGTGGCCGAGTACCTGCGGCCGCTGAAATGCATGCTCAACGTGATTCCGTACAATCCGCGGCGTAATTCGCCCTGGCCGGCCCCGACCGAGGAGTCCATCCAGCAGTTCTTGGCCTGGCTCAAAGAAGCCGGCCAAGGCTGTAAACGTCGGATCACCAAGGGCCGCGAGCAGATGGCCGCCTGCGGGCAGCTCGGGAGCGGCCTGCACCGGCCGCGGCCGGCATCAGCCGCCCTCCAAGCTTGACGACCGCTCGCTTCCGGCGATACACATAGCAGCCCGACCGGAGTCGCAGGTGAGCGGTCCACCAGCCAAAGAGTCATTTGTGGAGCATTCAGGCCAGCCAGCACGCCCGGCCGTCGGACCCGCCACGACCGCGTGGTTGATCGCCCTGCTGGGCTGGACCAGCCTGCTGGTTTTCTCGAATCTCGGCGGGGGAGCGCGGTTCGAGCCTACCGACTGCTGGGTAGCGCAGACCGCTCGGGAGATGATGGAGGGCCCGTTCCCCACCAGTTTCATCGTCCCGAGGTTCTCGGGGGAGACCCGGGTCCAGAAATCGCCGGGGCCCTACTGGGCGGTCATGCTCACCGCCTGGCTGCGGGGTCAGAAAAGCATTGATGAGGTCTCGACCCGGATCCCCAACGGGGTGGCGGCCCTGCTGATCGTGGTTACGGTGTTCTGGCTGACCCGTCGGATCGCCGGCGACCGGGCGGCCGTCTTCGCCGGGTTCGCCAGCTCGGCCAGCCTGCTGGTCCTGTACTGGTCCCACCGGGGAGCCAGCGACCTGGGTCTGTCGGCCCTGACCACGCTTTCGCTGGCCGCGTTCTGGGTAGCTGCCGAACAGGAGTCGCCGGGCCGCAAGCGGACCGGGCTATGGCTGCTGAGTTATTTCGCCGCCGGGCTGGGCATGCTGTACAAGCTACCGATGCCGTTGGCGATCGTCGGTATCCCGGCGGCACTGTACGTGACAGTGCAGCGGCGCTGGCGGGTTCTGGCCGACCGCGTCCACCTGTGGGGGCTACTGGTCTTCCTGCTTCCGTGGCTGCCTTGGGCGGTGGCCATGCTGGTCCTGGAGCCCACCGCCCTGGCCAAGTGGCGAGTCGAATTCCTGGACCGCTTCACCGGCGCGATGCCGAACGTGGAGGGTCAGCGGGCCTGGTACTACCACTTCATATATTTGCTGCCGCCCATCGTCTATTGCCTGCCGTTCTCTCTGTCGCTGCCCCAGGCCTGCGTCCGCATCTTCCGACGCTGCCCAGGCGTCGATCCGCAGGGCACACGTTTCCTGGGCCTGTGGGTCGGGGGGCTGCTGGTCTTCTTCACCGCCTCAGCCGGCAAAGAGCTGCGTTATTTCCTGCCGGCCATTCCGCCCCTGCTGGTGCTCCTGGGAATCGAACTGGCCAGCCTGTTCGATCCGGCCCGACGGCCCAACCCGGTGCGCGACCGACGCGTGTGCCTGGCAGTCTGGGGCCTGGTACCGCTGGCATTCATCGGCGGTCTGGCAGGGGTCTACCAGTGGTACCGGAGAATCGGGCAGTTGGAGGGCTTCGCCTGGAACGAGGTCTGGCCGCCGTACGCGGTCGGCGCGGTGATATTCAGCGTCGGGGCGGCAACCGCCGCCTGGCTTTACTTCCGTCGGCGCGGGCCCGCCTCGTTTGCAACCCTGGTCGGGACGATGTGGCTGACCTGGTTGTGGATCTGGGCTCAGGCCATGCCGGTGTTCGTCTCGCAGCGTCCATTCCTGGATTTCGCCGGCCAGTTGCGAGAGCGGATCGGGCCCGACCTGCGCCGCAATCTTTGGCAGATTGGCAGCCAGGATTCGCGGATCATCTGGTACAGCGACATCCGCTTCCCCCGAATCATCGACCAGCTTGAGCTGCTGCGGCGGCAGTCCAATCGGCGTTCGCTGGAACGGGAGACAGAGCTGGTGGGCCGGGAGATGATTGATCGACTCTCCGGGCCCGATCGGGTCCTGCTGGTGGCATCCCGGGCAGACTACGTCCGGTTTCTGACGGAGGCCCCGGCCAGGCTTTCAGCCGAGGGCCGGTCGATACCGCCGGTCCATCTGTGGCTCCAGACCCGGGTCGGTCCCAAGAACCGACACTTCGTCCTGTTCGGCAACCGGCCGCCGCCGTGGCCGGAGCCGGCCCTGTGGCCGCCCAGCCAGCAGCTCCAGGCCGCCAGCCGCGCTGCCCAGCAATGAAAACC